>JALEGH010000081.1 GCA_022763065.1 Alphaproteobacteria bacterium
ATGACGCGGTTGTCGCCGGAATTACCGCGAGCAACGCTTATATTTCACTTACCGAAATCAGGAACATTATCCATCATGAGATGTACAAAAAAGGAAAAGTTCCCCACCCTGAGTTTAATGTGCATTAGAATAAGGTGAAGCTGCCTGTTTCAAATGGTGGGCGAAGAGGGACTTGAACCCCCGACCAATCCGTTATGAGCGGACTGCTCTAACCAGCTGAGCTATTCGCCCTGATCTGTAGTGTTTTTATCATAGCCCCGTTAAAACTTCATCGAAAAATTGATTGACATAACACAAAGACGCTCTTATTATTCTATCCATGTCACAAAATGAAAAAACACAAGAGCCTGTTTTCCCTCCCATGCCCGAAACACGGGCCGAAAAATTGGAGGATATCAAAAAACTTTTACGCACGGCTTTTGCAAAAGCGACACAAACCATTGAAGAGGGAATGCGGAGCGAAGAACCCGAATATAAAGATGCTCAATCTCTTTCTTTAGAGCTACACTATATTTTTAGAGATACGTTGAACCTCATGCGCTCCCCTAACGAAAGAGATATTTTGCAAGAAGAGCACATCAGCAAATATCTGCGCAAAAAACTTGAAGTGGCAGATCTTGATTTCCTTCTCTATCCGGAGATGAAGGATGATGCGAATGACCGTCTGGGAACTGAGTGGCTTTACCTGCATCAAATCAATCACGAAATGGGCAACGGTTTCATGGATCTCAAAGAATCTATTCTGGCAGGCGAAACAGTTGCACCGCAATCAAATCATGAACGCCTCATGTGCCGCCTGGGAACTGTTGACGAATTTTTAACTTTGGATGCACGTTTAACAATTTGTTGACACCCACCATGTTTTATGTTTTCATCTTTGAATGGAAATTATATCTGTTATTACAATTTCTACGCGCCTACGTCGATCAGTTTGATATCAAACTGATCCCATAGCCTATTTCCCAATCTAAATTTTCAAACTTTTTAATAAACCGTCATGCAAATGAACACGGAAAAGGAATAGCTATGACTAAACATACAAATTTTTTGAAACCCGCTACTATAGTTACCGCACTTACATTTACAACGCTTTCTACGCTTGGGTGCTCTGGTACAACCGAAGATTTTAAATTCGAAAAAAATGCAGAATCTGCTCTCTTTATGCCCGAACTAGTTGTTGAAAACGTACATTGTTCAAGAGCGGGGTGCTCAAGATGGACATCCTGGAAAGGCCAGTTTAAAACGCCCCTAAAAAATAACAAAAGTTGTGCTACACAAGATTTCTTTTGGGCAAGTGGCAAGGGAGCAAAAGAAATAAAAGCTGGAACAATTACGAAAGTAAAAGTTGGAATTAGTGGTTATTTTAAAAAATGTAGAATCGTTTTGGATCAATGATAAGAACCCATGTCCAATCCACACCACTTATCTCTTCTATATTTATATCGCCGATCAGCTTAATGAGCTGATCTGACACCTTTTTTCACCTTTAAAGAATAATTTCAAAAACCATTACAAATTATGGAGAATTAACAATGGAAAAACAAACCCCTGATGACGAATTAAAGCTTATGCTAAAATTTTTTGGAACACTTATGGCGCCCCCTTTGGTTGCGTTGACTACCCTTTTTTACATGAGCAACAGTGACTTCCAACATGCACAAAAGAACGCAGAAACAGCTCAATTTAAGATTTCAAAATTTCGAAACCTTCCTCACTGTTATAAAGAAAGCTGCGACAGCAGCAGGAGTGATATCTATGGAAAAATCCTCACCCCTCTACATAACAACGCAGTATGCAACAAAGAAGAAAGATTTGAGTACTCCATCGATCCAAAAACTTTTGATTACTTAATAAACAACGCTCTGGAACCTAAAACCGTTAAAATCGGCAAAGGTCCAAATTTTGGAACCTGTTACTTGTTTCCGGTAAAATAAACTACGTATCTAAGAAACTTCTCAGCTTTCTGGAGCGGCTGGGGTGTTTGAGCTTACGTAGAGCCTTGGCTTCGATCTGACGAATACGCTCCCGCGTGACGTTGAATTGTTGCCCGACCTCTTCGAGCGTATGATCGGTATTCATCCCGATCCCGAAACGCATACGCAGCACACGCTCCTCACGCGGCGTGAGGGAGGCCAGCACGCGGGTAGTTGTTTCGCGCAAATTGGAATGAATAGCGCTTTCCACTGGCAGAATTGCATTTGTGTCTTCGATAAAATCGCCTAGAGAAGAATCTTCTTCATCACCAATCGGCGTTTCGAGAGACACGGGCTCCTTGGCGATTTTGAGGACCTTGCGCACTTTTTCAAGCGGCATATGAAGACGCTGCGCGAGTTCTTCGGGCGTTGGTTCACGGCCAATCTCATGCATCATCTGGCGCGAGGTCCGAACCAACTTATTAATCGTTTCAATCATGTGAACCGGAATACGGATGGTGCGCGCTTGGTCCGCGATAGAACGTGTAATCGCCTGCCTGATCCACCATGTCGCATAGGTAGAAAATTTATAGCCGCGACGATATTCAAATTTATCCACCGCCTTCATCAGACCGATATTCCCTTCCTGAATAAGGTCAAGGAATTGCAAACCCCGGTTTGTATATTTCTTGGCAATCGAAATCACAAGACGAAGGTTGGCCTCTACCATCTCTTTTTTAGCTCTCGCCGCTTCTTTTTCACCCTTTTGAACGGTCGAGACAATCCGTCGGAACTCCTTAATAGGCAGCGCAGAATCTTCGGATACCAAAGCTATTTGCTCACGAATACGGATGATTTTACTCTCATTTCTGGTCGCAAATTTCTCCCACTTGGCATCTATTTTTCTCACCTTAGTGAGCCATTTTGGATCCATCTCGGAACCATAGTAGTTCTCCAAAAAGCTCTCACGTTTGACTTTACAATCGAGCGCCATGCGCAAGAGCTTTCCTTCTTGCGTCACCAACTCCTTATTTACCTTATAGAGTGCTCCGACAAGCTGCTCAATCCGGGCATTATGGAGTTTCACCTCATCCATGAGCTTGACCATATCACCTTTGAGCTTTTCGTATTTTTTATTGGTCGGTGCGCTTGGTTCTTTACCCTTCTGGATGGCTTCAATCCGGTCCTTTTGAACGGTTTGAATTTTCTTATAGGTTCGTTTAATTTTCGCAAAAACTGCAAAGACCTGAGGTTTTAATTCCTCTTCCATCGCCGCGAGGGACAAATTATCCTCATCATTATCATCATCGGAAGAACCGCCTTCTTCTCCTCCTTCACCCTCTTCTGACGAACTCTTCTGTTCAGAGTCATCATCGTCGTCATCTTTCTTTACAACAGGTTTAGGACGGTTATTTTCTTCATCAGGACCATCGCTGTAGGTTGCATCAAGATCAATGACCTCACGCAACAAAATATCTCCCTTTTGAAGAGAGTCATACCACGCAATCAAAGACTCAATAGCCAAGGGGCTTTCGCAAATACCGCCAATCATCATTTCACGGCCCGCCTCAATCCGCTTGGCAATGGCGATCTCTCCTTCACGAGAGAGAAGCTCCACTGTCCCCATCTCGCGCAAATACATGCGCACAGGGTCATCCGTCCGGCCTGTATCATCAGAAGCAATATTCCCGCCGGAGCTGTAGGAACTTTCTTCTTCCTCATCGGAATCATCACCCTCGCTCATCTGGATACCAACATCAGATAAAGTAGACATGGCATCTTCTATCTCTTCGGATGAAAACTCTTCCGCAGGTAGGGCTTTATTCAACTGGTCATAGGTAATATAGCCCTTCTCTTTGCCCTGTTTGACCAGTTTCTTGACAATTTGCGCCAACGTTCCTTTAACAGCACGCTTGGCCGCAGGCGCTTCTGCCTCTTCTTCTTGATCTTTGGTATTTTTATTTGCAGCCTTTTTTGACTTCGTAGGCACTTTTTTCTTAGGCGCAGACTTTGCCGTTTTCTTGAGCGTCTTCTTTGCCGTTTTTTCGGCTGTCTTTTTGGCAGTCTTCTTTTTTGCGGGTGTCTTGGTCACGGCTTTTTTTACACTCTGCTTTTTACTTGTTTTTGCTGTCTTTTTGGCGGTTTTCTTAAGCGCTTTTTTTGCCGCTTTTTTAACGGCTGTTTTCTTTACAGGTTTTTTGATTTTTTTGGAAGCTTTTTTCTTCACCGTTTTTTTGACAGTCTTTTTAGCTGATTTTTTAGCGACCTTTTTCGTTGCAACTTTTTTCTTAACAGTCTTTTTGGTTGCAGGTTTCTTAAGCGCTTTTTTCTTCGCTGCTTTTTTTACTGTCTTCTTCGCTGTTTTTTTAACTGATTTTTTCCGGGCTGCCATTACTGGATACACACCTTAAAATTTAAAATTATTCTTCTAAACCAAATCGTTATACCCGATTCGGCACGTAAAGGCTAAATTCTTTATAAAACTATAAACGCCTGAGTTTTCAAGCCTTTGCGACCCTGTGCTGATAAACCGAGTCCATTGTCATTTTCCAGCCCTCGTAAACCTCTTCCAATGAGGCCGAGGGCCTTGCAAAGCGCGCCAAAGCGTACAAATCATGTGACAATAATCCGGATAATATTTTTTCATAACCTTTCGCTTGCAAATCCCATATAAGCTCCTGACCCGATTGATATTCCCTTTCAATCAAGAGAGGAAGCAAACTTTGCCGTAACTGGTCCAATTCCTGATCCTGAATAGGCAAACATCCAACATCCTCTTCAACGCTCTCAAAAATCTCCGGATGGTTGATCAGGGCGGCCAAAAGCTTCACTTCCGGCGCTGTAAACTGATGGGGACGCCGGATTTGAGGGGTCCAGTTTTGCGCACTCCCGCCTGCCTTACGACCAGAGAATTTTTGCCCTTTCCCGCCAAAAGCCTCATATGTTTTTTGTCGGAATGTCTGACGGTAATGATACTGCACATCCCGATCAGGAATAAGCAGCGTTTCTTTTTCCAACGCCTTGGCCAGCCCCGCCTTGGCCTCAGGCGTATCAAAGCCTTTACCCAGCGTATGATAACGCCATATGAACTCCACCAGAGGAATGGCACCCTCAACAACCACTTCAAAAGCTTTTTTGCCCTTAGCAGCAATCAAACTGTCCGGATCTTGCCCTTCGGGTAGAAAAGCAAATTTCGCGCTATGCCCCGGTTTCAAAAGCGGCAATATCCGCTCACACGCCCGTCTGGCTGCTCTACGCCCGGCCTCATCTCCATCAAAGCAAAGAATGGGCGCCTTTCCCGCCGCCTCCATATCATTTGGAATCATTTTCCAAAGCAGTAAGATTTGCTCTTCCGTTAAAGCAGTTCCAAGAGGTGCCACCGCGCCGCGATAACCCGCCTTGAAACAGGCCATCACATCAACATAACCTTCCACGACCAATAAGGGCTGTCCATCTATCGCGGCTTGACGTGCATGGGATTCGCCGTAGAGCATCCCACCTTTGTGGAAGAGCGGCGTGTCCGAGGAATTCATATATTTCGCGGGAACGTAACTTCCCTGATCCGGCGCCCTCAAATGATCCGGCAAAATCCGTCCACCAAAGGCCACCACACGCCCGCGCCGGTCCATCACCGGAAACATGATGCGCTCGCGAAAGAAAGCATAAGGATCACGCCCCTGCTTGCCCGGACGTAAAACCCCCGCTTCAATCATCTGCGCATCTTTATAGCCCTGCGCACTCAAAAACTTACGCAAGATATGCCGATCCGGCGGCGCGTAGCCAATTCTAAAGTTCCGCAAATCCTCTTCGCTATTGCCCCGCTCCAGAATATAGCGATACGCATGTGTATTGGCCGGATCGCGCAATTGCTGTTCCATCCAGCTTGTCGCCTCCTCCATCAGGCTATAGAGGCTCTTTTCTTTCTTGGCCTTCGCAATATCTTGAGGTGATTGTTGCGGCACCTGCATGCCCGCCTCAGGGGCCAGAGTCTCCACCGCTTCGATAAAAGACAAATTACCATGCTGCATCGCAAAGCCGATGACATCGCCGTGCGCACCACAACCAAAGCAATGATAAAACTGCTTATCATCATTCACGTAGAATGAGGGCGTTTTTTCATTATGAAACGGACAACAGCCCTTAAATTCCCGCCCCGCACGGGTCAGGCGCACCTGCCGTCCGATAATATCAGACAGTGTGAGGCGCGCGCGCAGCTCATCCATAAATCGCGGTGGGATAGACATCGCGCCATAATGCAGAATTTTAATGAATTAAAATACTATTTTTTAGTTGACATAATAAAACAAAGCTGTTACCTTCTCTCAAGATTTTACGTTGATACAAGGAAAAACAAGATGATTATTGGAGCTATTGGAAAATTGGGAAGCTCAGCAAAGAGTACAGAACGCGCATGGAAATATGCAGTAAACAATAATGGTTTTACAGGCAGTCTCGAAGAATTTTCGGCACGGTCAGGCACCTTTCCTTACTACATAGCCTTTGAAAAACCTGTTGAGTATAAAACACAAACATACATACACGGAGCAGGTATATCAGAAGAACTTATCGAAGCAGCAAAACTCAAAGAGGGTGATACTGTTGCGGTCAAGCTCGACACCGATTCAAAGCAAGTCACTGAAGCTTTTAAACCTCAGAATATCTAAGCCACGAGCTTTCTAAACTTACACAAGGAGAGACAAGATGACCATCGGTACTATCGGCACAGTGCGAGACGCAATAGAAGACTTTAGAGAGGTATGGAAATATGCCGTAGCAAGAGGCAAATTTGAAGGCAGTCTCGAAGAGTATATTAAAAAATCAGATTTCTCACGCTATTTTGTACGTTTTGCAGAACCTCTGAAAATTTCTCTTGGAGGCAACCTTAGTGGGGCAGGAATCTCAGATGAACTCTTCCAACAAGCCAACCTTCAAGTAGGCGACGAAGTCGCTGTTGAGGTTGATTGTCCTAAAGACACAGCTAAAGTCACCAAAGTCATAAAGCTTGGGTGATAGCTAAGCCGCTAATTTTTCCTTCACCACGCTACCAGCCTTGGCCATGTCAATCTGGCCGGCATATTGGGTTTTAAGCTCGGCCATCACCTTGCCCATATCCTTGATGCTTTCGGCACCCACATCGGCGATGATTTTCTCAATTGCTTCGCCCACGGCGCCTTCGTCCAGTTGCGCAGGTAAAAAGCGCTCAATCACTTTAATTTCAGCCTCTTCACGCTCTGCCAGCTCTGGCCGACCCGCATCCGCATAGGTTTTGGCCGATTCCTGACGTTGCTTGATCATGGATTGCATAAGGGAGAGGATTTCCGACTCCGACACCCCTTCCGCATTGCCTTTTCCGCGCGCGGCAATATCCCGGTCTTTGAGCGCTGCGGTAATCAAACGGATCGTAGACATCGCAATTTGATCTTTACTTTTAAGCGCTTCTTTTAAAGCTGTGGTCAACTCGTCTCTTTTGCTCATTTTTCTCTTCCGTTTTATGAGGTTTTAGCTTATTACAATGTTTTCCAGTGATACCTTTTAAACTGGAAAAATGCAAGCTATGCCGATTAGCTCTTTAAAGACAAAAAAATCCCCTTCCCCTTACAATAACGAGATGAGCGCCGTGGTCGTTTTTGCAGATGGAACCACCCTTTATGGCTATGGAATTGGCACGGCTGGTAATGCCTTGGGGGAGGTCTGCTTTAATACCTCCATGACAGGGTATCAGGAGATTTTAACCGATCCCTCCTATGCCGGACAGATCATCAATTTCACCTTCCCCCATATCGGTAATGTCGGCACAAACGCAGAAGATATAGAAGCGCAAAAACCACATGCGCGCGGCCTGATTATCCGTGAGGACATGACGGGTCCATCGAACTGGCGCGCTACAGCACATTTGGATGAGTGGCTCAAACAACATGAAATGGTTGGCATTTGTGGCCTTGATACCCGTGCGCTTACGCGCCATATCCGCGATAGCGGTGCGCCGAACGCCGTCATTTGCCACGCGAAAGACGGAAAGTTTGATTTAGACGCTTTAAAGGAACAAGCTGCCAATTGGTCCGGACTTGAAGGACTGGATCTGGCCAAAGATGTCACCTGTGATAAGCCCTATGAATGGACGGAAGCCTCATGGGATTTAAAAGATGGATATGGCACACAAGACACTCCCAAATACCACGTTGTCGCGGTAGATTTCGGCGCGAAATATAACATTCTGCGCTACCTGACCTCTGCCGGATGCCGTGTCACCGTCGTTCCTGCCACCACAAGCGCGGATGATATCTTAGCCCTTAAGCCCGACGGCGTTTTCCTCTCCAACGGCCCCGGAGACCCCGCCGCCACGGGAGAATATGCCGTGCCTACTATTCAGGCATTGCTGGATAAAAACATTCCCCTCTTTGGAATTTGCTTAGGTCATCAAATGTTAGCGCTCGCCCTTGGTGGTAAAACAGAAAAAATGCATTTAGGGCATAGAGGCGCCAATCATCCGGTCAAGGATTTACAAACCGGCACGGTTGAAATCACCAGCCAAAATCACGGATTTCAGGTCATCCCTGATTCACTCCCCAAAGATGTTGAGATCACGCATACCAGCCTCTTTGACGACAGCAATGAGGGGATCAAACACAAAACAAAACCGGTCTTTAGCGTGCAATACCACCCCGAAGCCTCCCCCGGTCCGCAAGACAGCCATTACCTCTTTGATAGATTTGTGGAGATGATAGAGGAAAACCATGCCTAAACGTACCGACATAAAATCCATCCTCATTATTGGCGCGGGTCCGATTATTATCGGGCAGGCATGTGAGTTTGATTATTCCGGCGCGCAGGCCTGTAAGGCTCTACGCGAAGAAGGCTACCGCGTGATTTTGGTGAACTCAAATCCTGCCACCATCATGACCGACCCGGAGATGGCAGATGCCACCTATATTGAGCCCATCACGCCGCAAATGGTAAAACAAATTCTGGAGAAGGAGAAACCGGACGCCGTTCTGCCCACAATGGGCGGGCAAACAGCGCTCAACACCGCCCTTGCTTTAGCCGAAGACGGCACGTTAGATGAGCTGGGGATTGAGCTTATCGGTGCCAACCAAGAAGCCATCGCCAAGGCCGAAGACCGCGATCTTTTCAAAAAATGTATGGATGAGATTGGATTAGAGTCCGCCAAATCCATGCTCGCACACAATAAAGAAGAAGCCCAAGCTGCCTTGGAAGAGATTGGCCTTCCTGCCATTATCCGCCCTGCCTTTACCCTTGGCGGAACAGGCGGCGGCGTTGCCTATAACAAAGATCAGTATGAGCAAATCACACGCGAAGGAATTGATGCCTCCCCCATCAATCAAATCTTGGTCGAGGAATCTTTGCTTGGCTGGAAAGAATATGAGATGGAAGTTGTGCGCGATAAAAATGATAACTGCATCATTATTTGTTCCATCGAAAATATCGACCCGATGGGCGTGCATACGGGCGACTCCATCACTGTTGCCCCCGCCATGACGCTCACCGATAAAGAATACCAGATCATGCGCAATGCCTCACTGGCGGTACTGCGCGGTATTGGTGTCGAAACAGGCGGATCAAACGTTCAATTTGCCGTTCACCCGGAAACGGGCCGCTTGATCGTGATTGAGATGAACCCGCGTGTCTCGCGTTCTTCTGCACTGGCTTCAAAGGCTACAGGATTTCCAATCGCCAAAATTGCCGCTAAGCTGGCCGTTGGTTATACGCTTGATGAGTTAGGAAATGACATTACGGGCGGACGCACACCTGCCTCCTTTGAACCCACAATTGATTATGTTGTGACCAAGGTGCCGCGCTTTAATTTTGAGAAGTTCAAAGGCACAAATAAAAATCTCAGCACCGCGATGAAATCCGTAGGCGAGGTGATGGCCATTGGCCGTTCCATGGAAGAGTCTTTGCAAAAAGCCATGAACTCAATGGAAGAAAACCTTACCGGCTTTGATGAGATGAAAATCGGTGATAGTGATATTTCCGAACATGGGCCGCATCCTGACCAAATACGCGCCAGTATTTCTGTTGCCACACCACGCCGCCTCTTATATGTGGCACAAGCCATGCGCCATGGTTTTAGTGTAGATGACATTCATGCCGCCTGCAAAATTGACAAGTGGTTTTTGGAGCGCGTGCAAAACATTATCGAACATGAAAAGCTTATTCAGGAAAACGGTCTGCCGGTTACGCCGCAAGGCTGGCTCATCATCAAAAAACTCGGCTTTAGTGATGCGCGTCTTGCCAAAATTGTTGGCGTCGAAGAAAGCTCCGTTGCCAAAGCGCGCCTGAAGCACGATATCCATCCCGTCTTTAAGCGAGTGGATAGTTGCGCCGCCGAAATCCCCTCCGAAACACCTTATATGTATAGCTGCTACGAGGGCAATCACCTAAGCCCTGCCGAGAGCGAATGTGCGCCCACGAATAAGAAAAAAATTCTCATCCTTGGCGGCGGACCAAACAGAATAGGACAAGGCATTGAATTTGATTATTGCTGCGTGCATGCGTGTTACGCCCTGCAAGAAGCAAGATATGAAACCATCATGGTGAACTGCAACCCTGAAACAGTTTCCACCGATTACGACACGGCAGACCGACTTTATTTTGAGCCGCTAACAGCAGAAAACGTGATTGAAATCATTCGCGCCGAAGAACAAAATGGAAGCGTTGAGGGAGTAGTTGTGCAACTTGGTGGACAAACACCGCTTAAGCTTTGTCATGACCTCAAAAAAGCAGGCATTAAAATTTTGGGCACCGATCCGGATGCGATTGATCTGGCTGAAGACCGTGAACGTTTCCAAAAACTCATTGGAAAGCTCAAACTTCGCCAGCCAAATAACGCGCTGGCCTTCACCAAAGAAGAAGCTCTGGAAAAGGCAGAAGAAGTGGGCTTCCCGCTTGTTATTCGCCCCTCTTATGTGCTTGGTGGTCAGGGCATGGAAATTGTCAGCACGATCGAAGAGGTCAAAAAATACATGACCCGTGCGGTCAAAGTTTCAGGCAAAAACCCGGTTCTGTTAGACCGTTACTTGCGCGGTGCCATCGAAATTGATGTCGATGCGCTGGCTGATGGCAAGGAAGTCTATATTGCCGGTGTCATGGAACATATTGAAGAGGCAGGCATTCACTCCGGCGATTCTGCCACTGTTCTACCACCGCACTCGCTTCCCTATAAAACCATTCGGGAACTGGAGCGCCAAACCATCAAGCTTGCCAAAGCGCTTAAAGTAAAAGGGTTGATGAATGTACAGTTCGCCGTCAAACGCAATAAGGAAACTGGCGAATATGATATTTATATTCTGGAGGTCAATCCGCGCGCTTCACGCACCGTCCCCTTCGTTGCCAAAGCCACAAATGTAGCGCTCGCCAAAATTGCCGCACGTGTGATGGCGGGTGAGCCTCTTTCTAACTTCCGCGATCAGCTTATAGGTATGAGCGCAGAGCACACCGCCGTCAAAGCCCCCGTCTTTCCGTTTAATAAATTTGTCGGCACCGACACGATTTTGGGGCCTGAGATGAAATCCACAGGGGAGGTCATGGGGCTGGACGCTGATTTCGCCCACGCCTTCGCCAAATCGCAAATCGCCGCAAGCAATCACCTCCCCACCGAAGGCACCGTCTTCCTTTCCGTGAAAAACAGTGACAAGGAAGACCTCATCCCGCTGGCCAAAGAGCTACAGGAGATGGGATTTAAAATGGTCGCCACAGGGGGAACCTGTACCGCTCTCCTCATGGCCGGCGTTGAGGTTGTGCGCATTAACAAGGTCATGGAAGGACATCCTCATATCGTGGATGCCATCATTAATGGCGAGATTGCGCTTGTTATTAATACCACCAAGGGACCGCAAGCCATCGCCGATTCCATGAGCATCCGTCGTCAGGCGGTGATGAATAAAATCCCTTACTTCACCTTATTAAGCGCCGCGCGCGCCGGCATTCAGGGCATCCGCGCCCTTAAAGCCCATAATATGGGCGTCAAACCGCTACAAGATTATTTCAGTGATGATGATATTTTTGAGGATATAGAAGCGGCGTAAAAGTTAATCAAATCGAACCGATTTATGCCCTGTAAATAGGGTTTCGCAAACCACACCCGATACATCGCGCCCTTGGTCATTGACTCCTTTAAATTTAGTTGAAAAGAAGTTAAACTGACCACAACCTGTCCAGCTATAACCGCCCACCTCAGAAGGCGTCACCCCTACATCTTTAAGAACTTTTGCCGCAGAACTATCAAGACCCTCATCGCTTAATAGCCCACTAGCCGCTGCACCAACAAAACAAGCGAACAAACCTGTCGCAACACCAATTGTCATTTTTTTTGAATTCATTCTCACACTCCCAAGATAAAATAACTCAATAAAACTACTTCAACTTCGCTTCTAGAATTTCTTTGTTACCGCCTAAGTCTGGCTTTTCAATGACAAGTTTTTGCGGACGTTGGTCTTCAGACAAGGATTCAAAAATCTCAAATAACGCATCCGCATCCTGATGGCGCATCCCCATGCAACCCAACGTCCCATCAAAACCCTTGGTGCGCGCATACCTACGACTTCTCGTAACTGTCCTTGTCGTCCTTTTTTTCCAACATTTCCTCTTCTTGCCCTTTTTACGCTTGGAGCAAACTGTTTTCCTGTAACTGATTTTCTTTTTGTAATACTTTCGTCCAAAAACACTCACGCCATCTGTATGGATACCAAAGAAACCAGGTCTAACTTTACCTCTATCCTCGTCATCCGCGCCGCGGTGCGGCACAAAATCACGGTTGCTCAACAAACGCAGCCAATTTCCCTTCCCATTTGGTCCATTCATCGGTCCGATATCAATACGTTCTTTATAAATATAACTCGACCAATCAAGCGGATAAAAACACCCTTCAATATGCTCCCGCAAACAGGGCAGCATACTCTTATTCCTATATCTTCCAAATCCGCCCGACTTAAAAGGATATTCAAAAACCTGACCATCCGGACTTTTCAGCTTAATAAGCCCGACACCAGAATCGTAGCCACGCAAGCTCTTCTCAACCTTAAGAAGCTGCGCCGACAAAGACCAACGTTTAGGCTGCTCTGCATTTTTTGAAACGTCTTTTTGGGGTTTTTCCGGCGTCTGCGTTTCAGCAGAAGATGGATCCGGCACCGCTGCTTGAGTAGACGTGGCCTGACCAACAGCCAATAAAAAAGGCACCGCTAATGAAACAACTTTTACAAAGCCTGCTTTTTTCAGCATATCCCCTCATTTGTATTTTTTATTATGTTTTTTATTATTTGGAGAAAATAAAAAATTCCTCCCTGTTCTAGGCGCTGATCCTAGAAGAAAAACTTTGTCCACGTCAAATAAAAAATGTCTTTTATACGCATCAGACATGCACTAAGCACATGTCTGAGCACTTAAGCATGATAAATTTGAATAACTTCCACTCCACGACCTAAAAACTAACGTTTAAAAAGCCGGTCTATATCAATAGGCCTTGTTGGCTCCTTTGGCGGAAGCCACTGAGGGTACCCTCCCTTTTGACGAAACAGATTAACAACCTCATAATGCTTGGCCTTTGAAATAGGCTTAATTCGTTCCTTTGGAATATTAGAAAAACAAATCACTTCTGGAAGAATATAGCTCCGCTCTTCCCGAACATACTGATCCATAGGACACAGACTATTCCAGTAATCTGTTTTCACGCACTGTGTTGCCGGATTTTCCAAATCCTGGTTACCGTCATAATCCTCCGCCAGATGGAAACCGTGATCAGCCACATAAATATCATCGGAATGATGAACTTCAACCTCGAACAAAACCAGACTATCATCGCAAATATCACCCAAAATGGTCTCAAAGATAGACCTCCCCTTATGATATTCATGGGTTGCCCAGGATTCAGGCACGGGTTCCAACAAACCAAATATTGCTCCTTCCGTCACTTTTTCCGGTAAATCCAGAACCGAGTCTGTTTGTAAATTGATGAAACGGCGAATAGGAATTAGCCCTGAGCGGCCATAACCTGACGGTCTCAGCCCCATGACCTCTTCAGCCTTTCGAAGTCCGGAGTAATGGTAGAACTTCAAAGGCTTTATCCATTTATTCTTAAGTGACATAGCAAGCCTTTTAGCCTATTCGTAACATTATGTTAACAGTCATCTCTTCAATAACCTGTACAAAATCCAAAACTCCGTGTTGACTCTCTGCCTATAATTGAGAATGATTGTCATTAACAAAAAGGAGTTCTTAAATCATGCCCGACCAGCCACCCTACAAAATTAAATACCGCCCCAACATCTTTGATCTCGCCATTATCGATGGATATCTTTACGGTGGCGGAAGCACCTACCCCGCAACCCGTGAAGCCTACTGGCAAGAAAAACATATGCCGGACGAACAAGAAGAAGAAAGGCTGGAGGAAAGGATATTAAACAACATCATTTCCCTCCCCGCACGAAAGAATATCTTGTAATTTTAACCGTGAGTAAGAGCAACAGTTCCAATTACTCCCGCAACCGCTGTAAGCGCACCAAGACTGGCCACGCCTGACGCCTTATCGCGTTCCCCGGCTCCCAAAACCACAAGGGTTGCAACCCCCATATATACGACCCAAAAATACCAACTACGCGAACAAGCCACTCCAAACCCGACAGCTATTGCACCG
>JALEGH010000082.1 GCA_022763065.1 Alphaproteobacteria bacterium
AGAAACTTAACCGAAAAGCGTTTGGATGCCGCCATTATTGTAATTATATTACAAAACTTGGTCTAAAAAATAGAGCGAACCGGTGAGGAGAATGCGGTGCGGTGTACCCGGGTTTTGGCGGGTAATATTCAAAATCGCGGATTTAATATTCGGCTCCTGATGAATTTCCTTAAAATTCAATGTCTTAGCCTTATCATATAATTCCTGTGCGCTGTAGGAGTTTGGCTCATCCGGAATTTCGGTGCAGGTTAGGCTCTGCACGTACGGCACCAAAGGCGTTAAAAACTCTTCAGGGTTTTTGCGTTTTAACATCCCGACAACCAGATGAAGCGATTTGGCGTCTTGTTCCTGCCAAATTTTTGCCTGCGCCGCCAAGGCCTTTCCCGCGCTGTCATTATGGCCGCCATCTATCCAGATTTCGGTATGCTCCGGCACATCAAATGAGCCTGTTGTTAATTTTTGCAACCTTCCGGGCCAAAAAATTTTCCCCAAGGGGTTATCAGGATTTTTCGGGGATAAAAATGCGTCGTCAAATGCCTGACCCATTGATTGACCCATGATGATCCGGTAAGCAGCCAGCGCCGCACCACAATTTTCAATCTGGTGTGCTCCTGCCAAATTTGGCAAAATCGTTGTGATTTGTTCATCACCAAATTCAAAAATGACGCGGCTCTGATCCTCTTTCACGGACCATTCTGACCCACCGCGAAACAAGGGTGATGCAGGGGATAGATTTTGGGATATCTGCTGGAAAACTTTATGGACCGATGCGTCATCCTGATACCCAATGATGCAAGGTGCCCCTGCCTTCATAATGCCTGCTTTTTCGGCAGCAATTTGCGCGGACGTATCGCCTAAAAACTCCATATGGTCTTTTGAGATTTTCGTGATGATCGTGCAGGCAGGGTTGGGCACGACATTCGTCGCATCCAACCGCCCGCCCAAACCGGTTTCCAACAAAATATAATCCGCTCTCGTCTTGGGATTTTCTTGCGCACGTGCCATGGCCAGAAAAGCGGCAGCAGTAAATATTTCAAAAAATGTAATAG
Source organism: Alphaproteobacteria bacterium (assembly GCA_022763065.1). Classification (GTDB taxonomy): domain Bacteria; phylum Pseudomonadota; class Alphaproteobacteria; order Micavibrionales; family Micavibrionaceae. The sequence continues at coordinate 1,050 of JALEGH010000082.1, forward strand.
GCTCTGATCTATTCACCTCTAAACATTCTTCCAACAGATCAATCAGGCCTCGCGTTGTGATAGGTTCACCTGCCAGCCGGATACGCTCTGTCGTATGGATCAGATGCGGGGAGGTGTAGCTATGCACCTTTTTGCCCGCCCCTTCCAAAAGCGCGCGCAAAGTAGCAATAGTTGAGCCTTTGCCGTTCGTTCCCGCCACATGGATCACCGGCGGTAATTTTAAATGAGGGTTATCAAGGCGCGCCAAAAACCGCTCTACCCGTGAGAGATCCATATCAATGTCACGGACATGCAGCGTGCAAAGCAAATTTAGAATCTCTTCCAAACGCGCTTCCAGCTTTGGGTCGTCCGACCTGTTATGAAGCTTTTGCAACTTTTTGGCTATTGGCCGGTTTTTTGGTCACAGAATCCGCCGATTTGATCGAGACCGGCCCAACTTTCTTGCCTTTTTTTGGGCCGTCTTTTTTGGCCGTACTCTTTGCCCCCGCATCTTTTGACTTTACCTTTGAACCACCACCCTTTGGACCGGATGATGTCTTATTCATCAGTAAATCCAAAATCGTACCAATTTTTGCGTTAAGCTCGGCGCGCGGCACCACCATATCAACCATCCCGTGCTCCAGCAAATATTCCGCCGTCTGGAAATCATCCGGCAGCGTTTCGCGCACGGTTTCTTCGATCACACGGCGTCCGGCAAAACCGATCATGGCACCCGGCTCGGCAATATGGATGTCGCCCACCATGGCAAAAGAGGCACTCACCCCGCCTGTTGTCGGATTAACAAGGAGCACGATATAGGGCAGCCCGGCCTCCTTCACACTATCCACCGCAATGATGGTGCGCGGCATTTGCATGAGGGAGAGCATCCCTTCTTGCATGCGCGCCCCGCCGGAAGATGGCACGACGATAAGGGCGCTTCTGGTTTTCACCGCTTCTTCGGCGGCGCGCACAATGCCCTCACCCACGGCTGTGCCCATTGACCCACCCATAAAGGCGAAATTAAAAGCCGCCACAACCGCGTTTTGTCCACCAATTTTGCCCTTGGCAATAATCAGCGCATCGTCGCTACCGGTTTTTTGGCGCGTCTCTTTTAAGCGCTCCGCATATTTCTTCCGGTCTTTAAACTTAAGCGGGTCATGCGGTACTTTCGGCAAGCTGGTCGTTTGATAGGCCCCCTCATCAAACAAAATCTCCAAGCGTTTTGACACCGGAATGGCCATATGATGACCGCAATGGTAACAAACATTATCATTGCTTTTGAGCTCCTTGTGAAAGAGCATCCCTTCACACGCACTGCATTTTTGCCAAAGATTGTCCGGCACATCCTTCTTCTCCCCGACAAGGGAACGAATGCTGGGACGGATAAAATTGCTAAGCCAGTTCATGAGAAATCAAGGCCCTTCTTTAAGGTGAATATTGAAAGGGTATTAAAGCCTTAAACCGCCTCTTTTTGTCAAGAAAAACACGTCATATTTTACAAATATGAAAAACAAAAATATTGGCCTCTATTTTGTGATTTAGAAACTAAAGCTTGCGCTCAAAAACCTGCTGCCCATTTAGCTGAATGATGAGAGGAGAATTGTCCGGACCATTGACAACCTCAATAGGTGTGTTGCCAAAAATTGTGCGCACCTCACCCTGTGCAGAAGATAAAAATGCGACCAATAAATATTCTTTGGAATTTCAAAGCCGCTTTCGCCATCCCCGTGATCAACCATCACCTGAAAAAAGTCACCCTTATCGGTACAGCCTGTCACAACACCATTAAAAGTGATGCTGCCTTTATCATGATCAATATGCGTCGCCATGTGGCCATCTCCTTCTAACCAAAAGAAATAGCACTCTAACAAAACTTTCACATTATGTCAATAAAAAATACTGAATACCAAATCAGGACGCCTGCGACAAACGCTGCAAAATATCATCCAATTGATCCAGATTTTTAAAATGAAGCGTCATTTTGCCTTCTTGAGCACTCGCCATATCAATGGCAACCCGCAAGCCCAGTTTTTGCGACATGTCATTTTCAAGCGCCAACGTATCGGCATCTTTTGCCGCAAAGCCCGCTTGAGCGTCCTTCCCCGTTCTTGCTTTATGACGCGTGGCGTCACTTCGCGTTTGTTCCCCTGAGACCAGTTTTTCTGTCTGTCGCACAGACAGTTTTTTGGCAACGATCTGCTCCGCAAGTTTTTCGGCATTGGCAACATTAATCAATGCCCGCGCGTGCCCTTGCGTCATGTCACCGCGCGCCAGTTTTTCGCGTACACCGGCAGGCAATTGCAAAAGCCGGATCATATTACTGACATGGCTTCGGCTTTTGCCCAAAACCTCGCCGACAAGTTCGGGCGTATAGCAAAAATCCTCGATCAGACGGTGATAACCTTCCGCCTCTTCGACCGGGTTCAAATCCTGACGTTGCAAGTTCTCGACCAAAGAGATTTGAAACGCCTCCCCGTCGCTTAGATCACGGATCACCACCGGCACTTCATGTAATTTGGCGCGTTGTGCCGCGCGCCATCTGCGCTCCCCGGCGATGATCTCGAAACTTTTCGGATCATCCTTATCGGGTCGCACCAAAATCGGCTGAAGGAGGCCATGCTGTTCAATCGAAAGTGCCAAGTCCCGCAAAGCCGCATCATCGAAAAATTTACGCGGCTGTGTCGGGCAGGGATATAGTTGATCAACACCAAGTATTTTTCGCGCCGCATCAGATGTATGCTTTTCTGGATTTGTTGCTATTGCTTCTTCTTTTTTGCGGGAAATCGGCTCATGTTCAACAGCACTACCACGTATCGCCTCACTTGCTTCTTCATCTTCAAATAACGCGTTCAGGCCTCTGCCCAGGCCGCGTTTTTTGGGGCTTGATTTTTGTACTTTTGATGTGTTTGAAGGTGAATTCATTTTTTATATGTCTCCTGCCACTTAATTTTTAATTTAGGCTACTTGTGTTGATCCGGTCGCCGGTAAATTTTGGCCCGCGCGGATTTTCCGCTCACGTTTTAAAATTTCTTTGGCCAGCGAGATATAGGCCCGTGCACCCGGACATTTCATGTCATAGACAATCGCGGGCAAGCCATAAGACGGCGCTTCGGATAATCTTACATTTCGCGGAATGACTGTTTCATAAACCGTATCACCGAAAAACTCGCGCACATCGTCTTCAACCATGGCAGATAATTTATTGCGCTTATCAAACATGGTCAGCACGACGCCGTGAATGCTCAGCTCCGGATTAAAGCTATTTTTGACCCGCTCCACGGTTTTGACCAGATGGCTGAGGCCCTCCAACGCGTAAAATTCACATTGTAACGGAACCACGATGGAATCTGCGGCCACCAAGGCGTTAAGCGTGAGCAAGCTAAGAGAAGGCGGGCAATCAATCACCACATAATCATAGTCATGGCCGCCTTGCGCACTTGTGAGCGGTGTCCTTAAGACATCACGCAGGCGGTATTCGCGGCGCTCCAAATCGACCAACTCAATCTCCGCGCCGGATAAATGGATAGAAGAAGGCAAAACATCCAGCCCCGGCACTTTTGTATGTTTCACCGTTTCGGCAATGGTCGCATCATCAAATATAATATCGTAAGTGGAGCTCCTGATGCCCGCACGGCGAATGCCAAAGCCGGTTGTGGCGTTGCCTTGTGCATCCAGATCGACCAGCAAGACCTTTTCACCTATGGCGCTGAGCGCCGTAGCGAGGTTCACAGCCGTCGTGGTTTTACCCACACCGCCTTTTTGATTGGCTACAGCCAGAATACGCGGCGGTATTTTTTCGTTTGACGTTTTATTCATACCACTTAATCCATACCATAAGTCCGGTGAATGCTTCTTTGAAGATGTCCTCATCATAAGGATATTGGGCGTACAGTCAAGTCCGCGCTAGATAATATTAAATATTGCTTATTTCTTGTAAATATCTGATATTATTAATATTTTTGCATCTTCGTTGGTTTTACTTTCATGCGTACAGCATAAAAAGTTCCATTTTTGTTCTAAAATTTCTATTTCTTCATCTGCCCGGGCACCTTTGGGAAAAATAAGCAGGATATCCGGATTCAGCTCGATCCACGGTGCACAATAATCAAATAACTTATCCAGCGAAGCCAAAGCCCGCGCGGTTATAATATCCGGTGCAGATATATCATTTTTGTCCGAAAGTTCTTCAATCCGGCAATTATGGACGCTCACCAGTGTTTTTGTTTCACGTGAAACGCTGCGCAAAAAACTGCACTTCTTTTGATCCGATTCAATCAAATGCACGGAAATGTCAGGGCGCATCATCGCCAGCACAAGCCCCGGAAATCCGGCCCCGCTGCCCAAATCAAATAAGCTCAAAGCCTTTTCCTGCGCTACAGGTAAATGCTCCGCCAACTGCATTGAATCTTCAAAATGCCGCTGCCATGAGTTGCCAAGCGTCGCGTCACTCACCAAATTGATCTTTTCCTGCCACTTATGCAGCAGGGTTTGATAGCTCTTCAATTTCTCCTGTATGTCGGATGCAATATTGTTCATTTCGACTATTTCTTTACTTACCATATCTTGTTTCACGTGAAACAAGATATGTAAACCAGACCAAAACCTTCCAAATTTCTAAGCAGCGCGTTTTTTCACATGCCGCAGCAACGCAATCACCGCCGCCGGTGTCACTCCGGGAATACGCGACGCTGCCCCCAAAGTTTGCGGCTTTGCACTCTCCAGCTTTTGCCGAACCTCATCGGAAAGCCCGCCAATCTCGGCATAATTTAGCGTTTCCGGAATTTTGAGCGCTTCATCTTTGCGAAACGCCTCAATGTCGGCTTGCTGGCGCTGGGCATATCCGGCATAAAGCGCATCTGTTTCTATCTGCTCCCGAATGGCTGGTTCAATGGTTTTCAGCGTTGGGAAAATATTTTCGAGCTCCACCCAGCCAATATCAGGAAAGCGCAGCAGGTCAAAAACGCTCCGTCTACGGCCATCCTGATTGACCTCCAACCCTGCCTTCACAAGCTCATTTGGCGTTGCATTTAAATCCTGCACCAAGCTGCGCGCGGCTTCTAATTTCTTCTTTTTCTCCTGCCATTTTTCCTGCCGCACCTGCCCGATACAGCCCAGCTCAATCCCCTTATCGCTCAAGCGCTGATCCGCATTATCAGCGCGTAAAAAGAGCCGATATTCCGCCCGGCTGGTAAACATCCGGTAAGGCTCCGGCGCGCCGCGTGTAATGAGATCGTCAATCAAAACCCCGATATAAGCATCCGCGCGATCTAATGTGAAAACCGGCGCCGTTTCACGTGAAACGCAAAGATCACCGCCTGAACTCCCTGCCTGAAGCGCCGCATTCAAACCCGCCATCAGCCCTTGTGCCCCTGCTTCCTCATATCCGGTCGTGCCGTTAATTTGTCCGGCTAAAAACAGCCCCGGTACACGGCTGCTTTCCAGCGTATATTTCAAATCTCTGGGGTCACAATAATCATATTCGATGGCATAAGCCCACTCCATCACTTCCGCCTTTTCAAGACCCGGAATGGTTTTTAGCATCTCGGCCTGCACCTCTATGGGCAGGGCATTGGATATGCCGTTCGGATACACTGTCGGATCATCAAGACTTTCTGGTTCCAGGAAAATCTGGTGACGCGGCTTATCGGCAAAGCGTACCACCTTATCCTCGATAGAGGGGCAATAGCGCGGACCCTCCCCTTCAATTTGGCCGGAATACATTGGCGCACGGTGCAAATTATCACGGATAATCTGGTGCGTCTTTTCATTCGTATAGGTCATGTGGCAGTCAATCTGCGGCACTGTAATCTTATCGGTGAGATAGGAAAACGGCACCGGATTGGCGTCCGCTTTTTGTGCCTCCAAAACGCTCCAATCAATCGTTCGGCCATCCAGACGTGCCGGCGTTCCTGTTTTTAATCGGGCCAATGGAAATTTGAGTTTTTCGAGCGTTTCGGCCAGTTTCACCGCCGGTTTATCACCAACGCGACCTGCTGGAATTTTTTCCTCCCCACGATGGATAAGACCGCGTAAAAAAGTCCCCGTGGTCAGCACCAGTGAACGACATTTGATCTC
>JALEGH010000083.1 GCA_022763065.1 Alphaproteobacteria bacterium
AAATATAAGCGTTGCTCGCGGTAATTCCGGCGACAACCGCGTCATGTGTTCCAGATACGGAGTGTTTCATTGGATGTACATCCAATATTTGTTCTTCTTCAATATTCTCCTTCAGGTGACGCCCGAGCCGGGACAGCTTCCGGAAATTGGCAGAAAGGAGGTCGAAATCTTCTTCTCCTGTTTCCGGGTCAGTACACGTGATATGTACGTCTTCACTTCCAAATAAGCTGTATTCATCGTAACAATCCCAGAGCACATTATACATGCCTGTTGGATCATTAAAGTGAATGTGAAAGGCGGTATTATCTTCAAACATTTCGATTTTGATATTTAGCCCGTCGGCAAAAACCTGTAAATCATCGTACAGCTCATTAAGGGCATCTATCGTATCTCCATCGGCAAGTCCTTCATCATCATCTGGGTCGTATCCAATCACGTCAAAAAACATTTCACCTTTTTTGTTCTGGCCATAACTGACTTCTGCGTGTGGAGTTTTATGCTCAACAACGCTTTTAAGACCTCTATGGAGGGCTTCCATGCTCTTTGGAAATAGCATTCCAGCTTTTTGAGGTTTTTTTTCCACATTGCCGGGTTGAGAATTTAAACTATATTGAGTGGACTTATCAGACATAAGGATTCTCCCCGTTTTTTTATTTTGGATGTCTACAAAGGGTAGGAGATCATTGTGAGTGAAGCAATTTGTTCTTTGTTTTGTTCCACTGATCTATTTTCTTGGCGGGGCATGGGGAGCTTGCTAATATGGCGTCAATTTAAATGACAAGGAGATTGCATAATGATTGTCGGGGTTCCAAAGGAAATTAAAGCGCAAGAGCATCGGGTGGGACTTGTTCCCGCTTCTGTGCGGGAGTTCACCTCCCGCGGGCATGAGGTGATTGTCGAAACGGGTTGCGGCGCGGGGATTAATTTTACTGATAGCGATTATGAGGCGGCGGGCGCGAAAGTGCTTGGAACTGCCAAAGAAATTTTTGATCAGGCGGACATGATTATCAAGGTCAAGGAGCCTCAAGCGATTGAGTGTGAGATGTTGCGTGAGGATCAGGTGCTTTTCACTTATCTTCACTTGGCGGCAGATAAGGAACAAGCTCTAGGCCTCATGAAATCCAAATCTATTGCCATTGCTTATGAAACGGTGACGGGTCCAAATGGCAAGGGCTTACCGCTTTTGGCGCCCATGTCTGAAATTGCCGGGCGTTTATCTATTCAGGTTGGTGGGGCTTATCTTCTGAAACATTTAGGAGGGCGGGGCCGTTTGATTGGCGGCTCACCGGGTGTTGAGGCAGCCAAGGTCACCGTGATTGGTGGCGGCGTGTCTGGTTTGAACGCGGCGCGTATGGCAGTGGGGATGGACGCGGATGTGACGATCCTTGAAAAAGGGCATGATCAAATTCGTGTGCTGGATGAATATTTTGGCAATACGGCGCGGGTTATCCAGTCTTCGCAAGATAGTATCGAGCGCTATGTACTTGATTCAGACCTTGTGATTGGAGCGGTCCTTATTCCCGGAGCCTCCGCACCGAAATTGGTGAGCGAAGAGATGATTAAAGAAATGCGCCCCGGTTCTGTTTTGGTAGATATCGCGATTGATCAGGGGGGGTGTTTTGAAACCTCGAAGGCGACGACGCACGGCGATCCGGTCTATAATGTACATGATGTCATTCATTACTGTGTGGCGAATATGCCGGGCGCGGTGCCGGTAACCTCGGCACAGGCGCTCAATAATGCGGTGCTGCCTTATGCGTTGGAGCTGGCGAATAAAGGCTGGCAGCAGGCATTGAGCGATAATCCGGCGCTGATGGAAGGTTTGAATGTCTGTAAGGGTGAAATTACCTATCAAAGCGTGGCTGAATCGCTCGATCTGGATTATGTGGCGCCACAAAAATTAGCGGCTTAATAAATAAATCGAGGAGGGTAACAATGAAGCAAGAAAATCTACAAAAACTGGCGAAGCAATTTATTACGACGGCATTGGCAGCGCAAAAGGGCGAAAAAATATGGCTCCAATGGGCCGGAGATGATGCAACTCCCTTGGCTGATGCATGTAAGGCTTACGCAGAGTCTATTGGTGTTGAAGTGCGTGGAGAAAATCGTGGGAGTGCCTATGTGAACAATATTTTGGCAGGCGCTCCTTCTATTGATGAGATCAAAGCTTTAGATCAAAAAGATTTGGCTGACATGCAAGACATGGATTGCTTTTTGGGTATTGGAGAAGTAGGGGATCGCACGAAGCTTAAAGACTTCGGTGAGTTGTCTGACAACTACCGTAAATATGCGAGCGATCAGGTCACTGAATATCGTGTCAATAACACGCGCTGGTTGGTGGTGAAGGCCCCGTCGGAGGCTTTTGCCAAGGCGTGCGGGATGAGTCAGGATGACTTCGAGGCATTTTATTTAGGCGCGAATTTGTTCGACCATTCCAAAATGGAAGCACCAGCAGAGCAGCTCAATAAAATCTTACGCGAAGGCAAGCATGTTCATATTAAGGGGCAGGGCACAGATCTGGAATTCAGCATTGATGGCATTGGCGCACGCTCTTGTATCGGCAAACGTAATTTGCCAGATGGAGAGGTTTATACCGCGCCGGTAAAAGGTTCCGTGAACGGTCATGTTACTTTTGGCCCTTCATTTTATAACGGCAAGTCGTTTGATGAGATATTTCTGCGCTATAAGGACGGAAAAATTGTCGAGGCGAAATCAACGGATGAACAAAGCACGGCGGATTTAAACCGGATTTTGGATACCGATGAAGGGGCGCGCTATCCGGGGGAGTTTGCCATTGCCTTTAACCCCAATATTTTGGAACCGGTGGGCGACATTTTGTTTGATGAGAAAATTGCCGGAAGTTTTCATATTGCGAGCGGTCAGTGCTACAAACAGGCGGATAACGGCAATGAGTCTTCGGTTCATTGGGATATGGTGCAAATTCAACGTCCTGAACATGGTGGTGGAACCATCGCCATTGATGGGCGGGTGATCCGCCGTGACGGGTTGTTTGTGGTGCCGGAGCTTGAGGCGCTTAATCCGGCAAATTTACTGAAACCATAAAAAAGCGCCAAAACGCCAAACTCCCTTATTGACAGGGACGACGTTTTTTCGTTATGAATACCAGTCTTTTACCAGTGCGCGGGTGTAGCTCAGCTGGTTAGAGCGCCGGCCTGTCACGCCGGAGGCCGCGGGTTCAAGTCCCGTCACTCGCGCCATTTAATTGCGATCTCCCTATGTTTTAATTTTTCTGTCTGTTTTTAGAAATATTTTTGCAAAATATGTCGATTTATGTAAAAATTAAATCTATTTTAATTATGTTAAAAAATATGGAGGCAAAAATGTTAGATCACACGGACGATCGAAAAGTAACGTTGCTATTTTCAGCTGAAGCGCGAGCAATGTACGGTGCAAGCTTGGTTGTAAGCCCTGATGGTGAAATTCTCACTTATACCGTGGAATATGGTGAAGATCATAGCGGCTATAAGTGGTCAGATAAAACAGTAGTGTGGACAGGAAATAGGTCCGAGTTATTCTTTGGCAGTAGTAATCTTAAGTCAGCATGTCCTGATAGAATGGGGCTTATAGCTGATGCAAATCAACGATACCAGCAAGTGCTCAGGCTCTTATAAATTATAAAATAATCTTACTACCATCTGGCTTGGTGCGATCTCTCAAGAAAGTGTCAGCTTGCACCAAACGACCTTTCAGTTCACCACTGCTTTTCCTTGCAAATAAATCGCTAAGCTTTACGCCGGGGAAGTTAATAAAGGCGCCATTTTCAAATTTCTGTGGTGTCACGGTAGGGCCGTCTGCAAATTCCCCTGCACCTGGAATATAAACCGCACTTGACGTGTTTGGTTTCGGAAGATACGGGCCCATTAAGCCTGTATGCTGATAGGGATGAAAATATTTTTCTATACTCTCTGCGCTTTTATCAAAGCGGTCAACGATACCGAGTTCTTTGTGTGAACGTTTTAAGATCTGTGTGATATTGTCAGGGGTAAGGTCTTGCCCTTCTGTCATATATTCTTGGATGAGTGCTGTTAACTGTAGTGCCTTTTGTGGGGAAACACCCATAAAAATAATACCATCCGCTCCATCAATCTTGGCACTTTGCTCTGCGTTATCAGTATAGTTGGTAAAAAAGAATTGCCATTCCGGTCCGCTTTTTTTCTCCAAGATTTGAATTTGAGGGTGGTCGATTGCTGGCGTATCGCCATCCATCCAGTTTGGGAGAGGCAGGAAAAAGCGCAACGAAATCTCAGGATCTTGGGAGCTGATATATTCCTGCGCAAGTGAGAGATCTAAGTCCTGTAAATTATATGTTTTTGTCATACGGCCTTTCTATCCTATACGATATATTATGTCAATAAATGTTCGGCGAATATCTCTGCATGAAAATACTGTAATTATTGTCACAATCGTTTGGGTTGGGTAGTGTGTTGTGGTAGTAATTTCCGGTATTTGCAATCGGTGTGTGAGGTAATCTCAAATCTTATGGCTTCTGAAGACCTTCTTATAAATTATCTGCCCATTTTGGTGTTTTTGATCATTGCTGTTGTCATGGCTTGTGCCATGATTGCGATCTCTTTTGTGGTTGGAAAACAAAACCCTGATGCTGATAAAAATGCTGCCTATGAATGTGGGTTTGATGCCTTTGATGATGCGCGCTCGCGTTTTGACGTGCGGTTTTATCTGGTCGCGATTCTTTTCATTATTTTTGATCTTGAGATTGCTTTTCTTTTCCCATGGGCGGTAACGCTTGGTGATATTGGTCTGTTTGGTTTCTGGTCTATGATGGTGTTTTTGGGTGTCCTAACGGTTGGCTTTATATATGAATGGAATAAAGGAGCATTGGAATGGGAATAGAAAGCTCCAAAAAGTCGACGCAAATATTTAATTTTGCCGTTGAGAGTTATGTTGAAGCAGTCAAACCAGGTATGCCCCTTTTTGAGGGTAAACACGTAGATAACTTATTTGAAGCCATCAAAGCAGTTTCAAGTGAACGTCATTTTGACACTATTTCAAACGTCAAAACAAAAGGTTATACAAAAAAAGAGGTAAAGTTTGGGTAATGATCGTAAAGTAATTATCGCGCCGGATGTGCCATTTAAAACAAACATCAAAATGCCTGCAGCGACAGACCAAGATGTTGTGCCTGCGGCAGTGTCCAAGCATTTGAGTGAGAAGGGGTTCTTGCTCACTTCCGCTGATGCGCTTTTTGATTGGGCACGTACTGGTTCGCTTTGGCCGATGACGTTTGGTTTGGCTTGTTGCGCGGTGGAGATGATCCATTCTTACATGTCCCGTTATGATCTTGATCGTTTTGGGATGATCCCAAGGCCGTCCCCGCGTCAATCTGATGTGATGATTGTGGCGGGGACACTCACCAATAAAATGGCACCTGCGCTTCGGCGTGTTTACGACCAAATGCCGGAACCGCGCTGGGTGATTTCTATGGGCTCATGTGCCAATGGTGGGGGGTATTACCATTATTCTTATTCTGTTGTGCGTGGCTGTGACCGTATTGTGCCAGTTGATATTTATGTGCCCGGTTGCCCTCCAACAGCGGAGGCCCTTGTTTATGGGTTGTTACAGCTTCAAAAGAAAATTCAGCGTGAAGATACACGCATCGTGAGGTAGGGGCTCCCAAGTTATATGACGGCTATAGAATCTCTTATCGATCTTTGTGAACATGTTGCTGAAAGCATGGGTGAACAGGTTCTTTCACATGAAATGGTGAAAGATGAACCTGTCTTAACCGTTAAACGAGAGAGCATTTGTAAAGTTCTTCAATTCTTACGTGATGATCCCGAATGCCAGTTCAAACAATTGGTAAGCATTTGCGGTGTAGACTATCCTGAACGCGCGGAGCGTTTTGAGGTGGTTTATAACCTCCTATCCATGAGCCAAAATAACCGGATACGTGTGAAGCTTGCGACAACGGAAGAAAAGGCAGTTCCAACAGCAACTAAAATTTTTAGTACAGCTGGATGGTTTGAGCGTGAAGCATGGGATCTCTACGGTATTTATTTTGAAGGACACACAGATCTTCGCCGCATTTTAACGGACTATGGGTTTGAGGGGCATCCCTTACGTAAGGACTTTCCACTCACTGGGTATGTGGAGCTGCGCTATGATGAATCTGAACGCCGCGTGGTGTATGAACCCGTAAAACTAACACAAGATTTTAGAACGTTTGATTACCTCTCGCCTTGGGAGGGGATGACAGATGTGCAGTTGCCCGGAGATGAAAAGGGAACTGTACCGGAGCATGGCTGGGAAGAAGCTGATAAGTCTCTTCCTACATCTAAGGCAGCAAAGGGAGGTAAGTAAAAATGGTGGCTGAACCTCTTAAAAAGGCAGATAGCGTAGAAGTCTCTGAACAAACACAGATTAAGCCCTACACAATGAACTTTGGACCACAGCACCCTGCGGCGCACGGTGTTTTGCGTTTGGTTCTTGAGATGGAGGGTGAAATTGTAGAGCGCGCAGATCCGCATATTGGCCTTCTGCACCGCGGAACGGAAAAGCTCATTGAATATAAAACATACCTTCAGGCCGTGCCATATTTTGACCGCTTGGACTAT
>JALEGH010000084.1 GCA_022763065.1 Alphaproteobacteria bacterium
CAGGCAGCTTATATGCCTTCCCAATATCCATATAGACATCTGCCAAATAGGTCTCAGAATCCAGCTCAATACGCGAAACCTGACCAACCTTTACGCCACTAACCACAACCTTATCGCCAACAGACAAGCCGCCAATGCCCGAAAATCTGGCCTTGACCTCATATCCGTCGCTACCGGTTCCAATATTGGCCGAGGAATATCCAAACGCCAAAAATAAAAAGGCCACTGCCAACACAACGGCTCCCAAAACTGTTTCAACCACATTACGTTTCATCGTTTTTCTGTCTCCTGATATTTAATTTACTCCGGCGGGCGCCACGCCTCATAATCTCCGGTGGCCTGATCACGCTTCCCCCCTTTTAAAAGGTGACCCGGCGGTAAATAAGCAACACTTGTTCCTGTCATATTGGGTTGGTGCGGCTTTTGCCATTTCCGGCGGAATGATTTACCTGCATTTTCCGGCACCTCATCACTTTGATGATGCATCCAGCCATGCCATTCAGGCGGAATTTTACTGGCCTCCGGCGCGCCGTTATAACTGACCCAACGGCGTTCGCGCTTATATCCGGGCCTCGGCTTGGCCGTATAATATTTGTTGCCGTAGACATCTTCGCCCACAAATTTTGCACCGGAAAAAATCCTTGATGTCACCGTATAAACCGGAGAAAGAACGCCCAAAAAGCTGAAAAAACCCATAATATCGCCAAATGTAATTAAAATTCTTTTCGTCCCATAAGAAATGACGTAAAAAGGGCAAGAAATCAAGAGGGAGATCAAAAAGTGAGCATGATTGAAGAGAGATTGAGTGAGTTGGGCCTCGAATTACCCGAATCAGCACCACCACTCTTTAACTACGTTCCTTTCGTTATTGCAGGCAATCTCGTCTTTGTCGCCGGACAGGTGCCTATTGGGGGTGCCCGCGAGTATAAAGGCAAAGTCGGGGTTGAAATCGACATGGAAACCGCGCAAGAGGCCGCACGGCAATGCGCACTCAACATTCTCACGCAAATTCGCGATGCCGTAAATGGGGATTGGGACCGCGTCCAGAAATGCGTCAAGCTCGGCGGATTTGTCAATTGCGGGCCGGATTTTACCGATATGTCTTTGGTGATTAATGGTGCTTCTGACCTCATGGTTGAAGTTTTGGGAGAGGAAAAAGGCAAACATGCAAGATTTGCTGTTGGCGCGCCTTGCCTGCCTGCCGATTTTAGCGTTGAAATTGACGCGGTGTTCGAAATTAAGCCCTAACGACACATACGCTTGACGACCTGAACCAGCCTTTCGGGCTGTACCGGCTTCATGATAATGCTCATAAATCCGTGACGTTGTGCTTGCAAAAGCAAATCACTCCCCTCATGCGCCGTCATCATCGTCATGGGAATTTTATACCCGGCCGTTGAAAGATGATCCGCCAGCATAAATCCATCCATAGCTTCCATATATTGGTCAATGAGTGCGCAGGATATATCTTGCTCTTTAATGATTTTGAGAGCCAGCTCCCCATTTTCCGCCGTCACGGTCTCATAGCCGGCCTCGTTTATAATCGCCGCCATCAAACGCCGGGTCGGTTCATTATCATCAACAATTAAAACATTTTTAGTCATCGCAAATTCCATGATATTCTATAAAAATGATAAAGAAAAATGAAAATCTTATTTCACGCGAGAAGGGTAGCGCCATTATCTGGATATTGATTGCCGTTGGTCTGTTCGCCGCCCTCGCCTTCGCCTTTCAAAGCTCCAACCGGACAAGCACAAGCATGCTCAGTGATGAAGAGGCCACAGCCTACGCCAACCAGATTATTCAATATGGCAACGAAGTCAAAGCGGCAGTGAAGCGGCTCACCTTACGCGGATGCGATGAAACAGAGATTAGTTTTGAGAATAATATAGTAAGTGGCTATACAAATGCCAATGCACCTGCTTCTAAAAAATGCCATGTCTTTGATATAAAAGGAGGAGGATTAGACTACAAACAAATAAATGAAAAATGGCTTAATAGTAACCTATCAGGCTCACAATTATATAATGAATGGGTCAACAGTGGCGTTCCGGCACTCGCTTTTGTAGGAAAAGATAATTGTGGAGGTGGAAGCAGTAGCTGTTCAGATCTTTCCTTATTTCTACCTTACGTTTCCCAAACCATATGTACAAAAATAAACGACGTGTTAGAAGTAACAAATCCAGCAGGGGACCCGTATGACGAAGGAACCGGTATATGCCTATCAAATTCTAATAAATTCAAAGGAACTTACAGCACAGGAACTTGTGGCATAGACGGGGACCCTGTCATTAATGGTAAAAAATCAGCCTGTATTAAAACGAGAATTGGGGCAGCATCTACTGAAGGATATCTGTTTTTTACCGCTTTAATTCCCCGCTAATCTACTCCACCACTTCCTTATCGCTATCTTCGTTTTTCTTTTCAGGTTTTTCCTGAGTGAAAGTGAATTTCAGCTCTTCATCGTCTAAATCGATTTTCACGACGCCGCCTTCGGTAAGCTCACCAAAAAGAACCTCTTCCGCCAGTGGCTTTTTAATTTGTTCCTGAATGACGCGCCCAAGCGGTCTTGCGCCCATCGCCGGATCATAACCCTCCTTGGCCAGATACTCACGCGCATCATCAGAAAGCTGGATCAACACATTTTTCTCCGTCAATTGTGCTTCCAACTGCGCCACAAATTTATCAACCACCTTCGTCACTGTTTCTTGCGCCAGCGCCTTAAACGGTACAATGGCATCCAAACGATTTCTAAATTCCGGCGTGAACATCTTGGAAATCGCTTCGCTATCTTCATCAACGCGCATTTCACGCTCAAATCCCATAGGTGGCTTCGCCAGTTCCGCCGCACCGGCATTCGTTGTCATGATCAAGATCACATTTCTAAAATCAATCGTCTTGCCGTTATTATCGGTGAGCTTCCCGTAATCCATCACCTGAAGGAGAATATTGTAAATATCAGGGTGTGCCTTTTCAATTTCATCAAGGAGCAAAACACAATGCGGCGTTTGATCAATTTTATCGGTGAGCAAACCACCTTGTTCAAACCCAACATAACCGGGCGGTGAACCAATCAAACGCGATACTGCGTGACGTTCCATATATTCAGACATATCAAAACGCGCCAGATCAATGCCCATAGTCTTGGAGAGCTGCCGCGCCACTTCTGTCTTCCCCACCCCTGTAGGACCAGAGAAGAGGTAACAGCCGATCGGCTTATCCGGATCACGAAGCCCTGCACGGGAAAGCTTAATCGCATCACACAGCACATCAATGGCTTCATCCTGATCAAACACCAGCGTTTTCAAATCCCACTCCAAATTCTTAAGCGCGCTCTTATCATCCTTGGTTAAGGTTTTCGCCGGAATGCGGGCAATCGCCGCCACCACTTCTTCAATGTCGGTGCGATCAATGACTTTCTTGCGTTTTTCTTCCGGTACCAGCATCTGCGCCGCACCAACCTCATCAATAATATCAATCGCCTTATCGGGAAGCTTTCGATCCCCCATATATTTGGAAGATAAATTGACGGAAGCTTCAATTGCCTCATCGGTATATTCGACACCGTGATGATCTTGATAATAGGTGCGCAAACCTTTGAGGATTTGGATGGCTTCCTCTAATGTTGGTTCGACCACATCAATTTTTTGGAAGCGCCGCACAAGTGCGCGGTCTTTTTCAAAATGGTTGCGGTATTCCTTATAGGTCGTTGATCCAATGCAGCGCAATGAACCATCCGACAGGCTGGGCTTTAAGAGGTTGGAGGCATCCATCGCTCCACCACTTGTAGCACCCGCACCAATCACATTATGAATTTCATCAATAAACAAAACAGAGTCCGGCACATTTTCAAGCTCTTTCAAAACAGCTTTCAAGCGCTCCTCAAAATCGCCGCGATAACGGGTTCCGGCCAACAAAGCCCCCATATCAAGTGAGAAAATCACCGTATCTTTTAAAACTTCCGGTACGTCACCATCATTAATCCGCTTGGCCAGCCCTTCGGCAATTGCGGTCTTGCCCACACCGGGGTCACCAACATAAAGCGGATTATTTTTAGAACGCCTGCAAAGAATTTGGATCGTACGGTTTACTTCCTTTTCCCGTCCAATCAGTTTATCAATCTTGCCTTCCTGCGCCTTGTAATTGAGGTTCTCGCAATAAGTGCTGAGGGCTTCTGAGCCCGTCTTCACGCCGCTTGTCTCTTGTTCCTGAGGGTCCGCGCCGCTTGGCGGTTTCGGATTGCTTTCGACACCCGGCACCTTGGCAATACCGTGAGAAATATAATTCACCGCATCAAAGCGGGTCATATCTTGTTCCTGCAAAAAATAAACCGCGTGACTTTCACGCTCTGAAAACAGCGCCACCAAGACATTGGCCCCCGTCACCTCTTCACGTCCCGAAGATTGCACATGAATGGCAGCGCGTTGTAACACACGTTGAAACGCCGTTGTCGGCTTGGCCTCATCCGGCTCATCAGATTTGAGATAGCCTAACTCACTCTCCACATATTGGCTCAATTGCTCACGAATATCTTCCAGCGCAATACCGCAAGATCTCAGCACCGCCATCGCATCCTGATCATAGGTCAGTGCCAATAATAAATGCTCCAGCGTCGCATATTCATGTTTACGCTTTGTCGCCTCGGCCAGTGCCTTATGCAGTGTCTGTTCTAAATTGCGTGAGAGCATTTAAGATCCTTGTATTTAGGTTTAAGCTTTACTCTTTTTCCATCGTGCATTGAAGCGGTTGTTCGTTGGCACGGGCAAAATCCATGACTTGGGCGACCTTGGTTTCAGCGACCTCATAGGTAAAAATCCCGCAAATCCCAACACCGCGCCTGTGAACATGCAGCATGATATCGGTTGCCTCCTGCCTAGTTTTACTGAAAAACCTTTCTAAAATATGAATAACGAACTCCATCGGCGTATAATCATCATTCAGGAGCAAAACCTTATACATAGCCGGTTTTTTGGTTTTAGGACGGGGCTTGAGAAGAAGGCCCGTTTGCGGATCATTTTCCTGATTCTCTTGCCCGACGCCGCCCTGACCACCATCGTAACCGGGACCGGGAAGGTCTTGATCTTCATTGGCTCGAACAGGGGATAAAGACATCATGAATACGCTTAAGCACTTGTTTTTAAAGGATTAAATGCAAAAAACAGTAAGGAGCCCGATTTTCACATTCAAAACAATTATTTTGAAAGAACATTCTAACTCAAAACCCTTAAAAAGCAATAAAAAGAGGATTATAGCTCTCCTCGCGCTAGACAGAATTTTATTTTACCCGTAATATTGAGGGCGTGGGTTCGTTTTGGAGAAATAGATCTATTTCTCCCGCTTTCATAAAGGGAATGTAAACTGATTTAATATATAATTAAGATTCAGTTTGATAAAGTTTTGGTAATGATACAAGGCATCGAAAACAGCAGATTATTCAATATAATCATGGCGTTGATTATTTTCACCGCCCTTTGTTTTGCCCCGTTCAGTACTGCACAAGCCAAAAAATCAAAAGGTAACCCCAAATACGCCTCCATCGTCATGGATGCTGATAGCGGTATGATCCTGTCGCAACGCTATGCCGATAAGGTACTCCACCCCGCCTCTCTCACCAAGATGATGACATTGCTTTTAGCATTCGAAGCATTAGACAGGGGTGCCATCCAACTCAATGACCGGGTACGGATTTCCAGCCGGGCCGCCAGCATGGTGCCCAGTAAAATCGGCCTGCCTGCAGGTTCCAGCATCAAAGTCAAAGACGCTATTTTGGCGCTTGTCACCAAATCGGCCAATGATATTGCCGTGGCTTTGGCCGAACATCTGGGCGGTTCGGAATATAAATTTGCCAATATGATGACCGCACGGGCCAGAACAATTGGCATGAGCAAAACCAGATTTAAGAATGCCTCCGGCCTTCATAACAAATATCAGGTCAGCACCGCGCGCGATATGGCCAAAATGGCACGCTATATACTTCAACGTTACCCGCATTACTACAAATATTTCTCGACCAAAAGCTTTACTTATCGCGGCAAAACCTACCGCAACCATAACCGTCTGATGAGTAGCTATAAGGGAATGGACGGTTTTAAAACAGGATACATCAATGCCTCGGGCTTTAACCTTGTGGCCTCCGCCCGGCGTGATGGAAGACGCCTTATTGGGGTTGTTTTTGGCGGGCGCACGACCAAAACCAGAAACGCCCACATGGCCAGCATTTTGGATGCAGGTTTCAAGAAGGTCAAAAATGTGCGCATCGCTAGCGTTATTACACCGCCCAAACCAGAAGCCAAACCAGTCTATGGTCTGGCCAGTATGGAACGTAAACCGGCCTTAACAGACTCTAAAGCCTTTACCTCATTGGCGGCGCTCAACACACCCACCAAGATTAAGACAGCAAAAAAAGTCTCTCCTGATTACACGGCCTTGACCAAAGCATTACAAGAAGGAGCCTTTGGAGAATTAATCGGAGAAGGAGATTTTGACCCCGCTGTTTCAAAGCGCTTTGAAACAGGGCTCATTGCCATTGCCGTGCATAAAGGTGAATACCGCCCCAACCCCGCACCAGCGACAGAAGTTCAAAAATCTTTGGAAAAAGTGAAACATGCCATGGTGTCTAAAATTGGAACAAACGCCGTTACACCTACAACAAAAAAGACATCAACACCCGCAGCATTGCCTCACCCTAAAGATGTCGTTGGGAAGTGGTCCGTCCAGATCGGTGCCTACACCAGCCGCACCAAAACCGATGAGGCCCTGCGTCAGGCCGCCCGTAAGCTTCCTAAAAACCACACAATTTCACCGGTAAGCGTGCCCTTAAGGACAGCACAGGGTATGGTTTTCCGTGCACGCTTTGTCGGTTTCAGCGAAAAAGAAGCAAAGAAAGCCTGTTACGCTCTTCGCTCGTATGACTGTATGATCGTAGCACCTTTGGCCACAAAAATAAGCCAGCGATAAGGTCATGTACCACCAATCCGGTAACATTTTAATTTACATCATGGGGGCTATATTCCTTTTGGGAATTTTGGTTGTCATGATGAAGGGCTCCAGCACACCGGGATCTAACATTGATCAAGAACAGCTCATGATCCGCGTGGCGGAAGTGCAAGAATACGGGCAAGAATTGGAGCGCGCCGTAACCTATATCCTGCGCAACGGCTATAGTGAATCTGACATTCGTTTTGCGCACCCCAATGCGCCTAGCTCTTACGGCGTTATTACAGACGATCCCGAACGTCAGGTCTTTCACCGCTCCGGCGGTGGGGCCACCTACCGCGCTCCACCAAGTGGTATACAAACTACCGCCACAGATTGGCTCTTCACCGGACGCAATAACGCAGCAGGTATTGGCGTTGATGCCGCCACAACAGGAGAGACGAGAGGAGCCGATCTCATCGCCTTTTTGCAAAATGTTTCACAAGATTTTTGTATTCTGATTAATGAAAAAAATGACATCAACAACCCTAGCGATGCGCCGCCACAAGATACAGACGATCTGTTCCTGAGCGATCTCTTTACCGGCAGCTACGCTTTTCAAGAATCTGTCGATGCGCCGGAGACAGAAGGCAAGCTTGAAGGTTGCTTAGAAGGGGCGGGAACGCCGCCAGCCGGGACATATCATTATTACCGTGTTTTATTGGCGCGTTAATAAAACGAAATTAATAATCCATATATCTTGAGACGGAGCTGCGCGGCGACAGAGGCTCTTCGTTAATAACAACCGCCCGCGCGGGACCGTTATATTCAATTTGAGGGCCTGAATCTTGTGTTGATGGCATCCTATAAGATGTCTCAGGCTGTTCAATAATCCGTGGAGCCGATACAGGCTGCTTAGGTGCCACCACATGGTCAACAGGCTCAAACCCTTCGGCTTGCTCCACAATGTCTTGCCATCTCGGCATAGAATGATAAGTGGCCGGTTTAACCTTCAGTAACTCCGCACCCTGAATATAATATGTCCCCGATTCTTGCGTCAGCATCCTTGCATTTTCACCGATAGAATTAAACACACGCAGGGTCAACATCACATTGGCCTCCCCTTGAGACACATAACCACGCGGACGCTCAAATGTCTGCGCATCATAAGCAAACACATAAGCCCCCGTCGGTACATCGGCAAGCGCATATCCCAATGCCCGCATACTTTCGCGCAAATCATTATCAATATTGGCGTAAAAGCTCGTCATATTATCCGGTGCCAACACATAAACCGGCTTGGGGGGCATTCCCGCACGATGTGAAATACGCGTCAGCAAATCATAAACAGCGTTCCTAAATTGCTCGGCTTGCGCCGCGTCCATATATTGGCGTTGTGCTAACGTAATTTTGGAAGAAGGCGGCGGTGCCGGAGATTTAAAAGTCTCTTGGTGATGTGTATAGCCCGAAGGCATAGCATTGGGATGTGATACAGCCGCACAGCCACTCATCACAAGCGCAGAGGCGCTCAAAGATAAAATAGAGAAGAAAACTTTATGATTTGTCATGGAATGATGCCTTCGAAAGAGAAAACAAAGATGATACCAAAGGCCATAATATCAGCTAATGAGATGCAGGTACAGTACCATCATGAAAGCCGTGGTTCTTACGTGCCACTGTTGCTTTTTTGAATAATATTCGTTGTGCTATAGCCATCGTAAAGGGGCATAATTTCAACCTCTCCGCCATAGGACAAAACAACCTGCCCTTCGGGAAGCTGGTCAATCGTGTAATCCCCCCCCTTCATAAGAATATCGGGTTGAAGATAACCCACAATGTCACACGGGGTATTATCTTCGCCCTCTTTTTGTGCACCAAAAAAAACCACCAAATCAATCGAGCTAAGTGCAGCCATCACGGTCGCCCGGGCCATTTGATCATTCACAGGCCGCGTAGGGCCTTTCAAAATCCGAACCGATTGATCATGATTAAGCGCCAGAACAAGACGATCACATTTAGCCCGCGCCTGCGCTAGATAATTCACATGACCGTAATGCACAATATCAAAACAGCCATTTGTAAAACCAACCTTCAAGCCTCTCGCTTGCCAATTGTGGATTTGCTCTTTCGCCAAATCCCAATCTTCCATGACAGGCGCAATCATATCCGGATTAACATGATCGTTATGAGTAGCCTGAAGTAACTCATCTGTGCTCACGCTTGCCGTTCCGGATTTTCCCACAACAAGACCGCCTGCAATATTAGCAAGCTGCGCTGCTTGCTCCAGGGAAGCGCCCGCCGCCAAACAAGCCGCCATCACCGCCATGACACTATCTCCCGCACCGGAAACATCATAGACTTCACGCGCCGTTATTTTGAAATGGACAGGTTTCGCTTTTTTAGGAACAAGACTCAAACCATCTTCTGAACGAGTCACCAGAACATTTTCAATTTTGCTGACTTTCATCAAACTTTTAGCGGCTTTTTCAATCTCCTCATCTGTTTGAACAGGCAAGCCCTCTGTAATTTCTTCAAGCTCTTTACGATTGGGCGTCATCAACATAACACCCTGATAACAACTCAAATCCTTACGTTTGGAATCGATCAAAACAGGCACTCTATGAGTTTTTGCCAATTTCATAAGCTCCTTAATCAACTGGTCGGCCAAAACACCTTTACAGTAGTCAGATAGAATCAGAGCATCCATCTTCTCAATACTCTCACGCACCTGCACCAAAATTTTATCTTCTATCTGAGATGAAATAGGAACCGTTTCTTCCCGGTCCACTCTCAAAAGCTGCTGCCCAGCTGATACATATCTGGTTTTTTGAATAGTTGGACGTTGCTCATCAATCAAACAACCTTGCGATTCGCTTCCCAGCGATTCGACCATCTCCTTGACCTGCTGCCCTGCTACATCCTGCCCAATAACGGAGAAAATCCGTGTTTTCACCCCAAGAGCAGCCAAATTGGCCAAAACATTACCCGCGCCTCCCAGCATTGGGCGCTCCCCGGTATATTTAAGCACCGGAACCGGCCCTTCCGGAGAAATACGCGAAACGTCTCCATACACAAAAGAATCCAACATAATGTCCCCAACAACCATCACTGAAACATTTTGGAAGCTGTTTAGTAACCCATTGTAATTATTCATATTTTTGTCTCTTTTTGGCCAAAAAATTAAAATAACGCTCCCAATCATAACCGGTTTTAACAATTTCTTAACTAAAAACTTTTTCTTTTATGTCATTTGTTAGTATTTCAGTAACACTTTTGCGTAATAATGGAACTCTAGGGATTTTAATAAAGTAAATCGGTACGGGGATTACTGTGTCATACGCGTTAGAAGAAAAAGAAGTGCAACATCAGGGGATTCTCTCCAGATTAAAAGCACGTCTCAGAAAAAACCGACTCGGTGAACTTCTTGTTCAAGACGGTGCCCTAACTTCCGATCAACTTGATTATGCCTTGGCCCGCAGCAAAAAAAGCGGACAACAGCTTGGTCATGTTTTGGTGGCCGAAGACCTCGTTTCCCGCGGTACAATCCAGCGCACATTATTGGAACAATTCACACTACGTTGTGTGATGACTGGTGTTGCCGTCTTTATTTCTTTGGCATCTATGGGATTTGCCAAACAGGCCAGAGCCGGACAAATTCAAGATGCCACAACGCGCATTTCTTTGGCTTATGATTCATTCGAGCAAGTGAGCTATCACCCGAAACTTTTCGGTTCGACTGAAAAACGTTCAGGCTCATTAAAAGCCTTCACAAAATGGACTGGTATGTTTGAGCGCTTCAATGCATCGCTTAATTCGGGTCGTGATCAAGGCGCAATTGGAAAGTTCAAACAAGATTTGGCGGCGCTTAAAGGATTACCGCTTGAGAAAATGGTGTCGCGTGTGAATAGCATGATGAATGCCAAGCGCTATGTTTCCGATAAAGCAAATTATGGGCAAACCGACTACTGGGCCACACCGGTCGAATTTTTCAAGCGCGGCGGCGATTGCGAAGATTTCGCCATTGCAAAATACACCGCCCTTAAAGCCTTGGGCGTTCCAGAAAGCCGCTTGAGAATCGCTATCGTGCAAGACATGCAAAAGAATATTCCGCACGCCATTCTTATTGTCTACACAGATAAAGGACCGATGGTTCTTGATAATCAGATTAAATCGGCCATACCTGCCAGCCGGGTTTCACATTACAAGCCGATCTTTTCAATCAATCAGCAGGCCTGGTGGCTCCACACCGCACCAAAGGGCAATCTGACGGTTGTAGCCTCTGCCGCGCAGTAATTTTCTGCTTATAACGAGCTCACAAACACTTGACATATAGCTTTTGAACGTCTAAAGCTTGTTCTTTATAATTTTTACGTAAAAATCAAGATGCGTTTTGTATATGTGATACTGTGTTTAGGGTTGTTTCTCCCTGCCTTGCAAATGGCACCTCCCGCGCATGCGGATATTTTGGGTCATCCTTCGGTATCCAGCGGTGATTCGTTTGATCACCTGCCCCAATGGCAAGAAACCCTGCAACAATACCAAATTGAGCGCTACACACATCAAACACGTAAAAGCCAGAACTGGGCCGCCTTTATTGATTCCCTAAGAGATGATTCTCCCATCCGTCAGCTTTTAAAAGTGAATCTATGGTTCAATGGCTTCCCCTATAAACAGGATAACTGGGTTTATAGCGCGAACGATCATTGGGCCAGCCCGGCCGAATTTCTCGAAAATGGAGGCGATTGCGAAGATTTTTCAATTATTAAGTATCTCACTCTACGCCGCCTTGGCTTTCCGGCAAACAGCATGAAAATCGCCATTGTCTATGATATCTATAGTGGAACCGACCACGCCTTTCTTGTGGTTGAACATGGGGACGAGGAGTATGTGCTCGATAATCGTGAGAATATGACCGTTGCCTCACATTACACGGAGCGCTACAAGCCTTACTACGCCTTTAATGAAGAGCAGATTTGGGCCTACGAAAAACCGGTTATTGCCAAGACAATCCGCAAAGATATGGAAGAAACCGTCCTGCCGGGAAACAGGTAAAACTATTCAACGTCGGCAATGCGCAAAACATTAGTTGTGCCTTTTACGCCAAAAGGAACACCGGCGGTCAGGACAATTTTATCTCCCACTTGCGCAAAACCTTTATCTTTTACAAAAGACACAGCCTTTTCGACCGTTTCGGCGAAGCTGTTCACATCGGTAATATGATAGGTCCGCACCCCAAAAGACAAAACAAGGCGCCGCGCTGCTTGTAAGCTTTGAGTCAAACATAAAATAGGCACATCCGGACGCTGGCGCACCGTACGCAACACCGTAGAACCGGATGTCGTATAATTCACGATACAGGCCGCACGGATATCTTCGGCCACATAAGTTGCCGCAACAGTGATAGCATCAGAAGCATCTTCTTCCACCTCTGGATGGTCTGCATCAACAATGCGCCGGTAGGTCGAATCAATTTCCGTCTTTTCGCAAATCCGGTTCATAATCGAAACCGCTTCAACCGGATACTGTCCTACAGCCGTTTCCGCCGATAACATGACCGCATCCGCGCCATCATAAACGGCTGTGGCCACATCCGAGGCTTCCGCCCTTGTCGGACGGGCGTTAGAGACCATAGATTCAAGCATCTGGGTCGCCACAATAATGGGCTTACCCGCATGACGCACCTGACGCACGATTCGTTTTTGTACCGCAGGTACATTTTCAGGGGGGATTTCTACACCTAAATCGCCGCGCGCCAGCATAATACCGTCACACAACTCTATAATGTCTCCTATATGCTCCAACGCAGAGGGCTTTTCAATTTTAGCCATCAGCGCTGCACGTCCACCAATCAATTTTTTCGTTTCGACCAAGTCTTCCGGCTTTTGCACAAAGCTCTGCGCGATCCAGTCCACCCCCATAGAGGCAGCCGCTTCCAAATCTGCTTTATCCTTATCCGTAAGCGCAGCAATAGGCAGCAGCACCCCCGGCACATTAAAGCCCTTATGGTCCGACAAAACGTCTCCCGCTTTGACTTGCGCGCTCAGATAGCCTTTTCCCTTTTCCTCAATCACCACGCGCACTTTGCCGTCATCCAGCAATATCTCGGAACCCACCTCCAAAACCTCCATTACTTCGGGATGGGGAAGTTGAACACGGGTTTCATCACCGAGAGCCTCCTCCAGATCAAAGCGAATCTGCTGGCCAGCCTTAAGAGCAATCTTTCCGTCTTTAAATTTGCCGATTCGAAGCTTCGGCCCTTGAAGGTCAGCCAATAGGGCAACAGGCTGCCCGAACTCTTTTTCAAGCGCCCGCGCCGTTTCGACATTCTTTTGGTGCGCCGCATGTGTTCCATGTGAAAAATTCAAACGGAATACATCAACACCAGATTCGAAAAGCCGGCGCATCATATCCGGGTCCCCCGAAGCAGGGCCGAGCGTAGCCACAATTTTAGTTTGTCTGAAACGGCGAATCTTTGTCATGTTTTATGCTTTGTAATATTTATAGGTCCTGACCCTAAGAAAAAACGCTCAAAATGCTCTCAATCATGACCCAACCTTCTCCTTTTTGCAAAAGCTTTCAACTGTCGTTTGAGATGATTCGAGCAAAGAACAAATGATTCCCGTTCAAAACGAAAAAATCTGCTCACAAACACAAGATGTAGAGCTGACAAATGTCGAACACCGCAACAATAATTTGGATAATCTTTGAAAGATTATTTCTTTTTGAATTTTTTTTAAAATCGGGGATAAGAGTCAAAAAATTCTTAAGGCCTCTAAAACACTAATTTTTTTGCTGCTCACTTGGTATTAAACACACAAAATACCCCCGTGAATAACCTATTTTTAATCTGGACAGACCCACGAGATATAGTATGTTGGTTATAGATACACCGCTAGGGGTTGTGGTTTGAATATCATCGCATCACAGCTTTTCCACAGCAGTTTTACACATAATGTTGATAATTTTACGTCTACCAAATGGGGGAATAAGACATGTTTGACTATGCGCAAATTGAAGGAGGGAACCGGGTACAAATTGACCGTTCCCGTGATGAGTATCTGACTAAGTTTGGAATTGAAACACTATATGATCGCTACCTTCTGCCTGAAGAAGCGCCTCAAGACCTTTTTGCGCGTGTCGCCATGTATTACGGAGATGATTCCAAACATGCGCAGCGTCTATATGATTATATCTCGAAGCTCTGGTTTATGCCCTCCACGCCCATTCTTTCAAATGGCGGAACAAGTCGGGGACTTCCCATTTCATGCTTCTTGAACGAAACAAACGATAGTCTGGATGATATTGTGGAGCTTTGGAATGAGAATGTCTGGCTCGCCTCTTTAGGCGGAGGTATTGGTTCTTACTGGGGCAATGTCCGCTCTATCGGTGAGAAAGTTGGACGCAACGGAAAAACCTCAGGAATTGTTCCTTTTATCCGTGTGATGGATTCCCTGACCTTGGCCATTTCCCAAGGATCTTTAAGACGCGGCTCTGCGGCAATTTATCTTCCTATTTGGCATCCGGAAATTGAAGAATTTATCGAAATCCGCCGCCCGACCGGTGGAGACCCAAACCGTAAAGCGCTTAACCTACATCACGGTGTGCTCGTCACCAACTCTTTCATGCAAGCGGTTGAAAAGGACGAAGAATGGGCGCTGAAGTCTCCCAAGGACAAGAGCGTTATTTCCAAGGTTTCCGCACGAGAACTTTGGATCAGACTTCTCACCGCCCGTATTGAAACGGGTGAGCCATATATCGTTTATATTGATCACGTGAATGACCAGATTCCTGATCACCATAAGATGGCTGGTCTCAATGTGAAAATGTCGAACTTATGTTCTGAGATTACTCTGCCAACTGGTCGTGACCATCTGGGCAATGACCGAACGGCAGTATGCTGTTTATGTTCGCTCAATCTGGAGAGATTTGATGAATGGCAGGATAACCCGCAATTTATAGAAGACATCATGCGGTTCCTTGATAATGTTCTGTCGGACTTCATCGAAAAAGCCCCCGATTCCATGAAACGGGCAAAATATTCTGCAATGCGCGAACGTTCTGTTGGTCTTGGTGTTATGGGTTTCCATTCTTTCTTGCAATCCAAAATGATTCCGATGGAAGGGGTGATGGCGAAAGTCTGGAACCGCCGAATCTTCCAGCACATCAAACGCCAAGCCGATGATGCTTCCCGTCAGCTCGCTGAAGAGCGCGGCGCATGTCCTGACGCGGCAGATTACGGCATCATGGAACGCTTTTCCAACAAGATGGCGATTGCCCCAACGGCTTCGATTTCGATTATTTGCGGCGGCGCGTCTCCCGGTATCGAACCCAACGCCGCCAATGCCTACACGCATAAAACGCTTTCAGGTTCCTTCCCTGTCAAGAACAAGTTCCTGACCCAGTTGCTGGAGGAAAGGGGGCATAATACAGAAGATATCTGGTCATCCATTTTTACCAATGAGGGGTCTGTTCAACATTTGGACTTCTTAAGTGAAGAAGAAAAAGATGTGTTCAAGACCGCCTTCGAAATTGATCAACGTTGGATGATTGAACATGCCGGAGACCGGGCACCGTTTGTCTGTCAGGCACAAAGCTTGAATGTGTTCCTGCCCGCCAATGTGCATAAAAAGGAGCTGCACCAGATTCACATGGATGCATGGAAGAAGGGTGTGAAATCACTTTATTATTGCCGTTCCAAATCCATTCAACGTGCTGAGAGTAACGCAAGCTGGATACGTTCCCGCGAATCGGAAGGGCGTGAGCCCGAACTCCCTGAACAGGAAAACCAGTATGAAGAATGTCTTTCTTGCCAATAAGTTTATTTAATATGAGTATCACTGAGTAATCTCAAAAGCCCCGTGAAGGGGCTTTTTTATCAGGTCTTTGTGTTCAAGCACTTTGCAAAAGAATTTCAAGGTCCTGATATAAATCCAGCGCTTCAGGATTAGCAAGCGCCTCTTTATTCTTAATCGGGCGGCCATGTATGACATCGCGTACTGCGAGTTCCGTGATTTTACCACTTTTGGTTCTGGGGATATCTGAAATCTGAACAATATGCGCCGGCACATGACGCGGCGTGGCCCCCTCGCGTATTTGCATTTTAATATTTTTTATCATTTCTTCATCTAAAGATTGCTCCTCTTTCATACGCACGAATAAAATAACCCGCACATCACCTTCCCAATCTTGTCCGACGGCAATGCTTTCTAAAACTTGCGGAATCTTTTCAACCTGACGGTAAATTTCCGCCGTCCCAATACGCACTCCTCCCGGATTAAGCGTTGCATCTGAACGCCCGTGAATAATATATCCCCCTTGAGTTGTCTTTTCGATCCAATCTCCATGCGACCAGACATTAGGATATTGATCAAAATAAGCCGCGTGATATTTTTTCCCGTCTTCATCCCCCCAAAATCCAACCGGCATGGAAGGAAATGGCTTGGTACAGACCAACTCTCCTGATTGGGCAGTTTGGTCTTCGGTTTTCACCTCAACAGCCATTCCCAATCCGGCCCCTTGTATTTCACCACGATAAACCGGGGAAAGCGGGTTTCCTAAAACAAAGCAGGAGATAATATCTGTCCCGCCAGAAATGGAAGCCAAATGAACGTCTTTTTTGATTGAGTTATAAACGTAATCAAAACTCTCATGTACCAAAGGAGAACCGGTCGAAGTAATAATATCCAAGTCACTCAAGTCAAACTCATCCTTTGGATGAATGCCGGCTTTTTTGAGCGCATCAATATATTTCGCCGCCGTGCCAAACAATTTGCATTTATGTTTGCTCGTAAACTCCCACAAGAATTTTTCATCAGGATAAAACGGATTACCATCATACAAAAGAAGCGTTGCACCGCTTGCCAAACCGGTAATCAACCAATTCCACATCATCCAGCCACAAGTAGTAAAGTAAAATACCGGATCACCCTCTTTCACATCGCAGTGAAGTTGATGCTCCTTCAGATGTTGTAACAAAGTTCCACCATGCCCATGCACGATACATTTTGGCACCCCAGTCGTACCGGAAGAAAACATGATAAAAAGTGGATCATTAAAAGAAGTCGGTTCAAATTCTATGTCCTGCGGCTGAAAACCATTTAAAAAATCAGCACTTAAAACCGCCTTATTCACTCCCGAGATATCAGGTTGATCTTGAATAAAAGGTACAATCACTGTTTTTTGGACAGAAGGAATTTGCTCAAGCGCGCCTTTTATTTTCTCCAAACAATCAATCTCTTTACCACCATAATGATAACCATCCACACTCACTAGGATTTTAGGCTCAATCTGGCCAAAGCGATCAACCAACCCCTGAACACCAAAATCAGGCGAGGCCGAAGAAAACACAGCTCCTAAAGAAGTCGCCGCCAAACAAGCAATAATTGTCTCAGGCATGTTGGGCATATAGGCCGCCACCCGATCACCTTTTTTCACCCCTTGCGCCTTAAAGCCTTGCGCCCACAAGCTCACCTGATCATAGAGTTCGTTAAATGTGAAGGAGCACTCTTTACCGGTTTCATCACGAAAAATAATGGCTTTTTCATCACTGCGGCGGCGCAACAAATTTTGCGCATAATTCAATGACCCATTTGGAAAAAATTGCCCTCCGGTCATTTTATCGGGGTCTTTCAGGACAATATCTCCCTTCTCTCCGATCACATCGCAAAAATCCCAGAGCTTATTCCAAAATTCCTCTACCTCATCAACCGACCATGCGTGAAACGCCTGATAATTATCATCAGGACGGTTCACGAATTTCATAAATTCTTTAAGCTGCGAGCGGTCTGCTCTTTCTTTTGATGAAGACCACAAAACCGGATTAGACATAGATTTTCTCCCTATTCTATTGATTCATTCAACCTACTAAAAAACTATAGTCAAATAAATTTGTTTTTGCACGGGGGAACAAGCGACGACGAATAGTGAGCCTATTTTAGGAGCGCCGTGACGATGTGCAGAGATAAATTTAGAAGGCTATATATTTTTGTGAAGTTCTGACCTATAATCCACCCAAAATATTGAAATAAAAGGAGAGGTTTTGATGTCCATAGATACAAATTACATGAGTGGATTTGGCAACGAATTTGCAAGCGAAGCTTTAGAAGGCGCCCTTCCCCAAGGACAAAATTCCCCGCAAAAACCAGCCTACGGCCTATATGCAGAGCAGGTAACCGGTTCAGCCTTCACCGCGCCACGCAGCACCAATAAACGCTCCTGGCTTTACCGTATCCGCCCTTCGGTGGTGCATCCGCCTTTTGAGCCAGCCAAGAAAACGTCTGTACGCAGTACACCATTTAACGAAGTACCACCAACGCCCAATCAGCTTCGCTGGGACCCTGTAAAAATTCCTTCTAAACCAACTGATTTTATCGATGGGCTTTTGACCATCGCCGGAAACGGCGACAGCTATAGTTGGAGCGGTCTGGGCATTCATCTTTATGCTGCGAACAAGAGCATGAATGACACAAAGCGCTATTTTTACAACGCTGATGGAGAGCTCCTCATTGTCCCGCAACAAGGCGCATTGAAAGTGCGTACCGAGATGGGCATCATTGATGCCGTGCCTAAAGAAATTATCGTCATCCCACGTGGGATCAAATTTGCTATTGATCTACCAGATGGACAAGCTCGCGGCTATATTTGTGAAAATTACGGACAGCCTTTCGTTATCCCTGACCTTGGTCCTATTGGTGCCAACGGCTTGGCGAATCCTCGCGACTTCCTTACCCCTGTTGCCGCTTATGAAGATGAAGACAAAGGATGTGAGCTCGTCGCAAAATTTGCCGGAAAACTTTGGCGTACAGCACTTAATCACTCCCCTTTAAACGTGGTGGCATGGCATGGAAATTATGCGCCCTATAAATATAACCTAGAGCATTTTAATACAATCAATACGGTCAGCTTTGACCACCCGGACCCATCAATCTTTACGGTTTTGACCTCTCCCAGCTCCCCCGCAGGTACAGCCAATATTGACTTTGTTATTTTCCCGCCACGCTGGATGGTCGCCAAAGATACCTTCCGCCCACCCTATTTCCACCGCAACCTCATGAGTGAATTTATGGGCATGATTGACGGCGTTTATGACGGAAAAGAAAGCGGCGGGTTTTCACCTGGCGGGTGTTCCCTCCATAATTGCATGTCAGGACACGGCCCCGATGCCGGGACCTTCGATAAAGCCAGCAATATGGAGCTCAAACCACATTATATGGATGGCGGGATCGCCTTTATGTTTGAAAGCCGCTATATCATGTGCCCGACAAAGGCCGCGATGGAGAGCAAGCACCTCCAAAAAGGCTACGGCGAAGCCACATGGGGTGACCTCCCAAAACTATTTGACGGCAAAAAGTAGGCTATACCGCTTCTGCGGCTTTTTGTCTTTCCGTAGCGTATTGTTGCGTGCCCTTGGTGAGGACATCATCATTCGGCGCTATTTCTGCAAGCCCGTAGAGGGTATCATCCTCTTTTAAAACTTTATAAAGAGGCGCAAAATCCGCATAAGTCTCTTTAAAAAGCTGTTCAAAAGACTCAATCACAAAATAAGTCTGCTGATAATCATCGACGCGATATTGGGTCTGCATAATGCGCTTCAAGTCAAATCCGATACGGTTAGGTGAATCATCCTCCAAACTAAATACCGTTTCCCCCGGAGAAGAAAGAATACCAGAACCATAAATACGCATACCTTCAGGCGTTTGCATCAAGCCAAACTCCACCGTAAACCAGTAAAGCCGTGATAGGTTTTTAATGGTTCCAAACTCATGCGCACGCAATCCCCCCTTACCAAAATTTTCCAAATAATCACCGAAAATCGGGTTACTCAAAAGAGGGACATGGCCAAAAAGGTCATGAAAGACATCCGGTTCTTGAATGTAATCAAGTTGCTCTCGTGTGCGTATAAAATACCCGGCTGGAAACTTACGCTCTGATAAAAGCTTAAAAAACGGCAAGTCAGGAATAAGCCCTTCTACAGCGACAACTTCCCATCCTGTTTTTTCTTTCAAAATTTTATTGACTTCTTCGAAGTCGGGAATTTTCTCTTTATCAATCTGGAGAGCTTCAATCCCATCAAAAAATTCTTGGCAGGCGCGACCGGGCATCAATTCCATCTGACGTTCATAGAGCGTCTTCCACACATCATGCTCCTCATCCGTGTAATTTTTCCACCCCTGATCAACAATATATTTTTGCCAATCATCAGGATTACCATGACCTGTAGGATTTCCTAAATCTTGTACTTTTTGCGCTTTCATTGCTTTTCTCCCTGTTTTTAATTTTATATTTTAAGCAACTAGTTTTAAAATTGGTGAGTTTACTCCATGAATTTGTTCAATATCTTTGGGGGCAGATTTTTGTGCTTCTGGTGCCGCTTTTTGAAAGGCGTCGAGCTCTACACAGTTGCGCTCAATTTCTAAAATTTTCGGATAAGCACCCAAATCTACATTAAAACGCCGCGCATTATAAATCTGCGGAATAAGGCATAAATCCGCCAAAGATGGCTGATCCCCGAGCGTGAATTTTCCGGCTCTACCGTGTTTCTTTAGCATCTCCTCATAAGAACTTAAACCCTTGGTAATCCAGTGTGCATACCACTCCTGCATTTGAGATTCATCAGCACCCAGCTTCTTACCGACATAGTCCTTCCACACACATAAATTGTTGAGAGGGTGGGTATCACACGCAATAATTTGCGCCATTTGCCGGATATAGGCTTTATCCTCCGCGCTGCCTTCTACCAGTTTCGGCGCACCGTATTTATCATCCAGATACTCAATAATCGCCATTGATTGCGACAAAGAAACATCACCATCAACAAGTGTCGGAACCAGCCCTTGCGGATTTTGAGCCGTATATTCTTCCGCACGCTGTTCTCCGGTTACCAGATCAACGCTATGAATTTGAAATTCCAAATTTTTTAAATAAAGCGCAACACGCACCCGGTAAGAGGCCGAAGATCTAAAATAATCATAAAGTTGTATCATGCCATTTTCCTTTCCGGCACTTGAGAAACAGATTTATAAGGCACGATTTCTTGTTCAATCGCACCAAAAATAGAATTCCCCTCCTGATCCATCATTTCAATACGAATTTTATCGCCATATTTCATGAAAGGTGTTTGAAACTCACCACTATCAATTTTTTCAATCATCCGGATTTCAGCAAAACAACTAATACCCGCTTTGCGGTCATGGTTTGAAATTGTGCCAGAGCCAATGATCGTGCCCGCACCCAAAGGTCTGGTGCGCGCCGCATGCGCAATCAATTGACCAAAATGAAACTGCATATCCACACCGGCATTGGGCTGGCCGATTGTTTTGCCGTTATAAATGCTCCTTAGCGGCAAATGGAGCTTTCCATCTCTCCACGCCTCACCCAGTTCATCCGGCGTGACCGCCACAGGCGAAAAACTACTAGGTGGCTTGCTTTGATAAAATCCAAACCCCTTCCCAAGCTCGTTAGGAATGAGATTACGCAAGGACACATCGTTCATAATCATGATCAACTGAACATGACTAAGCGCCTCATCCGGTGTAATCCCCATCGGCACATCATCGGTGATCACAGCCACCTCCGCTTCAAAGTCAATTCCAAATTCTTCACTCGGGACCGGCACATCATCTGTCGGCCCCAAAATCGTATCGCTGACCGCCTGATACATTAAGGGATCATGAAGGAATTCCGGTGGCATTTCAGCCCCACGCGCTTTACGCACCAGCTCCACATGGTTCAAGTAAGCGCTTCCATCCGCAATATGATAGGCACGCGGCAAAGGTGATGCGCATTTTTTCGGGTCAAACGGCTTGCCGTTTTTTTGCGCTTCCAACTCTTGATATTGTGTCTCTAATTTACCTTTGGCCTCAGACCAATGATCAAGTGCTTGCTGCATCGTCTGGTAATCAGCAGCCTCCACATATTGCGACAAGTCCGAGCTTACAATAACAAGACGCCCATCGCGCTCTTTTTTGAGTGATGCCAATTTCATTTTTTCTTCTCCTTTACGAAGCTTCCTTCTGATCATCATCAAGAACGCCGCGACGCACCTGATCCAGTTCAATTGATTCAAATAAAGCCTGAAAGTTTCCTTCTCCAAAGCCTTCATTACCCTTACGTTGAATAATTTCAAAGAACACAGGCCCCATCGCATCCTGGGTAAAGATTTGCAAAAGCAACCCTTGTTCATCTGTTGGCGCGCCGTCGATCAAAATACGGAGCTCTTTCAGCTTTTCCAAATCTTCTCCATGACCCGGCACGCGGGCCTCAACCCCCTCATAATACGTATCAGGCGTATCCTGAAGCACGACTTTATTCGCTCTCAAGCCCTCAACAGTTGCATAAATATCATCTGTCCCAAGTGCGATATGTTGAATGCCTTCTCCGTTGTAACGCTTTAGGAATTCTTCAATTTGAGATTTATCATCAGAGCTTTCATTGAGCGGAATACGAATTTTTCCGCACGGGCTGGTCATAGCCCGGCTTTTCAAGCCCGTCAACTTGCCTTCGATATCGAAATAACGGATTTCCTTGAAGTTAAAAATATCTTCGTAAAATTTTGCCCATTTATCCATGTTGCCACGAAAGACATTATGGGTGAGATGGTCGATATAAGTCATACCCAAACCGGCCGGATATTTCTCATCGCCCGTAAATTCAAAATCCTGCTCATAAAAAAGTGGATCATCCACCAGATAAAGAAGCGTTCCGCCAATGCCTTCAATGGCCGGAATATGTTCGTTCATGGAGCGGCCTTGCGTGCCTGCCGCAGTTGCACCGCGCTTCAAGCCTTCCGCATAGGCATAGGCTGCGTCTTCGACAACAAAAGCCATCGCACTGGCGCCTGTACCGTGCTCCTTGGAAAATTCCGCGCCTTGGCCGTCTTTTTCAGCGTTCAGCAGAAAGTTCACACGCCCCTGACGGTATAGGGTCACATCACGCTCTTTATGTTTCGCAATAGGCGCAAAGCCCATATCGGTAAAAGTCTTATGAAGGAGGTCCACATCTCCTGCATACTCTACAAATTCGAACCCGTTTGTTTTTAATGGATTTTCGTGTAAATCGGCCATCGTCATACCTCCTGTTTTATGTTTATTATTGATTGCCACTAATTTAAAACCTTCAAATCATAAATGCAATATATCTGTTTGTATTTGACTTTTGTAAAAAATGACCCCTAAATATCTGTTTGTATTTGACTTTTGTAAAAAATGACCCCTAAGATTAAATCAAAAAACAAATGGGGAGAGGCATAAATGGCACTTCAATTTTCATATCCAGATGTCAGTTGGCATCCCGATTTCGATAATCATGAGATCGTTTTACAAGCGCAAGACCCGGATATTGGCTTCAAGTCTTTCATTGCTGTACATGACACCACATTTGGTCCCGCCAGAGGAGGTTGCCGCTATTGGTCACACTATCAGGATGACAATGAAGCCCTGAAAGATGTTCTACGCCTCTCACAGGGCATGACTTATAAAAACACAATGGCAAACCTTCCCTATGGCGGCGGGAAAGCCGTGATCATGGGTCCTAAAGGCACACAGAACCCCTCCCCTGAAATCATGAGAGCTTTGGGCCATGCATTGAATGAGCTAGATGGTATTTACCAAACAGGTGAAGATGTCGGCACCCGCACAAGTGATTTTAAAATTGCCGGAGAAGTTACCGAACATGTTCGCACCCGATCCGTTGAACGTGCCGGAGCTATTGACCTTCCGGGTGGTCCTCCACTTTATACCGCGCACGGCGTTTATGCCGGGATAAAGGCCGCAACCTTGCATAAACACGGCTCCGAAGACCTTAAAGATGTTCGTATCGCCGTCAAAGGGCTCGGCAATGTTGCCTGGACACTTTGTGAGCTTCTTGTTCAAGATGGTGCTGATTTGACCGTCACAGACATCGACCAAGACAAGTTAAACCGCGCAAAAGAGGTCTGGAATGTTAACACCTCCACACCGGATAACATCATTTTTGAGGATGTTGATATTTATTCTCCTTGTGCTTTAGGGGGAGATATAAACGATCAAACAATTGACAAAATAAAAGCAGGTATTATTGCAGGCGCTGCAAATAATCAGCTAACAGATGTTAAAAAGCACGGGCAAGCGCTACATGATGCGGGCATCGCGCATGCACCAGATTATGTTATTAATGCAGGTGGTGTGATTAATGTCGTTTTGGTTGGTAAAAGCCATGAATATGTGATGACGCGTACCCAAAATATTGGAAACACGCTGATTAATATTTTCAACCGGTCCAAAATTGAAAATAAAAACACAACAGAAATTGCCAATATGATGGTTAAAGAGCGCTTGGAAGAGGCAATGGACGAAGAAGGAACGGCGCAGAAATGCGCCTGACCTGACACTCTGACTAATCCCAATCGAGGATCACCTTACCGCATTCCCCTGATAACATGGCATCAAAGCCTTTTTGATACTCATCAATGGGAAAGTGGTGAGTGATCACAGGTGATATATCCAGACCACTTTGCAACATCGTGGCCATCTTGTACCAAGTTTCAAACATCTGGCGACCATAAATCCCCTTGATTGTCAGCCCTTTGAAAATCACTTCATTCCAGTCAATATTCATAGAACCACCGGGCGGAATACCGAGAAGAGCTATTTTCGCGCCATTATTCACCGTTGATATCATTTGCTGAAAAGCGCTTTCGACCCCTGACATTTCAAGCCCCACATCAAAGCCCTCGACCATTTTCAAATCATTCATCACATTTTGAAGATTTTCCTGAGAGACATCAACGCTGCGTGTTGCTCCCATTTCCTCAGCCAGCTTCAAACGATAAGGGTTAACATCCGTAATCACTACATGGCGCGCACCAATATGTTTACAAATAGCTACCGCCATCAAACCAATCGGCCCCGCGCCTGTAATCAACACATCTTCGCCAACCATATCGAAAGAAAGTGCCGTATGAACGGCATTACCAAACGGATCAAAGATTGAGGCCAGATCATCCGAAATATCATCAGGGATAGGAAATATATTACTTGAAGGAATAGAAACATACTCGGCAAAGCTTCCTTGCCTGTGCACTCCCACCCCTTGTTCATTGCGACATAAATGACGCTGCCCAGCACGGCAATTTCTACAGTGACCACACACAATATGCCCCTCACCCGATACGCGCTGTCCTATTTCGAGATGCTCAATATCAGCTCCCAGCTTCTCAATCACCCCGACATATTCGTGACCAACAATCATCGGATGGGGAATTGTTTTTTGCGCCCAGTCATCCCATTTATAAATATGGACGTCCGTTCCGCAAATCGCGCTCTTCACCACACGCACCAAAACATCGCGCGGACCGATATCAGGAATAGGCTGATCCTCAACCATCCAAATCCCCGGCTCGGGCTTAAGTTTTGACAGACCCCTCATTGAGTTTCTCATGGCGTGTTACCTATGCGGCTTTTTCCTTCAAAACGCCGAGCGCACGCCCTACCTCGATAAAAGCTTCAATCGCTTTGTCCAGATGCTCCTTCTCATGCGCACATGACATTTGCGTTCTGATCCGCGCTTTACCTTCCGGCACCACAGGGAAAGAAAAGCCAACCACATAAATTCCACGCTTCAGCATTTCATCGGCAAATTTAGAAGCCAGCGCGGCGTCATAAATCATCACCGGAATAATCGGATGCTCTCCCGGCAACAAGTCAAAACCAGCAGCCGTCATTTTTTCGCGGAAATATTCGCTATTTTGCTTGAGCTTTCTGCGCATCTCCGCACCCTTTTTACCCTCAACCATATCCAATACAGCCAAAGACGTAGACACAATCGCAGGCAAAAGAGTATTGGAAAAAAGATAAGGTCTTGAGCGCTGACGCAAATATTCAATCAATGGCTTTTTGCCGGACGTGTAGCCTCCGGACCCGCCGCCTAAAGCTTTACCCAGCGTTCCTGTGACAATATCAATCCTATCCTGCACCCCGAAATGCTCCGGCGTGCCTGCCCCATTTTCACCGATAAAGCCGGTTGCATGGCAATCATCCACCATGACAATCGCGCCATATTTATCCGCCAAATCACAAATAGCCGGTAAGTTCGCTAAATACCCGTCCATTGAAAAAACGCCGTCCGTTGCAATAAGCTTAAAGCGCGCACCTTTTTCGCTCGCCTCCTTCAAACAGCGCTCCAGATCATCCATATCATTATTGTTGTAACGATAGCGCGCCGCCTTCGACAAACGAATACCGTCAATGATGCTCGCATGGTTGAGCGCATCGCTGATGATTGCATCTTCCTTACCCATCACCGTTTCAAATAACCCACCATTGGCATCAAAGGCCGACGAATAAAGAATTGTATCTTCAGTGCCTAAGAACTTTGACAGGCGTTGTTCCAAGTTTTTATGAATACCCAGCGTTCCGCAAATAAAACGCACAGAAGCCATGCCAAACCCATATTCGTCCAGCGCCTTTTTTGCTGTTTCAATAAGTTCCGGATGATCCGCCAAACCCAAATAGTTATTGGCGCAAAAATTAAGGACATGCTCATCATTGTTAATTTCAATATCCGCACTTTGCGGCGAGGTAATCAAGCGCTCTCCCTTATAAAGCCCTGCCTGTTTAATATTTTCGATTTCTTTTTCTAAATGTGAATAGATAGATTGTGTCATAGTGACCTCCTGTAAATAGATCACCATGAGAAATCATTACGCCAAGACGATCAAGTAAA
This sequence comes from Alphaproteobacteria bacterium, assembly GCA_022763065.1. GTDB lineage: Bacteria > Pseudomonadota > Alphaproteobacteria > Micavibrionales > Micavibrionaceae. Next base: position 26,614 of record JALEGH010000084.1, read on the forward strand.
TTTTTAAAATGTCCGCCGCTTAAGCGCTTTGACGGCTGGCTTTTTTGCGTTCATGCGGACAAAGATATTTTTTACGTAAACGCAAAGACTCAGGTGTGACTTCCAAAAGTTCATCTTCGTTAATATAGGCCATCATATCTTCTAACGACATTTTTCGTGGAGGTGTCAGCGTTACCGCGTCATCAGTTCCCGAAGCCCTTACATTGGTTAGCTTTTTACCTTTCAAAACATTGACCTCAAGATCATTATCCCGGCTATTCTCCCCCACAATCATTCCCTGATAAACAGGGGTTTGATGCCCGATAAACATGCTCCCGCGATCCTGCAGGTTGAAAATCGCATAGGCCACAGCCGTTCCCGTTTCATTGGAGATAAGCGCCCCGTTGCGGCGTTGCGGCACATCCCCCTTATAAGGCGCGTAAGAGTGGAACAACCGGTTCATCACACCAGTCCCGCGTGTTTGTGTCAAAAACCGGCTTTGATAACCAATAAGCCCTCGTGATGGCGCCAAAAACGTAATACGCGTTTTACCGGCGCCACTGGAACGCATATCGCTCATCTCTGCTTTACGCTTATTCATCGAATCTACAACAGTTGATGAATATTCTTCATCCACATCAATGATCACTTCTTCAATCGGCTCCAACTTCTGGCCGTTTTCTTCCTTAAATAAAACTTTAGGGCGCGATACGGTCAATTCAAACCCTTCGCGGCGCATGGTTTCGATCAAAACACCAAGTTGAAGCTCCCCACGTCCTCCGATCTCAAACGAATCCTTATCCGTACTTTCGGCATAAGTGATCGCCACATTCGTTTCTGCTTCGGCCAATAGACGCTCCCGAATCATGGTCGAAGTTACTTTGCTCCCCTCTTTTCCAGCAAAAGGAGAGTCATTTACACTGATTGTCACCGACATGGTCGGCGGGTCAATCGGCGTTGACTGTAATGGCTCCTCAACCGATGGATCACAAATTGTATCGGCAACAGATGCTTCTTTTAATCCGGCGATACAAATAATATCACCGGCATGAACTTCATCCACCGGTACACGCTCGGTTCCATCAAACATCAGTAATTTGGTCAAACGACCGCTTTCCACCGACTTCCCATCCAGATTAAGCGCCTTCACCGCATCATTGACCTTGGCCGATCCATGTAAAACACGCCCCGTTAAACAACGCCCCAAAAACGGATCGGAATCCAGCAAGGTCGCCAACATCGCAAAAGGCTTGCCTTCCTCTACACTTGGCGCGGGCACGTGCTCCAAGACCAAATCCAAAAGCGGATGCAAATTCTCGCGCCCATCTTCCAAATTCTGAACACACCACCCATCACGGCCGGAAGCATAGAGTACCGGAAAATCGAGCTGATCATCATTGGCATCCAGTGACACAAAAAGGTCAAAGACCTCATCTACCACTTCATCAGGACGACCATCGGGGCGGTCAACCTTATTGACAATGACAATCGGACGAAGTCCTTGCGCGAGCGCCTTACCCAACACAAATTTCGTTTGCGGCATCGGTCCTTCCGCCGCATCGGTAAGCAAGATCACACCATCAGCCATATGCAGTACACGCTCCACCTCACCGCCAAAATCCGCATGACCCGGAGTATCAATAATATTAATCCGTGTTTCCTCACCGTCTTTGGCCCATTGAATGGAAGTTGGCTTGGCTAAAATCGTAATGCCGCGCTCCTTTTCTAGATCACCAGAATCCATCACCCGCTCATCCACGGCCTGATTGTCCCGAAACATGCCACTTTGCTTCATAATAGAGTCGATTAAGGTCGTTTTACCGTGATCTACGTGCGCAATAATCGCAATATTTCTAAGATTTTGGGTCATGATTTTTACCTGTTTACAAGATTGTAACATTAAAGAGCGTCTTACCTAGGTTCTTTCGTGTAAAATAGCAAGATAATCCTTAAGAATTATAAAAAATTTATTTTCCACTTGCCAACCCTATGTAAATTTTTCTACAGTCCTTAATTAACTAAAAATTATAAAAAATAAAAAAAGCCTTACCGGCTAAAACAGGGGAGTAGCGATATGTTATTTGGCAGCGCCAGACGAGGATTCCGTCATTTTTTGCGTGACCGTCACGGGTTACCTGATCTTCGAACCGAAGCCTTGCTCGAAAAACACCGCAAAGAAATGGGAGACCCCCGTAACACTACCGCTCTACAAAGCAATAAAGGGTTTTTCAAATCGTTCTGGCAACTTTCAAAACCTTACTGGTTCTCGGTAGATTGGCAAAATAAGGAAGAAATAAAACATAAAGCACTTTCCTGGGCTTTCCTGGCCGCCTCTTTGGGGCTAACATTTTACTCCGTACGGGAAGTTGCTGTTGGCTTCAATGACTGGAATGGTGAAATTGGCAATTTTATTCAACAATCTTATAATGTTGTTGCAAAAGGTGAACAAGCAACAACAGAGGCCTGGAACAAATTCGGCCATTTTATGCAGGACCTTGGTATTCTCACAACCAAAATGCTTGTTGCTGGAGCCACTAACTATAAGGTTGCACAACTTGCCGTGCTCCGCTGGCGAAAATGGATGACGGCAAGCTATGAAAATCGTTTGCTAAAATACAAAAACTTCTACCATATGCAGTATGGTAAATATTCAATAGATAACTTTGACCAGCGTATTCAAGAAGATCCTGCCAAATTCGCAGATGCTGCTGTTGAAATTGTCACCGATTCTTTTGATGCAGCCCTATCTTTCGCGACATTTTCTGCCATTTTGTATGGATTATCAAACGAATTTAATTTGGCTACGGTAGGCGGACCTGAAATTATCATTCCTAAATTTATGTTTACGCTTGTCATGGCATATGCCGCACTCGGCACTGTACTAACACACTATGCCGGTAAATCGCTAGAAAAATGGGCACAAAAACAGCAAGCTTACGAAGCCATGTACCGTTCTGATCTTATCAATATCCGGGAAAAAGCAGAACAAGTTGCCCTTAATAATTCTGAAAACACCCAAAAGGGAATTCTTACCAAATCATTCAACGACCTTTATCAAAACTTCCACAGGATCATTAACGTGAAAACCGGTCTTCTCGTTATGCGTGTTGTATACCATAGACTCGCCGGTGCCGTTCCATTGGTTGTCACATTCCCTGATGTTGTGGCCGGTAAAATGCAAATAGGTGATATTTTTAAAACGATTGGTGCCTTCAGTGAAGTTAAAAACGCCATGAGCTGGTACGTCAATAACGCCCCCCTCATCAAGCAAACAAAAGCCAGTATGAATCGTTTGATTGAACTAGAAGACGTACTCACACAGCTCGAAAAAGAACATGGAGAAAGAACACAACGCTCGGCATCTAATTCTCCTAGAACTGCCCACCAGCCCGCTCTATAGGACAAAAACATGCCACAGGAAAAATCAAATATTTCAGATAGCGTCATTCTCCACAAAGACAAAAGCGGGCGGATTCATATCACGCTGGAAAATGTCACGCTTAGACAACCACAAGACGGCACAACATTGGTCGACAGCTTCAATATTGCCCTTCAGAAAGGAGATCATTTTATTTTGACCGGCCCTTCGGGATCCGGAAAATCACAGCTCATCCGTGCCATACGCGGCCTCATAGACCAAGGCTCGGGCTCCATCACTATCCCTGAAGAGGTTAGTATATTATGCCTTTCACAAAAGGTAGACCTCCCGCGCACATCGCTTAAAGACATTCTTTCAGACGGAAAAGAATTTAGCGAAGAGGAAATAGACCAAGCATTGCAAGACGTCAAACATGACAAGCTGAGACAACATCTTCCTATAAACCAGACAAGGTCAGATCATATTTGTGCTTTGGCCGAAAAATATATCGCTAGAGCTATCCAACATTGGGAAAATAAAATTTTGGTTTGCGGACAAAATGATACCAACTTACTGGCAACGGAAATAAAATCCTACATACAAAACAACCTCCAAAACTTTTTTCCTGAAACCTTGGCTGTACATTTCACAGAGAAAACAAAAAAAGAAATCAGCACACGTATTGAAAGCGCCTTTAAAAATGAAATCGTAAATCAAAGAAAATTGGCATATGGAACAACTTCAAACAGTTCACGATTTTCAACGGCACCGCAAAAACTAGCTACACAAATTTCAAAATATATTCTTCAAGGCGTTGCGATGGACTTGGAAGACGCACAAATAGACGGCAGCACCCTGTCCCGTCAATTATCGGGTGGAGAGCAACAACGGCTCATGTTTGCCAAAATTCTCCTGCAAAAACCCGATATCCTTATTATGGATGAAAGTACCTCTGCTCTGGATAGAACTTCGGGTAAGGCACTTTATGAGCAGATCATAAAGGCCCTCCCCGATACAATAATCTGGAGCGTTGCCCATGATACAAATCTGATCGAATGCCACAATATCCACGGAGACCTTGACGGAGACAGCAAAAAAATATCCGTACAAAAACTACCTGGACTTACATTATTTTCATAACACAGAAACAATCTTGCGTTTTTAAATTTCCGTTTGACGTAAGATAATTATTTTTCTAGCGTTGGTGAACTCATTATTATAACAAAATAACTCAGGGAGAAATGCTATGTCAGCAAATCCTGCACAAGCAGATGTTCAACCATTGGACAGAGAAGCACTGGAGTTGGCCAGAAGAACTATTCCAGTAGCCGCTGAAAAACTCATGTCAGCCTGCGATAAGGTAGAAGAGCAGATGTGGGGACAACGCAAAAATATCGAACTCTCTCTCGCCTCTATCTTGGCCGGCGGAAGTTTTCTTCTGGAAGGAAAACCTGGAACAGGAAAAACAGATACTGTGAAATATTTGGTTCAGGCCATCGGTTTAGAAACAAAAAGAATTCAAGGCGCTCCTGACCTTATGCCTTCAGATATTATTGGAACAGAGGTTCTTAATCCTGATTTTGATCCTGAGAAAAAAATAAGTGAAGAAAACCCGAAGTTTATATTTGTTCCGGGTCCTATATTTACCCAAGTTCTTTTTGTTGATGAAATTAACAGGATGTCCCCAAAAACACAAGCTGCCCTGCTTCAGGCCATGCAGGAAAATAAGGTCACTGTAGGAGGAAAAGATTATCTATTGCCGCGCCCCTTTTTGGTAGTGGCCACACAAAACCCGCAAGAACAAGAAGGAACGTACCCTCTGCCGGAGGCGCAAAAGGACCGTTTTTTGATAAAGCAAAATATTGGTTCTGTTGATACAGAGACCTCACGCAGGATTACCAAGGAGAAATCTGCCGGAAGCGTTACGAAGTTCAAGGAATTATTTGAAAAATCTGCTGCTGGCGAAAACCTTACAGAACGTAAGAGCGCCCCTGGAATCGTTTTAGAGTCGGTTTTACAAAAGAATGATATGATTGTTTTTAACGCATTGATGGCCGCGTTACCTCTTAATGATGAAGTTTCTAATGCCATCGTGGAACTGGTTGAGAGCACCAGGCCCGAATTTAACTCGGATATAAAAGAAGCATTCAAAGAAGGATCTGACGGTGCACGGGCGATGCTGGCTATTGCAAAACTTGTCAGAGCAAGGGCACTCCTAAACGGAAGAGAAGCACCGGACATTACTGACGTAAAGGCTGTAGCCGAATATGTGTTGATTGATCGGGTCAAACCTCATCTGAGCAAGATAGAGGATAAAGAAAAAACTTTAAAAACACTCATCAACAAAATATAGTTTTTACGGCGTATCGCTTAAAAATAAAAAAATACAGGGAAATAAAATATGTCTTATACAAACACTCTTAAGAAAGCAGCCATTGCGGCCGCAGCTGGATTTGTCGCATTAAGCACAGTTTTTCAAGCTCAAACACATGCATATGATACAGGCTACACACCCGATGATGCGTATGTTCAAATGGCAGGATGGGCGCCAAAACCCGGAACTGAGCGCTATGAGCTTTTGAAGCCTCATGAAGAGTTTATCAAACGCATGACAAGAAATGATGTGGAGTATGCGTCCTGTTGTAACCTTGAAGATGCTCAACCTGATCTTGAAGAAATAATCAATACACCCGAAGAAAATCCCAATTATAATCCCAATTACCCCCAAGATAGATATCCTTACATTGTAATTGTCACACATGATTTAAACGGAAAGGAGCTACCTTCACCACAAAAGGTACATATTCCAGCAGACAAAGTGTTAACCGTGGACAGGGCACAAGAGATATTGGATTCTATTATTAATCTAGACCCAACCAAGGACCCGGAAATCAACCCGGATAGCAAGTTCTTGGCACCAAGCTTCAACGTTCTATGGGCCTATGACAATAGTAGTAGATATGGGACAGAGCAAACGCAAGAGCCATGGAAAATAACAAATCTATTCTGTTACTATCCTGATCCTCGGAACAACTAAATTCATTAATGCTTATATTGCAAAGCAGAAGGGCAGAGTTTCTGCTCTTCTGTTTTAACCTTCTGACCATTAAAAGTCTCTATAGCACTTTTTAGTCTACCACTTTGCCTGTCACGCCTGATATCACAAAGGCGCTCATCGGAATGGCTGTGGTCCTTGTGCTGCATCCACGTCTCGCGAAAAAAAACGCCTGTCTTCGGATCGCGGTGCAGCGCGTGTAATCCGTCAGAACGGTGAAGAACTCTCGCCCCTTTGTAATTAGCAGGGCGACGCGCCCATTCCTGAAAAATAGGTGTATATGACGTCATATCAACAATGGCCTTATTGGGACCATCATCTGTACGATTTATCCCGCCATCTATACCCCAATCCAGATAAATTTTTCCTTCCTTAAGGCGGTAAGTAATATTTGCCGGCAAATTTTCTCCTCGGTGTACTTTTCCGTCTTTATTCGATGATAGAATAAGCTTGTTTTTAGTTAACTTGATATAAGCCTCTTTTTCGTCACGATCCGCTTTTCCATGTTGGGCATAACGTATTACAAGCTCACCTGTTTTATAATTATAATCAATCCAGGCCGGCGCGCTGTCTCTATGTACCTTCTTATCATCATCCAGCCATCTAGCCCAAATGAGCCCTCTCTTTTCATCATGCTTTAAAATATCAGGCTTTTGCTTTTTTAGTTCTGCTAAAATTTCTTCTCCGGATAAATCAGAGAAGAAAAGAGGATATTCTGATTTTAAACGCTCCATCTGCTGTTCAAGAGACGGCGGGGTATATTTTTTATAAGATATCTTGGCTTTTTCCTTCCCGCCACGACATATGGATTCGTTTAAAGCCGCCTCGAATTGAGCCAAACTCATCCCCTCAAGTTCAACATTCTTATCCGGTTCAGCATGCTGATAAAGGCCAGAAACCGCCACCGCGCCTAAAGTAACCGCAGCACAAGCCCCAAAAATGATTTTCAGGCGTCGTGTCATTTTGGACCATCCTTTTTGATGTTTTTCAAGGTATTCTGAATTTGAAACTGATCATGCTTATATTCTCCAGTAAAAGCATATAGAACAATATTTATCCCTGCGCGTAGAGCCTCCTCATGTTGGTCCGTCCCCCGACCTAAAGTCACACCGGACCAGGCTTGCGCCCAGTTACTATTGCCAATAATAACCGAGCTTGGTCTTCTGCGCTTACCCACGCTGTGACTTTGCACCAGAGGAGTCTCAATCGAATAACTCCCCGATAAATTTTTTAAGTGGTAAAAGCTATTCAAGGCTGTATGATCCTGAGGCATCGTCGTCAAGCCTCCTAAGTTTACATCTCCGAGCAGTTGATCCAATACCGGAATATCATCCAATGTTGTCCCGATATCCAGAATATCGAAGATAATAAAGCCGCCATTTTCCAAATGATTCTGAACTTTTTTCTGCGCACGCTCGCTTAATGGCTGATCCGTATTGCTGACAGGCCAGAGAATGAAATGTGATAACGAAATATCATCACACTCAATGTCCAACTCCTCAACCTCCTTCAAATCTTGCTTTGTTTTTTCCAAAGATGTTCTTTTAATAAGCCTCTTGGAAAGCTCCAATAAACCCTGTTTTGATGCGTGGTTTACACGCTCAGAGGAAGAGCGGATATAGCTTAAATATACCCCATCAATTTGTTTTAAAGTCTGGTCCTGTGTCTGGGCAATGCAG
>JALEGH010000001.1 GCA_022763065.1 Alphaproteobacteria bacterium
GGCAATGATGGCTTGTTCAAGTTTGCTGTTATCAGGCTTGCCGATTTTAAGTCCGTCAATAGATAGGCCTTTCCCTTTTTCAAGATTGAGCTTTTTGAAAAGTTTAAAAATTTCAGAAGGGTTCAAAAGCTTTTGAATGACTCTATGCGCCAATCCGTCTTGCTTCTTTTTCAGATATAACGGCTTCAAATATGTTGGTACGGGAGGAGGGAGACCGGCAAAAATATTGGGCCAGACCTGCCAGTCATCCGGCATTTTGAGGGTTAGGTTATTTTGTTTTAGGCGATGAGCTAAAAACTCCCCTTGAAAACAGCCCGCAATCGTTGTCACATAATTTTTGGAGGCAATTTTGTAGGCCAGTACTTTATCTTGGTCCGGGTAGTTTTTGAAAAAGCTTGAAAGCTCATGCTCCAATTCTTGCCCGAAATCCAAAAGCTCCTGATGGGAAACGGGCCAAAGGTAATCTTTTATGCCTTCTTTTGTAATCGGAAGATCGTCGGGTACAACAGAAAGCTCTCTTTGAGAGCCTATGGTTTTTTCGGTTTTTGTACTTTCTATCTTATCTATGTGAGGTGATGCCATTCTAACGGTGTTCCTGCTTGAATATCTTGTGTTGCTTTTTGTCCTTCCAGAAAATCGGCAAAGCGTATATGAAGTCCGCCGCCGGGGCGGATAGAGTCAAAATTGCCGGCTTTCTTATTTTCGGCGGCAAAGATGAGAGGCTCGCCTTTCTTAATGTCACGCACAACCCACAGAGAAGGGCGGATATTCCGGCTGGCGAGTTCTTTTTCTGTTGGCGCAAAATTCACATGTCCGTGTGTTTTAAGGGCCATTTCTTCTTCCCGTTCATTATCGTAAGACACTTCACCTTTTGCTTCAAAATGACGGATCTGATCGACCATTTTTTTGAGCTCGGCGGGCTCCATCGAAAAGGGCCAGTCATAGCCGCCTTCATTTTTATCAAAGAGCGCTCGCGCTTTTTGTCGGTCGAGCGTCACATGAATTTCAACGATAGATGCGCCGAGCTTAACGGCCTCAACCGGTGTGACGTGCGCCATAGGCTCTTCGAAGGTTTCGTGCTGAGCGAATAGTGTGTGGTCGGATACACCCACGGGAAGCTTATATAAATCTGCAATGGCTTGCATGGTTTTTAAATTTGCTTCCTCAAAAGCTGCAGGGTAGCCGCTATTGCAATGCAGTACGGCGAGGTCTTCACATCCATGATTTTGCAGCGTTCGGATGGCTTCATCCATTTCTAAGAAATCTGTCATGCCGTTAGACATGATAATGGGGAGGCCGGACTTGGCCGTTTTTTCAAGCAGCTTGGTATCGACAATTTCGAAGCTGGCAATTTTAAGGGCTGGGACCTTTACTTCATTCACCAAAAAATCAATAGCCGTTTCATCAAAGGGGGAGGAAAAGAGGTCTAGTCCGAGGCTTTTGGCATAGTCTTTTAACTCAAATGTCCATTCCCAAGGGGTTTCAGCCTTTTCATAGAGGCCGTGAAGGTCAATCTCGTCCCAAATCGTGCCTTCGGCCTTATTGTCAAAATTCCGGCTGATCGTATCGGCGGTATATGTTTGAATTTTGACCGCATCGGCTCCGGCCTCGGCGGATGCTTTGATGATCTGTTTGGCTTCTTCCTTATCTCCTTCATGATTGCAGGAGACTTCTGCAATAACATAAGCTGGATGGCCTTTGCCGATTTTACGTTGATTGATTTGAATATGAGCGGTCATTTTTAATTTTTACAATAATACAGGATTTCTTGTGCCTCTTTTTCTAGCATCATACCGGTAGTCTCGGCAATACGTATCGAAGCGGTATTATCCTTTCTAATCGTGGCTGTGAAAGGACCTTCCAGCTCTTCCATCAATCGGCTAAGCATTTTTTTGCCCACGCCCTTGCCCTGATGTTCCGGCGCGACGCTCCATGAGAGGTTATAGGCCCCTGTTTCTGGTGTGAGATCGGCGCGGATGGTGCCAACATCGTGATTATCATGAGTGGCGATATAAAGATGCCTGTTTTGATCTTCTAAGACGCCTTTAAACCATTTCACATGGTCTTCATAGGCAATGATATCTGTGTTGAGGCTGGCTTGCCGGGTGGCTGGATCATTGCGCCAATCCAAAAGCAGCTGCGCATCTTCCAGCCGCGCCGGGCGCAGGCGAATATCCGGAGAGGTAGAAATTAACGCCTTGAGATGATTTAGAATTTTTTGCGTTCCACCACCATCACAAATCTCAAAGGCTTTTTGGGATAGTGATTGAAGAGCTTGCGGAGTTTGTTGTAGCTCGGTGATGGTCTTGAGGATATCCGCAAGGGTTACATCCTCATGCCAGCCGAGATTGATAATGGCGCCGTGCGTAGCCAGAGCTTGCGCGGTTTGTTTCTGGTTATCAGCAATTTCGATCAGGATGGTGGGAAGCCCTAAAGTGCAGCGCTCCCACGATGTTGTACCGCCCGCACCAATAGCCAAGTCAGCCTCTAGCATCAATTCGGCCATGTTTTCAACATCCTGATGGAGCGTGACATTGTGACGGCCCGCTTGATTGAGGGCTTCAATGGTTTTTCTTACCTCTTCGATATGGGCGGCTTTACTGCCTAAAACCACATGAATTTGGAGCGGAGAGAGGTCATTTTTTGCTTCTACAAACGCACTTAGGATTTTACCCGTAATGTTATGCAGATTGGTACTTCCCAAGGAGATCAGCAGGTTTTCCAGCGTTCTTTCTTGTCTGGCTCGCTTTTCTTGTGCTTGGGCGCGTAATTCTCCAAATTGGGGGCGTAAAATCGCATATTGCGCTCCTGTTAATATCCGGCAGTTTTCAGGCACAAGGGACTTATAATCTTCTTCAGCGCGGCCATAAGTTTGATCAATCAAAATATCACAATCGTGAGGGCGATCGGCTAGATCATCCAAAACCAGAATATATTTACTCCATTCTCTCGCGCTCTTTTCATATTCCAAACCAAGGCCGTAATGGTCAATAACCAGTAAATCTGTACTTTTTGGTGCAGAGTCGGCAGGTAAAAACGGATAACCGCTTTTCTTGATGATGGCGGAAAATGTTTCAACGCTCTCCGCAGAGCTAATGAAGGAGCATTGCCAGTTTTTCGCGCTAAAAACATCCGCCAAAGTGAGACAGCGCATCAAATGGCCGGAACCAATCACGGGAGACGCATCACAGCGAAAAACAATATTCATTTTGCGGGTGTTCATTTTATACGGGATAGACTATAGCATAGAAGAGTTCAATATCTTTAAAAAGCACCATTTTTCCATGAAAACCACTACACTTGATGAGATGAACCAACATTTGGATGATTTGGGACTATCCAAATCAATGGAGGCGCTTGTGATCCATTCTTCCTTGATCTCCTTTGGCCGCTTGGACTTTTCAATTGAGGCTCTGTTTGACCTTATCCGTGCCAAAATCGCACTTGAGGCGACTATTTTTGTACCGACATTTACTTTAAAGCTGACAGAGGAAGACGTGTTTGACGTTTCCGAAACACCGTCACACGGGATGGGCGTGTTTAGCGAATATGTGAGGAAATTACCGGAAGCGGTAAGGGCCAATAACCCAATGCATAGCTATACCGGAATTGGGCCGAAGGCTGATATCTTAAAAACGGCATCTGAAACTCTTTCTTTTGGACAAAACTCATGTTTTGAGAAAATGCTGGAACTTGATCCACATTTATTGCTTTTGGGCTGCCCTTTTCACCATGGTGCGACCCATATTCACCAAAAAGAGGCGGAAATGGGAGTTCCATACCGCCTTTGGCTGGATTTGAAGCGCAAAGTGAGAGGTTCGGAGGGAGATATTGAGGATATTACCTTTAAATATTATGGTGTTAGACGTGATATAGAGGTGAATTGGACTCCTGCGCGGGTGATTGAGCATTTGAAGGCGCAAAATCAGCTCACCGAACTGCCTTTAGATTACGGAAAAAGTTACTCCATGCGGCTCTTTGACCTTGATTTAGCGGCGCAAAATATAATAAAACAGGATGCCAATGGGCTAAACCTTTGAGAAGAATAGCGACACAAGATGACAATACAGGATATTCAATCCACTATTTTGGATTATTTACGCGATGACATGCTGGTCGATGTTGATCAGCTGGAGCTTGACCAGAATCTTTTGGCATCGGGTCACATTGATTCCTTTGGCTTTATTGAGATGATTACTTCGTTAGAAAAAAAGTTCCAGATCAAGTTCACAGATGATGATATCCAAAAGCCTGAAATCACGAGCGTATCGGGTATAGCAGACATTATTGCGAGTCGGATTGAGAAGGCTGCATAAGACATGTCCCAAGCTCTAAAAATTGAGGGTCTCAAAATTGAAGAAGAGGGCCTTCAGAAAATTCATGACTATGTCGAGAGTGAACGTTGTAGCCATTGCGGGATCTCGGTCAAATTTCCGGGCATTAAGCTGGATGACGATGGTGTGTGTCACTTATGTAAGGATGAGGGAACACGTCAGGAGATTGAGGAGCTTAGAAAGAACCTCAACAGGCAGCTTGATGAGGTCATTACAAAGATCGGTAAGCGCGGGGATTATGACTGTATTGTAGCTTATAGCGGCGGCAAAGACTCCAGCATGACGCTTCTAAAGCTTACACGTGATTATGGGCTGAACTGTCTGGCGATCACCATTGATAACGGCTTTCTTTCCGACTCTGCGATTAAGAACTGCCACGCTTTTACGCAGGAGCTTGGTGTTGATTTTACGATGTTCACCCCCTCCTTTGGTTTTATGCGCAATATGTATCGCAAAAGCATTGAGAACAAGGTGCATTCCAATGCCTCGGCCAAGCGGGCGAGCGCGGTGTGTAATTCCTGTATTGGCTTGATTAATAATCATATGATTAAAACCGCGATCAGTATGGAAGTCGATATGATTGCCGGAGGGTATTTAGGCGGGCAGGTGCCCAAAGATGCCGCCGTGATGGAGATGAATGCCAACAATCTAGTGCGTTTTCGCGAAAGTGCTCTTGATCACTATAAAATGCATTTTGGTGATGAGGCGCAGAAGTTTTTTGGTATTCCGCCTCATGTTTTGGAGAAGTTAGGGGACCGGACTTTGTATGTGACCAATCCAATGCTTGGCTGGGAGTATGATAAAGAGGCGATCATCAAGGAAATTTCGCAATATGGGTGGGAAAAGCCAAGTGATACCGGCCAGCATTCAAGCAATTGCCGTCTTAATGATGTAGGAATTATATTCCATCTCAAGGAATCTGGATTCCATCCTTACGAAACGGAGCTCACAGATTTAGTCCGTAAAGGATTCATGACCCGCGAGGATGCTATTGGCAAGCTAAATGATATTCCGGATTTGGATCAATATAGCGATGTCATGCAAAAGCTGTAGACGGGTGAGGGCTTAGATGATTGCATATTGTTTCCCCGGACAAGGCCCCCAGACGGTTGAGCTCATAGCTCAGCTTAGAGAGCTTCCAGATTATGCACTTTATAGAGATCAGGTTTTAGCCGGAACCGGATTTGATCTGGATAGTTTATTTGAGCTATCTGAAGAAGAGCAGCAGACCGTTATTCACCGGAACGAGGTGGCCTCTCTCCTGACTGTTTTATATGCTCTTGATGATTATAAGAATTTTAAATCCGAAAGCGCCCCTGATTTTCTAACAGGCTATAGTGTCGGGCAGTATTTGGCGCTTCATGTAGCGGGATGTTTTGATCAAGAAACGCTTTTCTCGCTCGTGTGGCAGCGCTGTCTTTTTATGAATGAAGCGGATGCAAAGAAAAACGGACGCATGGCGGCTTTCATTGGCTTGCAGTTGGATGCTTTAGAACCGTTATGCAAGGAATATAATCTGGAGATCAGTAACTATAACGCCCGTGGGAATTATACCCTTGCAGGCGCCTTGCCGGATTTGGAAAAAGCGGTTGAAAAGGCATTGGAACTTGGAGCACATCAATGCGCTCTCATTAATACACAAGGGGGCTGGCATAGCTCATTCATGGCTTCGGCTGAAGCTCTTTTTGAAGAGTTTTTGAAAAATATTGAGTTCTCCTCTCCCCAAGTCCCCACCATTGATAATGTCACGGGGGAGTTGTTTGGAAGTGATATAGAGCAGATCAAAGCGCAACTTGTTTTGCATTTGTCGCACGCGGTTCAATGGGAAGCCGGTATACGTACGCTTATGGATAAGGGAAGCAAAGAATTCATTGAATTTGGCTACGGTAATATGCTTTCCAAATTTGGCTTTTTTATCTCAAGGGATGCGGAATTTAAAACCTCACAGCAGGTGCGAAAGGCAAAAGCATGTGCGGCATAGCGGGTTTTATATCGCGAGGGTCTGGATCATCTAAAGCGCAGGATATTCCGTCGCTTGTGAGTAATATGCTGAGTGAAATTCATCATCGCGGCCCTGATGAATCCGGCCTCTTTCACAACGATTTTTTGGCACTTGGGACTGTACGTTTATCCATCATAGATATCAAAAATGGCCAACAGCCGATGATGGCTCAGGACCGCTATGTTTTAAATTTTAACGGTGAAGTGTTTAACTATGTTGAGCTCCGCGCGGAGTTGGAAACTTTCGGCCATAAATTTTTAACCAAAAGTGACACAGAAGTGGTTTTACACTCCCTCATTCAATGGGGGCCGGATGCGTTGTCAAAGTTTGACGGGCATTTCGCCATTTCTTTCTATGACAAGCTTGAAGATGAGCTGTTACTTGCCAGAGACCCGTTTGGAGAAAAACCTCTCTTTTATACGCATCAGGAAGACTTCTTTGCTTTTGGATCGGAGATCAAAACATTCAGAGCCATCTCGGATTTTGATTTTGCGCTGGATCAAAAATCCTTAAGTCACACAGCATGGTTTTGGACATCTCTACCGGGCCAGAGCATGTTTAAACATGTAAAATCTGTACGTAGTGGTCATTTTTTAAAATATCGCCGTGGTGAGATCACGGAGCACCGCTATTTTGATTATCCTGAGCTCACCCAAGATAGTTCCATCAGTTATGAGGACGCAAAAGAGCAATTGCGCGCGATCATGACAAAGAGCATCAAGCGGCGTTTGCGCAGTGATATCGAAGTGGCCTCTTACTTAAGTGGTGGCTTGGACTCTACTATCGTTACTTGCTTGGCGCAGGAGATGGTGGGCGATAGCCTCAAGACTTTTTCTGTGGCCTTTGACAACCCAGATTATGATGAAAGTGAGTTTCAGGAAAGCGTGGCAAGTCATTTAGGAACGGAGCATCATGCTCTTAAAATCTCTAACCAAGACATTGTGACGAATTTTTCAAATGTAGTGGAGCATGCGGAAACGGCTCTTTTTAGAACGGCTCTTACACCGCTTTATCTTCTGTCCCAAAATGTCAATAAAAACGGCATTAAGGTCGTTTTGACGGGTGAGGGGTCTGATGAGTTTTTCATGGGCTATGATATTTTCAAAGAAACCCTCTTCCGCGAAAACTATTATGCGTTTTCTGATGATGAAGCCCGTATCGAGGAAATTTTGGGCTTGTATCCTTATCTGCCGCATTTTGATGAAAAACGTGCGCAGCAATTGCTCCAATATTTTAAAAATTATACGGATCAGGATACTGCTTATTTCTCACATGATTTAAGATTTGCCAATGGACGGCTGGCCAATCAGCTTTTGAATAATTCATTTGCCAAAGAAGATGTGGATCAGGATTTGCAAAGCCAGCTTGCAAAAATTGCAGGCTTTAATTTTGCCGATCAATCAAAGCTCGCGCAGGCGCAAATTCTGGATATTAAGCTCTTGTTAGAGGGGTATCTTCTTTCTTCCCAAGGGGACCGCATGACTTCAGCCAATAGTGTGGAGGGACGCTGCCCTTTCCTCAATGTAGAGCTGGTTAAATTTGCACAAAGCTTGCCTTTGGAGATGAAACTCGATCAAGGGCTGGAAAAGAAAATTTTGCGTGAGGCGTTTGCCGATCAAATACCAAAAGCGAGTTCTGAGCGCCGTAAACAACCATACCGTGCGCCCGATGTGCTGCCTTTTGTTAAAGACCCTGATTATATGAGGGATCAAATTCTTGAAGGGCTTCTTCCCAACAGCGATATTATCAATCCCGATATGGCAAAACGTTTCGTGACGAAACTGATTTCCAAAGAAGGGGAGAATATTAGCCCGCGCGAAGATCAGGCTTTTATCTTTATGCTCTCTACTCTAATGTTGGAGCAGAAATTTGCGGTGGTACAAACAGATTATTCGACAACAGATATAAACTTAAAAGTAGTTATTGATGACACAAATTGCAGAAAAAGCGCCTGATTTGGACTTTGAGACAGAGCTTAAAGATCGACTTATAAGCTTTGCCAAAGAATATTTCCCGATTTACCGGAGTATTACCGGTGAGGGCGTGCGCGAATCTTTACGGCTTATTCAACGCCACATTCCCGATTTAAAAATTCATGAAGTGCCAAGTGGGAAAGAATGCTTTGATTGGACGGTGCCGGAAGAATGGAATATCAAGGATGCTTATATTTTGGACCCGGATGGCAACAAAATCTGTGATTTTCAGAAAAATAATTTACATGTGGTGGGGTACTCAACACCGATTGATCAGGAAGTATCTCTAGAGGAATTAGAAAAACATCTTCATTCATTACCTCAGCAGCCAAATGCCATTCCCTATGTGACATCTTACTACGCCAAAAACTGGGGATTTTGCTTGTCGCAGGAACAGCGTGACGGCTTAAAACCCGGAACTTACAAGGTCTTTATTGATTCAGAGTTTAAACAAGGTTCGCTCAGTTATGGGGAGCTATATTTACCCGGCAAGAGGAAAGAAGAGATTTTCTTTTCAACCAATATTTGCCATCCGGCGATGGCCAATAATGAAACTTCCGGTCCCACTGTTTTGACCTTTTTGGGAGAGTTTCTCTCCGGCCAAACGGATTTGGAATATAGCTATCGCCTGATTTTCATTCCCGAAACGATCGGCGCGGTTGCTTATCTTGATGAGCATCTGGATCATTTGCAGAAAAATGTTGTGGCCGGATTTAATGTAAGCTGTGCAGGCGATGAAAGGGTTTATTCCCATCTTCACTCACGCGCGCAAAATACCTTGGCCGATAAAGTGTTGAGCCATGTGCTCTCACATACAGACCCCAATTACATCCGCTATAGCTTTTTAGAACGCGGCAGTGATGAACGCCAATATTGCAGCCCCGGTGTTGATTTGCCTGTAGCTGGTTTTACCCGTTCAAAATATGGAGAGTTTCCGGAGTATCATACTTCTTTGGATACCTTTGATGTGGTGAGCGCGGAAGGGCTTTATGGTTCCTTGGAAGTGTTGAAGAAAGTCGTAAACGCCTTGGAGGCCAACAAGACATACCGTGTAACGGTTAAATGCGAACCACAACTGGGCAAGAGAGGGCTTTATCCTGCTTTAAGCACGAAGGAGACAAAAGCAATCGTCTATAACATGGTTAATTGTCTGGCTTATGCTGATGGCACGCGGGATTTGCTTGATATCGCGGAAACGATTAAATGCCCGGTCTGGGAGTTATATGATTTAATCGATGATTTCTTAAAACATGATTTGGTGATAGAAGAGTAGGCTGGCCGATGATTAAAAGTGCAATCAAAAAAATACTCGAAATTATTTTTGCGGATTTTAAAATTCAGCAATCATTCTTGAATTTTTTCTATCGTCAATATGAGGCGAGTGTTTTTAAAAATCTGGTGCAGGCCGGATATGATCGAATTCTTTTAGGGCCTTTTAAGGGAATTAAATTTAAAGCGACACGCACCAGCAAGAATTTCCGTAGCGTTCATTTGCTGGGGCTTTTTGAAACATGCCTTCACGAAAAAGTTGTGGAATTGGCCGCTCAGCATGACAAAATTATCAATATCGGCTGTGGTACGGGTTATTACACCAACGGTTTAGCTTATAATTTGGAAGGTCAGGGGCGCGAAATTTCTATTCGGGGATATGATCTGGAAGAAACCCAGATCATGGCGGCTAATGATATTAAAGAGCATAATAATCTCAAATCTGTTGAGCATGTCTGTGTTGAGCTTGGTCATCAATATAGTGATTTGAAAGGCAAAAAGGCTCTGGCGATTATTGATATTGAAGGAGGGGAGTATCCCCTTTTGAAAGAGCAAAAAGAGTATTTTGAAAATTCTGATATGATTGTAGAGATTCATCCAACAGATGAGTTCTCAATGGATGAGGGGGCGCAATATTTGCAAGAATTATTTGCCGTTACACATGACGCTTCGATTGTTGAAGAAACAAAGTTGATTGATTTTTCTGTACATGAAAAAATTAAAAATTGTCTGGGGAATATCTCTTATCTCGGGATGCATATTCTGACTTGTGAAAATAGATCGTTTCCGATGAAATGGCTTGTACTGGAAAGGAAGAAATAGAGATGGGAACCAAAGATCTTTTAAAGAAATACACACCTTTTTCCTCACATCTGTTGCCTGTTTATCACGGTATAAGAGAGCAGTTTGAAATTCTTTTACTAAAGCTTGAGGGGCGCCAGAAGACGTTTTCTCGTTACTATACTAAAAATAAGTGGAAAGATGTCCATTCCAGATCGGGTGAAGGCTCCAATCTGGAGCAGACAAAGGTCATTCGAAACCTGCTACCTCAAATATTTGCTGAATATAAGGTGACCTCCATTGTTGATTTCCCTTGCGGTGATTTCTTTTGGATGAAGGAAGTTGATCTAGAAGGCATTCAATATACGGGCTGTGACATCGTGCCTGAAATGATTGAAAACAACATCAAAGAACACGCTTCTGAAAATATTAATTTTCTTTGCGTTGATATGTGTGAGGGTGTTCCTCCGAAGGCAGATTTGATCTTTTGTCGTGATGCGCTTGTGCATTTATCTTTTGCGGATATTAAAAAGGCGGTGACGAATTTGAAAAAAAGCGGTGCTAAGTACCTTTTGACGACAACCTTTCCAGATAGGTCGGAAAATAAGGATATTCCAACTGGCGCATGGCGGACGTTAAATTTGCAGATAGCGCCTTTTAATTTCTGTGAGCCTATTGCGCTGTATAATGAGCAGTATATGGGACAAGAAGGCCGCTATGCGGATAAGAGCTTGGCTCTATGGAAGTTAGAGGATTTACCCGAGCTCAAATGAGTAAAAACCAAGAAATTTATATCCATATAGGTGTTGGCAAGACGGGCACGACAACTCTTCAAAATAATGTGTTTGCTCAGCTGCCTGATGTGGCTTGCTTAGGGCGGCCCAATCATTTGGATCAGACGTACAAAGATTTTATGTATGGGGTGCGTCTTGCAGAGGATTTTGAGGTGAAGGAATACACACAACCCTTTGTTCAAAGGGTTCTCGAGTCGAGTGCTCAAAAGGTTATTATTTCTGATGAAGCGCTTGCATTTGATGTGTCTTCGCATGTTGCCAGACGTTTGAAGGAGTTATTTCACGTTATTCAGGTCATGAATATTTTCTCAAGGGAACGCCGGTTGATAGCCGGGTGAAGTTCATCTCTTTCGATGAGTATTTTAACTTTCATATTCAAAATCATCACACCGGATATTTTCGTTACATTAAATATAACCAACTTGCCAAAAGTTATGCGCAGCATTTTGGACAAGAAAATGTCAATATATTGTTGTTTGAAGAGATGGTGAAGGCTCCACAAGAGTTTTGCCAGAAGCTCGGCAATTTTTTAGGAATAAATAGCGATGATTTGTTTGAGCTTTTCAATAAAGGCCCTAAACAGCGCAAGAGCGATAGCTCAGGACAACATGCTTATAGTCGTTTGAGGTCTTATCTGCCCGTACAAACATTTAAGAAATATATTCCATTTTCTGAGCAACTTATTGGGTTTTTAAGTGCCCAGTTGAAGAAAAGCCCGAAGGCAAATATTTCATTGAATGAAGATCAGTTAAGCTCGTTAGAAAGATTATATGCGAAAGGGAATAAAAAACTTTCTCTTGAATATAACCTTGACCTTTCGAAATATGGTTATTTGGAGTGTAAGGATTGATAGATTTTCTTGAGGTGTTGTGAATGGGTTTGAGCAGAAAATGAGTTCACTGCATCGTCCTTGGCCTGCTTTACTATTTTTTCGGTTTTTTCCGGATTGTTTATAATTTCAAATACGGCCTGACTGAAGCCTTCTAGGTCATTTTTTTCGATCAAAAATCCGGTTTTACCGTGCTGGATAATTTCTTTATGCCCTCCATCATTTGAGGCAATGACGGGGGTTTCGTGCAACATAGCCTCTATAGGAGCTCTTCCTAGTCCTTCATTTTGGGCTGGTGCGATCAGAACATCCAATTCTGACACATAAGGCTCTACCGGAAATTTAGGACCTAAAAAATGAATATAGTTTTCAAGTTTATAATTTTTGATGCGCTCATCGAGTTCTTCATATAAGGGTGAGCGCTTCTCACCGATCAGGACAAAGTGAAAATCATGTTTGTTTTTAGGGTGGCTGTGAACATGACGGGCCAGATCAATAAAAAAATCAGGTCGTTTTTGATGAGTTAAATTGCCGACAAATCCAATAATTTTTGTATCTTCATTCAGGCCAAGCTCTTTGCGTATTAAGGTATTTTTATTGTCCAACGCTTTTATTTCAAACGGGTTATAGACAATCTCGGCTTTGTCTTTGAAGAATGGCGGGAACGTATCTTTGCAATATCGGGAGACCGTCAAAGCCTTATCCGTAAAAAACGATAGAACGGCCAACCGCCAAGAGCTACTCTGGCTATGTTGGTGCCAGATATGTTTTGCGCGCTTGGCAAAGAATGCAGGAAATATCCATTTATAATGCATACGCCAATCATTGGTATGGACAATATCAATTTTCTGCTCGTTTAAAAAATTTGTCAAAGAAGAGGAAGGGGGCAAAATAGTGAACTCCACATGGTTTTGCTCTAAATGCCGGGCTAGAAGCCCATCCTGATGCAAAACAATGACAGGTTCGAATTCGGGTTTCGTAAGGTTTTTAATCAGCAACAAGCTGGCAATGTGGGAGCCACCAACATGATCACCAACAAAGGGGAAGAGTATTTTCATGAGGCAAATATCTCCAAATATTGCTCCGAAATTTTTTCAGGGTCGTATATGTGGCGGATTTTATCCCAGTGAGGAGCGGGTGGTTCTTTTAAATATTTTATAATAGCCCGTCTTATGGCCTCAACATCACCAACAGGAACTAAAGCGCCGAATTTCCCATCTTGAAGGATTTCTTGCGGACCGCTTGGGCAGTTTGTCGCAATCACAGGACAGCCACACGCCATCGCTTGTAACAAGACATTGGGAAGTCCCTCATAGTAGGAACTTAAAACGAAGGCTTTCGCACGGGCCATATAGCGGAAAGGATTAGGGTCAAAACCGGGAAGATTGAGGCCTTTTGAAACATCTAAATCATTTGCTAGGTCCAAAAGCTTATCTTTTTCCGGTCCTTCACCTAAAATAATCAATTCTACTTTTTTGTCTTGATATATCGGCGCCCAAGCCTTGATCAAAAGGTCATATCCTTTTTGAGGCACGAGCCGACCGGCGGACAGAATAAAGTTTTTGTTCTCCGAAGACAGAGGTACTTTGGCTTTTTGTTGAATAATCTCGGCGTTAACCGGATTGTAAATAACCTGAACTTTATTTTTCAATTTCGGGATGCTTTTTTCCAAATCGGATTTCACACCTAGTGACGGCGCAATAACATAGTCTGCAAGTGGATAAATAAGACGAGCAAAGAAAAATCCAACTTGATCCATCAAATTGATTTTCTTGCCCGCTTGCACGCTGATTGTATTGGTCTCGCGAATGACTATTTTACCGGAAAATTTAAAAATCCGGGAAAGGAGAATCAACAAAACGCTATGCGTAGCACCTGTTGTGAAGATAACATCTGGTTTTTCGGCTTTTAAGAAACGGACCAGTTTAGGCAGGCAAAAAATTGTCCGTGGGCGCAAAAACGGAGCAAGAGACTTCCCCAAATTCACAAGTTTGGCTTGGGAGGTGAGTTGTTGCCCATACGGGTTATCATCTGTGTGGGTCAAAATAGTGACCTGATGGCCTTTTTGCGCAAATGAAGCCGCCAGATCCGCCATTACGCGCTCCGCACCGCCGCCTCCCAAACGATATAGCCATATAGTAATATTCATTTTTCTTTATCCAATATACAAACTTTGTATATACTCCGTCCTATATAGCGCACGCCATATAAAATGCTTATCAATTCGTGCGCTATTAAAGGCCGCGACTGCGGCCTCGCCCCATCAGGGGCGGAAGCTTGCGCGGCGTCCCCGCGCCGAGTATAAAAGGATTCTTTGAATCATTTTATACGAGATAAGATATAGTGAATAGGGTCAATCCTTAATCTTTTGAAAGGGGATTTATGAGAGGGCAAGATTTACGGCTCAAAGTTCTGTTTGTTCTGCCTGCTTTGGAAGCGGGCGGGGCAGAGCGTGTCTTGATTACCCTGATGAATAATATTGATCGCGAGAAATATGAGCCGGTTTTTCTGTCTGTACGCGGTGAGGGAACGCTGCAATATTTGATTGATCCGGCTATTCCTTTCCATTCATTAGGGCAAAAGCTGTCCTGTAGCTCGGTTTCTACACTTTTTCGTAAAGTCAAAGAGATTGGGCCGGATGTTGTTGTCTCGACCATGGCACATATGAACTTTGCGCTTTTGTCACTCAAGCGTTTCTTTCCCCAAACCCGCTTTATTGTGCGTGAAGCCATTACGCCATCTTTTTTGCTTCAAAAATATAAATTGAGAGGGGCCGGGATCAAGGCGCTTTATAAAAACCTTTATCCTCGGGCTGATCTCGTTTTGAGCCCTAGCCAGATCATATTTGATGAATTTACGCATGATTTAGGGATGAGCTCCTCTAACTTCCAGTTGCTGCGTAATCCTGTCGATGAAGAGAAAATTCGTCGGAAATTAGAATGGGATCATACGCCAGAAAAAACTCTTCGTTTTGTCGCCTGTGGCCGTTTGGGTAAGCAAAAGGGATTTGATCGCTTGATTAAGCGTTTGAGTGGTTTTAAGCCCTCTTGTGACTGGCGGCTGGATATTTTAGGGGAGGGGCTGGAACGGCCTTATCTGGAATCCTTAATTGTAAAGAATAAGCTGGAGAATAATGTTTTTCTCCGTGGGTTAATCAAAGAGCCTTATAGTGACTTCGCAAGAGCCGATTGCTTTTTACTGCCCTCACGTTTTGAAGGTTTGCCCAATGTGGCTTTAGAGTCTTTGGCTTGCGGAACGCCTGTCATCGCTACGCGGGAGTCTGGCGGTATCGCCGAAATTGCAGCAGAAGCACCTGCCGGAGCTGTGACCATCGTTGATAATATGGATGGTTTTATGGCCAAGATGGAGAGGGTTGAGCCACTGTCAAAAACCACCCCTGCGCTCTCGCTTTTGCCCAAAACCTACCAAAAACAAGCTGTTTTCACGCATTTTGGAGAAATATTAGATTGTCTCACGAGGGAAGATTCGGAAGATATGGAGCTGAATCAAGAGACGAGTGTATCTTTAAGCGCATAAGATTAAGTAAATTATACGAAGCGTATGGCGGAAGAGGAGGGATTCGAACCCTCGAAGGGCTTGCACCCTTGCCGGTTTTCAAGACCGGTGCATTCAACCGCTCTGCCACTCTTCCTTACCAAAAATGTTGATTTTGCCGGCTGATATCTGAAATTCAGATCAAGCGCCGCAAAATCTGTGCAAATTTAGCAGGCTTTTTACATCAGTAAAGTCCCTTTTTGCAATAAAAGCACCTTGCTCTTGTCGCTATCTTCGTTACAATCCGGTGGGTCAGATGAGAAGAGAGCTAAACAATGTTAAAAAATCACTTTAATTTAGTCTTATATCTATTTGTTTTTGTTTTATTTTCTGTGCCTTCATATGCTCAAACCCAAAGCTTTGAAAGCTGGTTGAACGGCGCGCGTGCGCAAGCCGCTGCTCAGGGTATTTCTCAAAACACAATCAATGCGGCGCTTGGTAGTATCCAGCCAATTCAAAAAGTGATTGATCTGGACCGCAAGCAGCCGGAGTGGAAAAAGACTTTTGCTGATTATAAGAAAATGATCGTCAATGAGACGCGCGTGCGTAAAGGGCGCCAGCTTTTAAAGGATCACGCGGGAGCCTTGCAGGAAGTTGAAAACAAGTATGGTGTGCCCAAGCAATTTATTGTGGCACTTTGGGGGATTGAAACCAATTTTGGCTCTAACACCGGCGGATTTAAGGTGGTGCCTGCCTTGGCCACATTGGCGTGGGAAGGGCGCAGGCGCGAATTCTTTACAAAAGAATTGATGAATGCGCTGAAAATTATTGATCAGGGACATATCAGCGCGGGGGCGATGAAAGGCTCATGGGCTGGTGCGATGGGACAAAACCAGTTTATGCCCTCCAGCTTTAATGCCTATGCCGTAGATCATAATGGGGATGGACGGCGCGATATTTGGGGCACAAAAATTGATATTTTCGCCTCTACGGCCAATTATTTGAAAAAAAATGGCTGGAAAACGGGGGAGCGTTGGGGGCGGCGCGTGAGTTTACCCTCTGGTTTCTCCAAAAACCTAATCGGCCCTAAAATCAGGAAACCTCTATCATATTGGGCTTCTTTAGGGGTTAAGAAATACGGCGGTGGCGCGTTGCCACAGGAGAACATGATGGCCTCTGTCGTTGCGCCGGACGGGCTAGGCGGGGAAGCCTATTTAGTGTATAATAATTACCAGACAATAATGGACTGGAACCGGTCCACTTATTTTGCTACATCTGTTGGCCTGCTGGCGGATAGGCTATCCCAATAGAACTATCTTCCACGTAAGTAAAAAATAAATAAAAATGGTGTTTATGATGAGAAAAATAACCTCAATCCTTTTTGTCATGTTGGCTGTTGGCTTTTTAGGGGCCTGTTCGGAGACGCGTTATGCCGCCCATGTGGTCAAGCAAATCCCGTTACCGGGGGAACAGTCACGTTCAAAAACTCAGGGAAGCTTTAAGGTGGGGAGCGCTTATACCATCAAGGGCAAACGCTATTATCCTTCGGAGGCTTATAATCACAGTGAAACCGGAACGGCTTCATGGTATGGGCCCGGCTTTCACGGCAAGAAAACTGCCAATGGCGAAATTTTTGATAAAAATGAGCTCACGGCGGCGCACCGTACGTTGCAGATGCCCAGTATCGTGCGTGTGACCAATTTGGGTAATGGCCGTTCGGTTATCCTTCGCGTCAATGACCGTGGTCCGTTTGCTCATAACCGTATATTGGATGTGTCGGAACGCGCGGCCGTATTGCTCGGTTTTAAAAATTCCGGTACGGCAAAAATCAAGCTCGAAGTGATGGGGAGTGAGAGTAAACAAGTAGCAGCACTTGCGAAACAAGGACGTGACACGAGAGGCTATGAGGTGGCTTTAAACCGTCAGCCCCGTGTTCCAAGCATAAAGCCAGCTTCAATCACGCGAGAGCCGGTGACACAAGTGGTGGTGAGCATGCCTACACAAAAACCAGCAGCTCCCTTGCAATCTCAAACACCTGTTCCACTGGCTAAACCTCTACCAGTTGAAGCGGAGCCTTTGAGTGTTGCGAATGTTTCGGCTCCAACAACAACGACAGCAACAAACCCTTATGGTGTGTCACATCTGGAAAATGTTGCGCCGCGAAATGTTATAGCTTCGTCCAACATATCGAATGTTGCGCAAAAACAAATCTTTGTGCAGGCAGGGTCATTTTCGCAAGAGGCAAATGCACTTCTGCTGAGTGATCAGCTTTCCGATATCGGACCATCAAAGGTTTATTTAACCAAAGTGAATAACCGTCCATATTTCCGCGTGCGTCTAGGCCCTTATGATGATCATGGAGAGGCGCGCCGCATTTTAGCCTCGCTCAATAATAGCGGAAATAAAAACGCCGTTCTTATCTTTGATTAAAGAAGATGATCATGCGCATTATTTTTCTGAGCTTATTATTCTTGGCTTTGCCGCAATATGCTTTTGCGGCTTCGACCGTGCAGGAGACTAGCGCAAAACAGGCCGTTATTGTTGATGTGCAAACGGGACAAAGGCTTCTTGACAGGCAAGCAGATGCGCGTATGCCGACCTCTTCCATGAGCAAGGTGATGACCATTTATATGGTGTTTGAAGCGCTTAAAAATGGTCGTTTGAAGCTAGATAGTGAGTTGAGTGTCAGTGAGAAAGCCTGGCGCAAGGGCGGCTCCAAAATGTTTGTAGAAGTAGGCAAGAAGGTGAAGGTCAAAGACCTTATTCGCGGGGTGATCGTGCAGTCCGGTAATGACGCGACAATTGTTCTGGCCGAAGGTTTAGCGGGTGATGAGGATGCCTTTGCACGATCATTAACCACAAAAGCCAAAGAGCTGGGCATGGAAAATAGCAATTTTAAAAATGCAAGTGGCTGGCCGGACCCTGAGCATTATTCAACGGCGGCAGACTTGGCTATTTTGGCGGGCAGCATGATCGAAAATTTCCCGGAATATTATAAATTTTACAGCGAAAAAGAATTTACCTTTAACAATATTAAACAACCTAACCGCAACCCGCTTTTGTACCGAGATATTGGCGCAGATGGCCTGAAAACAGGTCATACGGAGGCTGGTGGGTTTGGTCTTATGGGCTCGGCCAAAAAAGACGGGCGGCGTGTGATCATGGTCATTAATGGCCTTGAAGATGAAAAGGCCAGAGCGGAAGAGGGGGCGCGCCTTATAGAATGGGCGCTCAATGATTTTGAAAATAAGGTTCTTGTTGCAGGCGCTCAGGCGCTTGGACAGGCGAAAGTGGCAATGGGTCAGGACAGCGAGATTGCTTTGGTCACGAATGAGGATGTTTTCCTGACAATTCCCAAAGGTGCGCAGGATAAAATCGAGCTGGAGCTTAAATATAAAGAACCTGTTATAGCCCCCGTCCAAAAAGGGGATGAGTTGGGAGAGGTCATCATCAATATTCCAAATATGGAGCCCATCACTTACCCCTTATATGCAGTTGCACCTGTTGACAAGCTTGGTTTGATAAAAGGAACATTTGCCAAAATGTCTCATTTCTTTGCAAATATTCTTAAATAAATGGCAGAGGGCTTTTTCATTACATTAGAGGGAGGTGAGGGGGTTGGAAAAACCACCCAAATTCAGCTCCTTCAGGAGCACCTTGAAAAACAGGGCCGCGAAGTCGTCACAACACGGGAGCCGGGTGGAACGAAGGCGGCAGAAGAAATCCGTGAGCTTTTAGCCTCGCCTGAATTCGGGCAAGAGTGGAGCGCGAAGGCTGAATTACTGCTTATGAATGCCGCGCGAGCGATGCATGTGCGTGATGTGATTGCTCCGGCTCTAAAGAACAGCGAAATTGTCATCAGTGACCGGTTTATAGATTCCACCCGTGTGTATCAGGGAATTGTTCGTGGCATAGACATGGATTTTATCAAGGAGTTAGAAAAGCAAATTGTTGGTGAGCATATGCCGGACTTCACCCTCATTTTGGATTTGCCGGTTGAGGAGGCCATCAAGCGGGTCGAAGACCGCGGGAGCGATCACCATTATGACCGGGCAGGGGCCGAGTTTTATCAAAAGCTTCGGGATGGTTTTTTACAAATTGCTAAGATGGAACCGGATCGCTGTGCTATCATTGATGCTTCAGGCAATGCAGATGAAATAGCGAATGATATTTGGACGATCGTGTCCTCAAAAATATAAAGCATGTTACTTGATTTTGAAGATGAACAGGTAGAAGAGGAATTCGGCACTTATGAGCCGGAGGAGCCGGAAGGCTTAAAACTACCGCGTGAGTCTGATCTATTTTTAGGGCATAGCTCCCAAGAAAAAGAGGTTTTGGAGCTCATAAATTCGGGCGCTATGCCGCACGCTCTTATATTGAGTGGGCCCGAAGGTGTGGGAAAGGCAACATTTGCGTTTCGTTTGGCGCGTTATCTCCTTAAATACGGCATGCCCGATAGCGCACAGGACAGCTTGTTTGGCGATGCTCCTGCGCAAGCGACCAGTTTGGATGTTAGCGCAGATGATCCGGTTTTTGCGAAAGTGGCCTCCGGTGGTCACCCAGATCTTCTCACGATTGAACGTCAAACTGACCCCAAAACAGGCACAACCAAAAACAATTTAGATGTTGAAACGGCGCGTAAAGCTGCCCCTTTCTTGCGCATGACATCTTCGGCAGATGGCGGATGGCGGGTTGTCATTGTCGATGATGCGGACCTTATGAACCGTAATGCGCAAAATGCTTTGCTCAAAATTTTAGAAGAGCCGCCTGCCAATAGTATTTTGATGCTTGTCACTCATCGTTTGGGTGCGATGATCCCGACCATTCGTTCGCGTTGTCGTGCGCTTCATTTTCACGCGTTGGAAACTGATATTTTGGCCCAGCTTTTGGAACGTGAAGTGGGACAAACTCTCTCTTTAGATGACCGTGATCTTTTAAGCTCTTTGACTTCAGGAAGCATTGGAACCGCCAGACAGATCATTGAAAGTGATGGGTTGGAGCTGGTGCGTCATCTCATGAATATGTGGCAGGATTGGCCCAAAATGAATTGGGTGGAGATACATCATTTAAGCAACCAACTGGCACGTGGAAAATCGGCGGATAGTATGTTTGATAATATTGAGATGTTTTTCCTCTGGCTTACACGCAGTATGGTTTTTGCGAAAGCAAAGTCACAGCTTTTACCTGCTCCTCTTCAATCACATCCCGTATTTCAAAATATGCTGGATGCGTCTGACCTGATCCAATGGACACAAAAATTTGATGAAATACGCGAGCATTTCACCCGCGCCCGGCGCTCCAATCTGGATAAAAAAGAAGCGGTCCTTGAGGCTTTTATGTTGATGGATAAGTAGCTATTTACCCTTTTGCCGTTCCCAGCATTTGAGCATTTCATCCAAGGTAAGATCGCTTAAATTTTGACCGTTAGCGGCACAATCTTTTTCCATGCCTTCAAAGCGTTTGACGAATTTATTATTGGCTTTTCTAAGGGCCTCTTCGGCATTCACACCCTGCATTCTTGCATAATTGGTGAGGCAAAAGAGGAGATCGCCGAACTCTTCCTCGCGCTCTTGGTGGGTACCGTTTTTTTCCGCCTCTTTGAATTCATGTATTTCTTCAACACATTTGTCAAAGGCCTGCGCGGTATCCGGCCATTCAAAACCGGTTTTGGCCGCTTTCTTTTGCAGTTTTTGTGATAGGAGCAAAGCGGGCAGGGCGCGGGCCACGCCTGATAAGGCTCCTTTTTGGCTTTTTTCTTTGTCTTTTTGCTGATCCCAAATTGTATTGACGTCTTCGGCACTATTGGCATCTGTATCGCCAAAGACATGAGGATGACGGGAGATCATTTTGTCTGCCACGAAATCTGCAACCTCATCAAAGGTAAAAAGATCCTGCTCTGCGGCCATTTGGCTGTGATAGACAACTTGGAGAAGCAAATCACCAAGCTCTTCTTTCAGTTCTGCCATATCCCGCCTTTCAATCGCATCGGCGACCTCATAGGCTTCTTCAAGGGTATAAGGCAAGATTGTTTCAAAGGTCTGCTCCAAATCCCAAGGACAGCCCGTCTCAGGATCACGAAGGGCGGCCATGACAGTCTTGAGTTTTTCTATGGGAGCGGGAGAAGAGGAGTGTTTTTTAGCGGCTTTTCTCATGATCCAGGAATATTGCGTATTCGCAGGCGGCTGACGCGGCGTTGGTCGGCTTCTAAAATTTCAAACACCATACCGCTTTCATGCTTGATGACTTCGCCGCGCGCAGGGATACGGCTGGCGGTGAAAAAGACAAGGCCACCGAGCGTATCAACTTCTTCGCGTTCCTCTTCGGATAGTATTTCGCCAAATTCTTCTTCGAAATCTTCGATATCCACGCGGGCATCGGCCAGAACGCTGCCATCGGGCCGTGTGATGATTTGAACACCTTCCTCCTGATCAAACTCATCATCGAACTCACCCACAATGCTTTCAATCACATCACCAATCGTGACAAGTCCGTCAATGCCGCCATATTCATCCACGACCAATACCATGTGTTTTTTATCGCGCTGCATTTTAAGCAAAAGGTCAAGAATAGGCAGTGAAGGCGAGACAATCGGTACCTGCCGGATCATGGATTTCAAATCAATATCACGCTTTGCGGCAATGGCCGATAAAATATCCTTGATATGGATGGAGCCTAAAATATTATCCAGATTGTCACGGTAAACGGGCAGGCGGCTAAATTGTTTGTCGGCCAGCAAATCCATGAGCTTATTTTCCGGTGTGGTCACATCTACGGCCTCGATATCCGCGCGCGGGATCATGACGTCAATCACGGTCGTGTCGCGCAGCTTCAAAACATTTGAGATCAGCGCTCGCTCATGTTGGGCAATTTCGGGCGCGCTTTCATCTTCTTGCAGTTCGTCAATATACTCCTCAATGGCTTCTCTTAAGGTCTCGGAGCCGTTTTTACGCTTTATAATGCTGTTTTTTATTCTG
The DNA here is from genome assembly GCA_022763065.1 of Alphaproteobacteria bacterium. Taxonomy (GTDB): domain Bacteria; phylum Pseudomonadota; class Alphaproteobacteria; order Micavibrionales; family Micavibrionaceae. The sequence continues at coordinate 22,451 of JALEGH010000001.1, forward strand.
GAGAAAAAGCCAGTTTTCTCATCATGGCTTTCAGCAGACCCGGCCTGCGAAACTGAGGTTTGCGCTGTATCAAGATGTATCACACCCCCGCTATCATTTGGTGTAGCGGGGGTGGTACTCGGAGGTTTTTCAGGGTCGCTCATGCTTTTTAACATTTCTAAGGTTAATTATAAGTCAAAATCCGCTTCGGTGTAAGGGTTTTGTACGCCGAGCTGCTCTAATATCCGGATTTCCAGTGTTTCCATATCTGTAGCTTGTTCGTCCGTCTGGTGGTCATATCCTAAGAGATGAAGCGCGCCGTGAACGACAAGATGTTTGACATGATCGAGCGGAAATTTTCCCTGTTCCTGTGCTTCACGTTCAATGGTTTGGAAGGCAAGGATCACGTCACCTAAATGTAGATTACCCTCTTCCGGAATACCTTGTGCATCATCTAAAGACGCAAAAGTTAGGACGTTGGTTGGTTTGTCCTTTTCATTATATTCGCGGTTTAGAACCTGTACAAGGTCATCATTGGCCAGAACAACGGAGGCTTCGAGCTTTCTATCCACCGCAATCTTGGGAAGTATGGCATTACTTAGGGTTTTTGTAGCAGCGAGCTGAACCAGATCATGGATATTATCCAGTTCTTCCCATGCAGGGTCTTGGACGGAGACTTCAATTTCCGGGGGAATATTATGCATAGGGTTTAGCTCCGTGTGCGGTATTCGTGTTTGTCATAGGCTTCAATAATCTTGGTGACAAGCTTATGACGCACGACATCAGTTTTGTCAAAGTGAATAAAGGGAACCTCTTCAACGTTATGAAGGATAGTCATCGCTTCTTTGAGGCCAGATTGTACACCGGCAGGAAGATCAATTTGTGAGGGATCACCTGTAATCACCATGCGTGTGCCTTCCCCCATACGGGTGAGGAACATTTTCATCTGCATACTCGTGGTGTTTTGCGCTTCATCCAGCACCACAAACGCATTTTTAAGTGTACGCCCGCGCATAAAGGCGAGCGGCGCGATTTCAATATCTCCATTTTCCATCTTTTTGATCACTTGATCGCCTTGCATCATATCATGGAGAGCATCAAAGATCGGACGCAAATAGGGGTCAATTTTTTCTAGCATATCTCCGGGAAGGAATCCTAACTGCTCTCCGGCCTCCACGGCAGGACGGCAAAAGACCATGCGCTCGATTTCTCCGGCTTGGTACATGGCAACAGCAGAGGCCACAGCCAAAAACGTTTTTCCCGTTCCCGCAGGTCCAATACCAAAGACCATATCATTGCCACGAATGGCCTCAATATAGCTTACCTGATTGGGAGAGCGGGGGGAGATGAGCTTATTGTCAGCTGTTTTAATACCGGCTTTTTCATCATACAGCGGTGTTTTGTCGTCTTTGGGCATATTCCCTCCATTATGGTGAGGTTTTTGAGTTTGAGTAAAGCGCAGGGCGGCATCAATTTCGGAGGTCGTAACATCCTGATTACGTTGAATCTTTTCCCACAGCATTTCAAGAATTTTTTGACCGAGCGCAATACGGTCTTCCTGACCGTTTAAAATAACCGTATTTCCCCGGCTTGTCAGGTCAATATCGAGCGCTTTTTCAATATGACGCAGGTGGCTGTTATGCTCCCCAAACAGGTAAGGGACAAGGCTATTATCCTCAAAAGACAGGGAAATACTTCTATCTGTGGAATATGTAATAATTTGCCTCGTTTATAATTAAGATAGTCCTTCTATTGTACCACAAAATGAAGCAAATTTTGCAAGTAAGTGCTTTTTGCATTGACATATAAATAAATTATATCTACTCCTAGCGTCGGGAGATTCTGGGGTAAGTACTCATGACAACTATTCATAGTTACAATACACAAGTGGACCGAGATGGCTTTGCTCGTGCCGTTAAAAGCTTTTCATCCTCATCACCTCGCACCGCAGGGGTGGAGATGGAGCGTTTTATGCTCAAATCAGATGGAAGCTTACCGGATAAGACCCTCCACGATATTTTATACACCAACCTGTTTGAAAGGCTTGGTAAAAGTGGTGTGTCTGTGGAGCCCTCCGCCCATATGATTGAGATTATGAGTAAACCGCACACGGATGCAGATTCTGTCGTTCAGGAGATGAGAAATAATATTTCTGTTTTGCACGAAGAGGCTGGAAGACTTGGTTTAGAGGTTGTTCCTAGCTCCGATTTACCCAATATTCCTCTGGATCGTCTGCTTCATAATTTTGTGAATAAAGTTGATCCGGTGCACAAGATTGTACGCCGTGCTTATGAGCTTCCTCATGCTTACAAAAAGCATGGGTGGGATAATATTATGACCTATTCTTGCACAACGACTTCCATGCACTTTACCCATTCTGTTCAAAATGCCAACCAACTACATAGATGGGCAAAGGTCCACTACGCTTTGTCTCCCCTTTATTATACGATTTTTGAGAACCGTACCCGCGATGCGAAAGGAAAACATGCGGCACTTTCCCGCCGTAAAGAATTGGGGGAAAGAGGACTGGTGGCAGACTATGTTTTTGATTCCTACGATGGAGATGAATTTATTGAGCGCTATGTTCAGTTTGTTTCGGATACTGTCATGCCGGCTATTTTGGATGAGAAAGGCAATAATGAAACGTTAGAAAAACCGCTCAAATTTGATGAATTACCGCAAGATAGACACACACTTGGAAATTTTTTGCAGGCCGCGAGCTTTGCGTGGAATGTCTGTAAGTTGAAACCCATTATTGACCCAGAATCATTAGAAGGTGGAGATCTGAGGTTGAAGAACCTCCTGCTTGAGGTGCGTGATTTTGATAGCTCTGAAGGATCTCTACCGGTTATTGCGCATTGGTTGTGCGCTCTCACGCAATCAGAAGAAAATTTGGTAGCGGTTGAAAACGCTCTGGAAGAGCTGGGTATGCCGATCTGCACAGACCCTAAATACGCAAAAGAAAAGATAAATGAAGCGCTTGCAGGCGTTGAATCTACTAGAGGGTATTTGAATATTCCCTATGGAACACGTGAAAACGGTACTTTACGCGATCTTATTGGCAAGATTGTCTTGCCCGTTTTGATACGCAGTGGGGGTAATGTTGAGCAAATCAAAACATGGCACAAAATAAGCAAAGCATCAGATTCCATCTTCAGGGCGGTTGATAAACAAATTCAAAAGATGCCGCTTAAGCCGATTTTGCGACCACGTCTTCGGTAATTTTGACTTCGCCGATGAGGGCATTGGCCGAAGCGCTTGTGATCGTCACATCAACGATTTCACCTAAGCAACGCTCATTCGCGGGCACGTTAATAGCCTGATAGAAGGGGGTGCGCCCCTGTAATTGGCCCTCGTGACGGCCTTTGCGCTCAAACAAAACAGGCATGGTTTTACCGATACAGGATTGATTAAATTCCAGATATTGCGCATTGACGAGGTCTTGCAGCTCCATCAGGCGGGCAGATTTCACATCTTCACGCACTAAATTTTGCATATTGGCTGCCGGTGTGCCGGGCCGGGCAGAGAATTTGAAAGAATAAGCGCTTGCAAACACCACATCGCGGATGAGCTGCATTGTATCTTCATGGTCTTGATCTGTTTCACCGGGAAAGCCTACGATAAAATCAGAGGAGAAAACAAGATCAGGCCGCGCTTTGCGCAAATCTTCAACAATACGGCGGTAATCATCGGCGGTGTGTTTGCGGTTCATGGCTTTTAAGATCTTGTCGGAGCCACTTTGGACCGGCAGGTGCAAAAATGGCATGAGCTTTTCCACATCACGGTGGGTCTCAATGAGTTCGGCGTCCACATCACGCGGGTGAGAGGTGGTATAGCGGATTTGCTGTACCCCATTTACCTCAGATATTGCTTTAATTAAACGTCCTAATCCCCAGATTTTATTATCTTTTCCGTCTCCATGATAGGCATTTACATTTTGCCCTAGAAGCGTGATTTCTTTGGCTCCGTTATCCACAAGGCGTCTGGCTTCTTCCACAATGTCTTCCACAGGGCGGGAATATTCCGCACCGCGTGTATAGGGCACCACGCAGAAAGTACAAAACTTGTCACAACCTTCTTGAATAGACAGAAAAGCACTGGCGCCTTGTTGTTGCTCTTGCGGGAGGTGGTCAAATTTGGAAATGGTTGGAAATTCGGTATTCACAATCCGGTTTTTGCCAAAGGAATTGGTCGCTTTGAGCACCATTTCCGGCAATTCGTGATAGGTTTGCGGGCCAAACACCATATCGATGACAGGCGCACGCTTCAGGATAAAGTCCCCTTCAGCTTGTGCGACGCAGCCTGCCACAGCCATAAGCATCTTGCCGCCGCTCGCTTCTTTGGCTTCTTTATGCTCTTTAAGGCGGCCAATTTCAGAAAAAACCTTATCTGTGGCTTTTTCGCGGATATGACAGGTATTAAGAATAATCATATCCGCGTCTTCAGGCCCCTCCACAGTTTTATAACCAAGCGGGCGCAAAATATCAGCCATGCGGCTGCTGTCATAGACATTCATCTGGCAGCCCCAAGTCTTGATATAAAGTTTTTTGTCTTTTTTCGTATTTTCCATTTGCAAGCCTTATAAACCATGACTATGGTGCCCGATCAAGTAAAAACAGTGCTTTTGCCGTCTGTCCCGCGCCCGTTTTTGATTTGTTAACCCTTTATGAGATATAAGATAGATATGAAAAAAATAAGCCTGCTCCTTTTTGTTGCTCTTTTAATTGTGATGTCGTCTCCTTCATGGGCGGCGGGATGTTATTCTGCGGCAGAAGCGGAGGCTGAGCAGGGTATTCGTATCCATAGCGAATTGATGGTGATCGGCCTGAATTGTCAGCATATGACCCCGCGCGGTTGGACAAATTTCTACCAGCAATACCGCGAGATCACTAATCGCCATGCTGGACTTTTTTCCGGTTATGAGCAAACGATGGTGAATTATTTTAAGCGCAATGGTTCAGGTGGTGGTGCAGAGCGTAAAGTTCACGATATGCGTACCAGTTTTTCCAATAAGGTCTCTGCGGATATTGCGCGGATGCGTCCTGATGTATTTTGTGCGACATATTCGCCCAGAATTCCCCAAACGGCGAAAATGAGCCGCGGCGAAATTCAACAATGGGCAGCCTCCACCGCAACCGGACAAAGACTATCCAAGCCGCTCTGCCGGTAGGACCTGGCCTTAACTATTACGGCTCATACTTTCTTTTCATTTTCTCCATGAACTCAGTGGAATAGCCAATCTGTTTACCAAACCAGATGGAATGATCCCTGTGATCCGTCAGACCGTTTCCTGTTTTAGGATGAATAGCTATAGAAAGTCCCTGATGATTAAATTGAAGCCATGAAACAACCTCTCCTAGTATTTCCGGTTGAACGTGAACAAGAAAGTTAGGTTTCAAATGTGGACCACTCGCCTCTCCAGACGAGGTTTTTATAACATACCCCTTAAAAAGAGCGCTCAATTTATCTGCGACTTGCTGTGCCGTTTCTTTTGAGTCAGTTTCTGGTTCATGATAGATGTGGATGTGATGTTCTTGAATCTTATCGGATATCTTTTGCCATTCCTGTTGGAGCTGTCTTCCATACGTTATAGGTTCGCGTGCTTTATTTTCTGACATGTCTTCCTCCTTGAAATATTTTTTATGAAATCTATTTCCTTTTTAGACTTAAGTAAAGGCTGTTGAGGATAAAAAACAGCGTTTTTCTTGGCTTTTTGGGCTTTGGGAGTATGCTTTTGACAAGATTTAACCTTAAAAGAGGCGAATATGAGCATTGATCAAACCATTAACCAAGCTTTTCAACCTGTATCGGAGGCGGTGGCCTCTATTATTTTCTACGCCGAACCTTGGAGCGGCCATGACATTAAGCTCATTCTGGTGTGGCTGGTTTTGGCTTCCTTGTTCCTGACATTTTATTTCGGGTTTATCAATATTCGTTATTTCAAGCACGGCATTGATCTTATTCGCGGTAAATACGACAAAAAGGGGCAAGAAAAAGGGGAGGGAAAAGGAAAAGACGAAGAGGGGCAGATTAACCGGTTTCAAGCTCTGGCGACTTCTCTATCTGGCACGGTAGGTTTGGGGAATATTGCCGGTGTTGCGGTTGCGGTGTCTGCCGGAGGTCCGGGCGCGGTGTTCTGGATGGCGATGATGGGAATATTTGGGATGAGCGCCAAATTTGCCGAAGCGGCCCTTGGTGTCAAATACCGCCATCATACAGATCCGGAGCGGCCAGAACGCATTTCCGGCGGACCGATGTATTATTTGAAAGCTGCTTTTGAAGGGCTGAATATGCCTGTTGTCGGCTCCGTTTTGGCTGCGTTTTTTGCGCTTTGCTGTATTGGCGGGGCTATTGGAGCCGGAAATATGTTTCAGGCCAATCAGGCGTTCCAGCAAGTTGTGAATGTCTTTGGCGGAGAAGAAGGTTTTTGGGCTGATAAAGGATGGCTCTTTGGTCTGATTTTGGCTGTTCTTGTAGGCTCTGTCATTATCGGCGGGTTGAAATCCATTGCGGCAGTGGCCTCGAAAATTGTGCCTTTCATGGGCGGTCTTTATCTGTTGGCTGGATTGGTGGTCATTGCCCTGAATTATCAGAATATCCCAAGCGGCTTTGCCACGATCTTTGAACTGGCCTTAACGCCAGAAGCCGGATTTGGTGCGGTTATTGGGGCTTTACTGATCGGGGTGCAGCGCGCTGCCTTTTCGAATGAGGCAGGAATTGGTTCTGCCGCGATTGTCCATGCCACAGCGAAAACAAATGATCAAGTATCACAAGGCTTTGTCGGGATGCTAGGACCCTTTATTGATACAATTGTTATTTGTATGGTCACAGCCCTTGTGATTGTGATGACGGGAGCCTATGAGGGCACAAGCGGCATGGAGGGGGTGAGCCTGACCTCCCGTGCGTTTGAGAGCGTCTTCCCGTGGTTTCCTTATGTGTTGGCCTTAACAGTGTTCTTGTTTGCCTATTCGACCATGATTGCCTGGTTTTATTACGGTTTGAAATGTCTGACTTATCTGACTGGAGATAAGCCCGTGATCGAGCTTGGGTTTAAAGTCATTTATTGTGCTTTTGTGGTCGTCGGCGCGGCCTCGGCGCTTGACCACATTATTCTGTTTTCGGATTCTATGATTTTTGCGATGGCGATACCCAATATTATCGGGCTTTATCTACTGGCTCCAAGCTTAAAGCAAGATATTAAGAAATATATACAATCTATTGATAAAAAATAATATTTTGTGTTTATAAGTTTTTTATCCTCAAGCTTGTTTTGAGGGCGCAAAACTGCTTATCCACAAGGGGGATTCCTTATAAGCCTCAGAAAATCTACATTTCTGTTTTTGCCTGTGAGTTTGTGGATAAAGTTATTTTTTTAGGGCTTGTGAAGCCTTACCCCCCGTGTCTTTATAGCGTCTTTCCAACAATTTGCGGCGCAAACCTTAACAAGGCCAGCGCCTGCCCCGATTATGAGGATTTATGAAAGATGAGCGACCTGTCCGCACGCAAACTCTCCGGTATTAAAATCACTTCGGATACAGCCGAAGTACAAAAAGCAAACGTAGCATCGGAGCAAAATCAGCCGGAACCCATTAAATCCAAAAAAATGGATGAAACGGCGAGTAAGCTGGCAGCAGTTACAGCCCAAAAAACAGTAGCCGAGAAAATAACAGCAGAGAAAAAAGCAGCGAATATTTCCGTTTCTTCTCCTGCGTTAAGTGCCACAAGTGCGACAGCACGGGCCACGCAGAATAAATCGCAATCCTCTTTGAAGGTGGGGATGTCCTCCCAGAGATTGGAAAGCTTTTCTACTCCCGAAGATTCAAAGCCTCAC
>JALEGH010000085.1 GCA_022763065.1 Alphaproteobacteria bacterium
CCAAGGATGTCACCTTGTTAGAAAATATCCGGTTTCACTCAGGCGAAGAAAGTAATGATTCCACTTTTGCCAAGAAGCTTGCCAGCATGGGCGATATTTACGTGAATGACGCTTTTTCCGCCGCGCACCGCGCCCATGCTTCAACGGAAGGGCTAGCTCACCTCCTACCCAGTGCCGCCGGACTTCTCATGGAAACGGAATTGAGTGCGCTCGAATCCGCTCTCCAAAATCCTAAAACGCCCGTCTTGGCGATTGTCGGCGGTTCCAAAATTTCAACAAAGCTGAATGTGCTACGCAACCTTCTACCCAAAGTTGATTATCTAGTCTTAGGCGGTGCCATGCCCAATACATTTTTGGCCGCGCAAGGCATTGATATAGGTAAATCTCTCTATGAGCCTGACATGCTTAACGAGGCCAAAGAAATTATGGATGAGGCCAAAAAACAAAATTGTGAGATTATCTTGCCCAAAGATTATGTCGTCGTGGAAGACCTTCAATACCCGACCGACCATGACACAGTCTCCGTTAATGCCATCCCCCAAGATAAAATGGCTGTTGATATGGGTCCTGAAAGTACCCAGCACCTTAAAAGTATAATTGGCGAGTGCCATACTATTTTGTGGAATGGACCGCTTGGTGTATTTGAAATTAAACCCTTTGACCGCGCCACTAACGAGATCGCCAAATTTGTGAGCGAACTTACACTCTCCGGCCAAATCACAAGCGTGGCCGGCGGCGGTGATACGGTAGCAGCCCTTGAAAATGCAAATACCGCACAGGATATGAGCTACATCTCCACCGCAGGCGGCGCTTTCCTCGAATGGCTGGAAGGCAAAGACCTCCCCGGTGTTATAGCGTTAAAAAAAGCGACCCCAAAGGCCGCTTAACAACATTGACAGCACAACATATTATGTATATATTTTCTCCGAACATTAGGAGAAAAAACATGAATGAATTTACCAAAGCCTCTACAAACACAAAAGACATTGAAGCTTTTCTAAAGGCCGATACGGCGCAAATTGCCGACATTTTTAGAAAATGGACCAAAGAGGGCATTCCTGATATTGAAAACTTCGTTCAAGATGCAATCTCTCAAATTGCATTCACCGACCAATCAAAAAAGGCAATTATGGCCGCTGCAAAACTCGCGGCAGAACCAAATGATAATGCCTATCATGGAAATGAACATTTCTTGCAAGTTTTTTGCATGACCTATACGCTTGGACACCACGCTGTTGAAACGGGACGTTTCACAAAAGAAACTTTTGGACTCCTTTTAACTGCCGCCCTCATTCATGATTATAAACATGACGCGCAAGGAAACAAAGGGGAACAATTCAGACTTGAAAAACTTGCTTTTGACAGCGCCCGTGAAGATCTCGCAGCATATGTCTCTAAAGAAGACCTCAAAATCATTAAGGCTTTTGTCTTAACCACAGATGTAAGCAAAGATTTCTCAGATCCAAATGCGGTTTCCCCAGCAGAAAGCCTAAAATGGTATCTTTCTAACAAAGATATTCATTCCGTTTTTGATGAGCTGAAGATTTTGATCACTGAAAGCACATCAGGTAATGATCTGGTTGATGCTGCCCTCACATTACAAGATTCTGATCTTGCCAGTGCGCATCTTGATGTTGAAAGCTCTCACCAATCAGGTCGCTCTCTGGCCAAAGAGCTTGGAAATGAGTATGATCCAAAAAATCAAATCTTCTTCATGGACAAAATTTGCCACAGAAGATGCTTTTCAAGTGCCGGAAGAGAAATTATTCAGCCCTGTTTGAATAAAGTCATGAAAGCCTTCGGGATGACAGAAGAATACCCTAAACCAGCAAGGGTCTAAAAATTCACAAACTCTAGTGTCTGCTTTGGTTCAGGATACGGCGGGCAAGCGGTTCTTTAATTCGGTCATAATAAGCAAGCGCACGGGCCAAATCCTTTTTATCAATAATTTGCGCTCCCCGCACACGGGAGGTCAGCAAGAACATGTTCACAAATTCCGATTTTGGAATGTTGGTGGCCTTACACGCTATCGCCAATCCTTGCGCTGTTTTTTGGCCTAACATTTCCTCAACCGTGCCAACAGGCAGCCCACAATAAACGGAAAACATCGCAATAAAGCTGGAAACTTGCCCGCGTCTTAAATTTTCAACCATAACATCGGCATTCAAAAGCCCTCTTTCCAAAAGCCTTTCCGCAGCAATAATCATTTTCACATTGGGCGTATACTCCCCACGTCTGGATGCTGAAATTTCGAAAATAATGTCACCGACGGTATCGTCAAAAAGTTTACTTTCCTCAATCGAGTAATTTTCCTTGATAAAGCTCTTAAGCTCCTGCCCTACAAAACTATAAAGCTTGCTTGCCAAACTATTGGGTAATTCTTTGCGCATCAATAACGGCTTGGCCAGAGGATCATGTACTTCCGCCATATCGGAAAAGATATTCATGGAATATCCGGTCAAACGGACATTTTTGTTCTCGCAAAGTGTAATTGCGGTTTTGTAATCACGCGTGTCAGCTAGGCAATCAATCAACTCTTTGGACATCTTCACCCGCTTCGCGATAGATTGCCAATGATCAGTCTTGCGAGCCTTCACAATATAGGTTAAATCAAGATCCGTGAGCGCCTTACTTTTTTCCAAAACAGGTTTCGCAACCGTGATCTCGTCATTTGCCAGTTGAAGAACCAGCCGGAGCGGCGCGTCATCTATTGTGGAAATCCGCTCCGCCACTGCCTGACGTAACGTAGTCTCGGCCTGCTTGACCAAACTCGACAAAACATCAGTAATGAGCTCATTTTCAGATGGTGTCAGATCCAAGGTCAGTAATTCGGCCATGATATCAGCCAGTTCAATCCGCGCATGGTCCTCAGGATGTTTGGCCAAACCATACAAAATATGCTTGTCATGTAACCGGACAAGCAAATTACCAACAGCCGGCGATTTTTGAAGTAACCCTAACGTCAACTCCTTATAGCTCTCCTTGTAGCTTTCCTTAACATCACGATTTTTATTCTCATACCCCATCTTAAGTCTTACTCCATAAATCTTTATAATTTGTTAATTTTACTGCCTTTTTTGGTGAATAAATCTCACTTAAGTAGCTACCGACTAACCTAATTTTAAAACTTTTCGCCTATTATAAATAATAACACTTGGGCATGCCCAAAATCAAAAATGACAAAAAAATACAAGGCGATAGAGGATTAAAACATGGTTGGATCAATTAACAACGCATTCCCGCAGCAAATTCCAACGACCAATAAATTTCAACCCGGCGTCACGGAAGATAAAAACCAACCGCAAAGCAAAGCCGTAAACGGGCAAGAATCCGCCCAAATTGGTCAAGTAAACAACACTGAACCTACACAGGCACAAAATGTAGGAAAAACACTTCCGGCTTCTTCAGAAAATAGCATCACAACCCGTTCCGACGAACGCGGACAAAATCTCGATATTTTCGCTTAAATCTATTGAAACGCGACTTCGTCAAAAGAGCGGAGCTTCCGGCTATGTAGCTTTTCCGGTGGGATATCACGTAAAATCTCCATCGCCCGAATACCGGCTAACAAATGCTGCTTCACACGCTGTCTATAGAAACTATCAGCCATGCCGGGAAGTTTGAGCTGCCCGTGGAGCGGCTTATCCGACACACAAAGAAGCGTTCCATAGGGCACCCGAAATCGAAATCCGTTGGCCGCGACCGTGCCGGATTCCATCTCCAGCGCAATCGCCCGGCTTTGTGAAAAGCGCTGATTTTGCCGTACAGAAGCTCTCAACTCCCAGTTTCGGTCATCCACGGTTGCTACCGTTCCGGTCCGCATAACCTTTTTAATGTCATAGCCTTGCTTGCTTGTGACCTCTCCCACCGCTTGCTCCAGCGCGATTTGAATTTCCGCCAGTGCAGGAATGGGGATGGAAGGATGGATATCATGGTAAAGGACGTTATCTTCGCGCAAATAACCGTGCGCGAGCACATAGTCCCCCAATTCTTGCGAATTTCGAAGTCCTGCACAATGCCCCAACATCAACCATGCGTGAGGCCTCAAAACCGCGACATGGTCGGTAATGGTTTTGGCGTTGGATGGCCCTACCCCGATATTGATCATGGTAATTCCATTACCATAGCGGCCTTTCAGATGATAGGCAGGCATTTGCGGCTGACGCGCATTTTGACAGGGCTGGATGAAGTCCTCATAAGCTCCTAATTTAACCTTCTCTTCACCAAGCTTGATAAATTCATCAATGTAGAACTGGTAGTTCGTGAAAATCACAAAATTTTGAAAATGCCTGGAATTGGTACCTGTGTAATGTTTGAGGCGCATGAGGCTCAAATCCACTCTGGGAGCTATAAAAAGCGCCAAAGGAGCCGCCTCCCCTTCTTTGATCCGGTGCCGCGAATTAGCGATCTGATCATCCAATATTTCCAAATCCGGCTGATCAAACAAATGCGACACCGCCTCCATCTGTTCAGGGCTTAAATCCTGCTCCAGATGGAAATCCTCACCCAGTGCAAAATGGATGGGGATAGGGCTATTACTCAACCCCACCTCAACAGGCACAGGGTGATTGGTCAACAAGCACTCCAACTGATGTTGATAATAATGTTTAAAAATGTCTGGACGTGTGAGAGTTGTTTCAAAGACACCCGGTTTGGCCACAAAGCCGTAAGAATGACGCGCATCAGGGTCTTTCTTTTGATAATCGGCCTCGGAAACATCTACCCGCACATAAGGGTAAAAACCACTGACTTTTGATTTTGGGATGTCTCCGGCAGCAAAGCTGTCAAACGCGCTACGAAGATAAGCAATCTGCTCCTCATAAATCGCTTCGATATAGGCGCACGCCTTAGCTGCGTCCTGAAATTTCCTAGGTTTTTGAGATTTGAGGTTTTTATGCTTTTTCACCATGAAAGCATTATCGCGCAAAATGATGAAAAATCAATGAATTAGAGGTTTTTTAACCTTACCCCTCTAACCCCACAAGGGCGCGGGCGAAATCTTTGGCCTCGAATGGGCTTAAATCTTCAATTTTCTCTCCCACACCCACGGCATAGATGGGTAAAGCAAACTCCTCGGCGAGCGCCACAACTACCCCGCCCTTGGCAGAGCCATCCAACTTGGTCACAACCAAACCTGTGACATCCAAAAGCTCCTTGAACTTCTCCACTTGCGAATGGGCATTTTGGCCCGTTGTCGCATCCAGCACCAATAAAACCGCGTGGGGAGCTGTTTCATCCTGCTTTTTGATGACACGCACCATCTTTTCCAGCTCCGCCATCAAATTGGCCTTATTTTGCAAACGACCCGCCGTATCAATCATAAGAAGTTCCGTGCCTTGTTCTCTAGCCTTTTCAATCGCCTCATAGGCCACAGCAGACGCATCCGCACCGATATCTTTCTTGAGAAGCGGTACATGCGCCCGCGCCGCCCAGACCTCAAGCTGCTCCACCGCCGCCGCACGAAATGTATCACCTGCGGCAATCATGGTCTTCTTATGCTGCTTCATATGATATTCATGGGCCAGCTTACCAATAGTCGTAGTCTTTCCGGCCCCGTTCACCCCGCAAACCAGCATGATAAACGGTCCATCTTCAGGTTTCTTGATATCCAGTTTTTGCGCAACAGGTGTTAGAATTTCTTCAATTTGTGCCGCCAAAGCTTCTTGAATTTCCTCCTGCTCGACTTCTTTATCGAATTTTTCCTTCGATATCTCAGCCACGAGTTTTGCACTCACTTTTGAACCGATATCAGCAGTAATCAAAATATCTTCAAGCTCCTCTAACGCCTCATCATCCAATTTGCGCTTGGTGAAAACATCACCAATGCTTTGACCTATTTTGTTAGAGGATTTGGATAACCCCTTGGTTAGACGCGAAAACCAACCACCTTCATTCGAATGATCGCTTAGATCATCGGCCTCTTTTAGGTCAGATTTAAGCGTATGTTCGGGTGTTGGCACCAAATCAAGGTCATCAATGATATCTATTTCCGTCTCGGCGAGTTCCTTTTGAAGCGCCTCATCCATTTCCGGGTCATATTCCGTCGGCGGCTCTAGTGCAGGGTCCTTTTCATGATGCAGCAAGCGGTCATCATGATGCTCCTTTTCCTGCGCTGCCTGATTTTTCTTCTTCCGCCAAAAAACCATTATAGAACCTTTCCTGTTAATCTGTTTCCCTCGATTCCCTTGATCATAACATCTGCCAAAGCGCCTTGCCTTTGATTTTTATCAAGCTGAACTTCCGCAAAATGCTCGGTGCGGCCTATACCATTTTGCTCCACGATCACTTGCCGCTTTTGGCCTACATGGCGTTTCAAAAATTTTTGCACCTGTTTTTCACCTAGCGCGCGAAGCTGAGCCGCACGCGCTTTCCTAACCTCATGCGGCACTTGCGGCATTTTCGCCGCCGGCGTTCCCTCACGCTCCGAATAAGGAAACACATGTAAGAACGTTAAATCGCATTCCTCTACGACATCCAGCGTGCGCGCAAACATCTCGTCCGTTTCCGTTGGGAAGCCCGCAATGATATCTGCACCAAAAACCATATCAGGGCGGTATTCCCTCGCCCGTTCACACATTGCAATAGCATCCTCGCGCAAATGGCGACGCTTCATCCGTTTGAGGACCATATCATCGCCTGCCTGCAAGCTCATATGAAGATGCGGCATCAATCTTGGCTCCTCGGCAATCAAGCGCCATAAGTCATCATCAATCTCAACCGGGTCAAGCGATGACAAGCGCAAGCGTGGCAATTCCGGTACCAACGCCAACACACGACGGATCATCTGCCCCAATGTCGGCTCGCCCGGCAAATCAGAGCCATAAGAGGTCACATCAACGCCGGTAAAGACAATTTCGTTATAGCCGCTTTCAACGAGCTTACGTACCTGATCCGTGATTTCCCCTATCGGAACAGAACGCGAATTCCCCCGCCCATAAGGGATAATACAAAAGGTACAACGGTGATCACAGCCATTTTGCACCTGAATAAAGGCTCTTGCATGACCCTCCACCCCATCAATTAAATGGCTCGCCGTTTCTTTGACCGACATAATGTCATTGATCTGCACCCGTTCATGATCTGTCGCCCCCCAAGTCTCAGCCTCCAGCTTCAAGTCATTGCCGATAATCTGATCCACCTCTTCCATTCCGGCATAGGTTTCAGGATCAATCTGCGCAGAACAGCCGGTGACAATGATCTTGGCCTTCGGATGATCCCGCCGCGCACGCCGAATGGCCTGCCTTGCTTGGCGCTCTGCTTCCTTCGTCACCGCGCAAGTATTAAAGATAATCGCATCCTCCAACCCCGCATTTTTTGCATGGGTGCGCATCACCTCACTCTCATAAGTGTTCAGGCGACATCCAAAGGTAACAAGTTCCGGCTCTTTTCGGCTCATAGCCCTAGGATTTACAGGGGTTTTAGTCTTCCGTCAAACACATAAGCAACCGGTCCGGTCATGGAAACAGGCGAATTATCATCCGGCCATGCAATGATCAAATCCCCACCATCTAGAGTCACCGTGACCTTACGGGCGCTTAAACCCCGCCGGATGGCCGCAACGACGCTGGCGCATGCGCCAGAACCACAAGCCTGTGTGATACCTGTACCTCGTTCCCACACCCGCATACGTAAGTGATCTTTGGCCAGAACCTCCACGAATTCAACATTGGTGCGCTCAGGAAATAGCGGATCATGCTCAAAATGCGCACCAAGCTTTTCTAATTCCTGATCGCTCATCTCCTTCTCAATAAAAAAGACGCAATGCGGATTACCTATATTCACACCAACTGGATCACCTTCCAGTGGCAAATGAAGCGTATCATATGACTTTGAAAGCGGAATATCCTGCCATTCAAGGCGTGGATGCCCCATCTCCACCCGCACAAGGCCATTTTCATCCCGAAAACAGTTCAGCGCCGCATAGGCCGTTTCAATGACAATATCGTCAACATCATCTTCATTCATAAGAAGGTCGGCGACACAACGCGTTCCGTTCCCGCAGGCTCCCGTTTCACTTCCATCAGGATTATAAATGCGGATCAGATTGGTCTCGATCCAGTTTTTGGACCTTTCGATCAATATGACCTGATCACACCCCACTCCGCGCTTGCGATCTGCAATGGCGCACACCTGCTCAGAAGTTATTTTTACGCCATTTTCGCGGGTATCAATGATGACAAAATCATTCCCAAGACCATGCATTTTTTTAAAGCTCAAAGACATGTTATTTCTATACGTCATTGCGAGAAGCTTGAAAAGCGACGTGGCAATCTATTTATGGATTGCTTCGCGATGCTCGCAATGACAAAAGGCTTGACTTTTGTGTCCTAAAACAGGTAAAAAACCCCGAAATTCACTGACATCACGGTAATGGTCAGTGTCTACGGATACCCCCCAGTCAGCGAAGATACGCCCACTGGGGTAGTGTTGTATGTTTCAAGCCCGCATCCCCGGCTTTGCCGTGTCGGGTTTGAAACGGAAATTAAAGGAGAAATTTTAAACCCGACGGAGCAAAGAGACGGTTGCGGGCTTAAAAAATAAGCATGTTTGAAACACTAAGCGATAGATTAGGCGGGATATTTGATAAGCTTCGGAGGAAAGGCTCCCTTTCCGAAGAAGATGTCAATGCGGCGGCACGTGAAATCCGCGTGGCCTTGCTGGAGGCTGACGTTGCCCTACCCGTTGTCAAAGACTTCATCAATACCGTCAAAGAACGTGCAGTTGGCGCTGAAGTTGTTAAATCCGTCACACCGGGCCAGCAGGTCGTTAAAATCGTCCATGATGCGATGGTGGAAATGCTGGGCGGCGAGCAATCTGAGCCGTTAAACATTAACTCGACCCCGCCTGCGGCTTTCCTTATGGTGGGTTTGCAAGGGGCCGGTAAAACAACCTCCACAGCCAAGATTGCCAAATTTCTGAGTGATAAGCATAAGAAAAAAGTGCTGATGGCTTCATTGGATACCCAACGTCCTGCCGCTCAAGATCAGCTCGCCGTGCTAGGAGAGCAAACAGGTATTGAAACGCTCGAAATTATCAAAGGTCAAAACCCTAAAGAAATTACGAAGCGTGCCATGGAAAAAGGCCGCCTTGAAGGCTTTGACATCGTGATGCTCGATACCGCCGGACGCTTGGCCATCAATGAAGAGCTCATGGCCGAAGTGGCAGATGTCTCGAAACTGGCAAAGCCGGTGGAAACACTCCTCGTCGTTGATGCAATGACCGGACAAGACGCCGTGACCGTTGCCAAAGAATTTGACGAGAAAGTCGGCATTACCGGCATCATGATGACCCGCATTGACGGGGACGCGCGCGGCGGTGCAGCCATGTCCATGCGCGGCATTACCGGCAAGCCCATTAAACTCATGGGAACGGGTGAAAATTGGGACGCGCTGGAGCCGTTTTATCCAGACCGGATTGCAGGGCGTATCCTTGGGATGGGAGATGTTGTTTCCTTGGTCGAAAAAGCCAGCGAGACCATTCAGGCCGAAGACGCAGCCAAGATGGCGGAGAAAATGAAGAAAGGTCAGTTTGACTTTAACGACCTTCTTAGCCAAATGCGCCAAATGAGCAAGATGGGCGGCGCAGGCGCCCTCATGAAGATGCTGCCCGGGCTTGGCAAAATGGCCAGCGCCCTTGAAAATAACGATTTGGCCGATGATGTCCTCAAAAAACAAGAAGCCATCATCCTGTCCATGACATTAGCCGAGCGTGAAAAACCCGCCCTTATGAACGCTTCACGTAAGAAACGCATTGCTGCTGGCTCCGGTACAACCGTGCAAGACGTCAATAAACTCTGCAAGCAGCAACAGCAAATGCAAACCGTCATGAAGAAAATGAAGAAGATGGGCATGGGCGGCATGATGAAGCAGATGAAGGGCCTTATGGGCGGCAAAGGTGATGAGCTTGAAATGCTTGCACAAGGTATGGACCCTGAATTACTGGAAGACAGCGCAGGGCCACTCGGGGCAAATCCGTTTGACGAGGGTTCGAGTCCGCTAGGGTCCACCATGCCTGGCTTAGGCGGTGGCCTACCCGGTCTTGGTGGAACGATGGGCGGCATGCCTACGATGCCCGGTATGGGGACACGCGGAGGCACAAAAAAGAACCGTAAACCCAAGAGTAAAAAGGGGAAACGGAGATGATGAACAAAAATCCAGCTAAAACAATAGCCATTATCTTTGCCACCATTGTATCAGTACTTTTGGGAGTTGCTGGACTTATAGCGTACGGGGTGAGTAATTTTTACCACCCCGAAACCAGTGAAATTGAATTTATAATCGCTGGAACTCTTTTGTTGATATTATATGTCTCATCCGTTTTTTTAGCTTTAAGAAATAAAGTAATAATAGCCAATTCAATCACTTTTCTGATATTGGCTTTTCTAATTTTTATTTGGTTTTCAATATTTGTTTAACTCATTCAACATTAAAAAGGAGAAAATAAAATGGCACTAGCAATGAGACTGTCTCGCGGGGGACGTAAAAAACGCCCGTTTTACCGGATCGTGGTCGCTGATAAGCGGATGCCGCGTGATGGCCGTTATATTGAACGTTTGGGAACTTATAACCCCCTTCTCGCCAAAGACGATACAAACCGTGTGAGCTTGAATGAAGAGCGCATTAAACACTGGCTCGCCGAAGGCGCACAGCCTTCTTACCGCGTAGCTGTATTCTTGGGCCAAGCCGGAATCGCTCCAATGCCTGAAGCGCGTAACAACCCTCAGAAAGCGCAAGCATCAGAAAAAACAAAGATGCGCATCGCCGATAAGGAAGAAAAGCAAAAGGCAAAAGCAGAAGCGGAAAAAGCCGCAGCCGAAGAAGCTGCAAAAGCTGAAGCAGAAGCCGCACCTGCGGAGGAAGCTCCGGCTGAGGAAGCAAAGGCTGATGAGCCTGCTCCTGAAGCTGCTGCAGAAGCACCAGCAGAGACTCCAGCTGACGCACCTGCTGAAGAAGAGAAAAAAGAAGAGTAATCCTAACAACATCCCTCTCCCACCGGGAGAGGGAAAACGACCGTAGGGAGTAGGGTGAGGGGCAAAAACCATGAGTGATCAAACTACTCAGCATGCCCGTACTTTACGCAAAAACCAAACCGATGCTGAAAAGCTTTTGTGGTCCAGATTGCGTAACCGACAATTTGAAAACCTCAAATTCAGACGTCAACACCCCATTCCCCCTTACATTCTAGACTTTTTCTGCGAAGAAAAAATGTTTGCTGTCGAACTTGACGGCGGACAGCACAACGAAAAAAAAGATAAAGAGCGCTCGCAATTTCTTGAAAAAAAAGGCATTAAGATCACGCGATATTGGAATAACGATGTCCTTCGTAATATTGATGGAGTATTGGAAAATTTGAAAAATGAGCTAATCACCACCTCGCAAACTTCATCCCCCTCACCCCACCCCTCTCCCAAGGGAGAGGGAGAAGAAAGAATCTGCATCGCCAAGATCGGCCCAGCGCACGGGATAAAGGGGCTTGTGAAACTCCACGTCTTTGTTGAAGATTTAGAACTGCTGAACAATCCTTTGTTCACCAGTGACGTTACAAACAAAACACTTACCCTGTCCCTAAAAAATGCGACTAACAAGTTCTGGATTGCCGAAATTGAAGGTATCACGGACCGCACACACGCCGAAACCTTACGCGGGACAGAGCTTTATATTGAACGCGCCGCCCTCCCCGAAGCGGATGAAGATGAGTTTTATATTGATGATCTCATCGGCCTTGACGTGGAAGAAAATCAAACAAAAATCGGCAAAATCATCTCGGTAGAAAATTTCGGTGCGAGCGATCTGATCGAAATTCAGCCCTTAGATGGATCGGAAAGTTTTTACCTCCCCTTCGTCGATGAAAACATTATAGAGATAACAGACAAATCCGTTGTCGTCGAAATCCCGGAAGGATTGAGAGATTAAAAAAAGGCCGCAAGTGACGCGGCCTTTAAAACTTACAATGAAGCTTTCTTTTTATTTCCCAAGCTTTAAAACACCAAGCTTATGAGCAGCTTGAGCTGCACGATCCTGCCAAGTTGGTTTATGAGTCCCTTGCGGCCAAAAAGTATATGTCGCATTACCGGGTTGAACCCGGTTAACAGGTACATTAACCGTTCTTCCACAAAACTCAGCTTTTACGGTCATGTCCGCAGGAACCAGTCCACCGGACCTTACATTTGCAAGCCCTACAACAGAAGTCTTATTCATTGCCCGTTGTACTGCCCCCGTTGGATCCGCCGAAAGCACACAGTGTTTGTGCGCTAAACCACCAGAACTTAGTCTTTCGTCATATTGTTGTACCGTTAAAGGACCACCGGATGCGTTAAAAACTCGTTTAGCTCTATTCTCTAGAACATCGGGGCTCGTTTGACGCGCGCTCCATGAACAAGGAGGCATCTAAGAGGGTTCAGGATCTAGCGGAAAGTTAAATTTTATTTGTTCAGTCATCATTATTACTCCTTTAAATATGTGACGCAACAAGGAGCTTATATACACTTAACGATTATGTCAATAAATATTTCGTGGAAATATTATTTTATTTAAGACGAGCACCCGGCTTTGGCTGGGTCAAAATTAAGGCGAAAAGGTCAAAACCTGACGGATCATATTAAAAATACCAAGGCCGCGCCAAAAGTCCTTGTGCCCGCACTCAGTCATGATCTCACGCTGCATCGTCCAACCACTTTTGCTAGTCTCCGGATTGTAAACCAACGGATCTGTATACGGTAAATTCTGCGCAAAGCATTTCGTGCCATTCCATGCCTGCTCTAATAGAGATGGTTCAGGCGGAGGCGGTGGTAAGCTCACAAGTGCGTGAGCTACTGCAACAACAAATATGGAAGACAGTATACGGGTAGTCCAGCCTGCTTTTCTTGTTTTCATCGCTTACCTCTACTCTAGTAGGGTTTAGTTTATACAAACTTTAGATTTTTTCAATATGTAAATTAAGGCACCCAAAGCGGCCAACCGTCCATACAGCGCTTATACACCGTACTGTCATATCCTAGAAAGCTTTCTTTTTTCCATCCTTCAAAGGCACATTTAGCCCTCTTGGAAGCGGCCTCACTTCCGGATTTTACCCCGTCGACTATATCTTCTGGTAATTGTTCCAGTCTTTCCTGCCACGTAAGTTCCCGAGGAGGTTCCCGAAAACGTGTGCTACTGGATGCCATGAAAGCAACGCTCAAAGCCAGAGAAAGAACGGCTGCCTTTTTGAAAAATTTTCTTGTAAGGGAGGAAGGAGGTTTTTTATTATCCATATACTCAAGATGCTCTAAAACTCCCTCAATTTCAATACAAACCGATATTTTTCGCTCGTTTTCTGACAATTTCATGGTAAAACCGCTCCATGACACTTCATTTTAACATTTTAACCCTCTTTCCCGGCATGTTTCCGGGCATGTTGGGCCATTCACTCGCCGGAAAAGCTTTAGAACGCGGCGATTGGAGCTATGGCACAACGAATATCCGTGATTTCGCAACTGGCATTCACAAAAGCGTCGATGATACTCCCTATGGTGGTGGAGCGGGCATGGTGATGCGCGCCGATATTATTGAAAAAGCGTTCTTATCAATCTCCAAACCCGGAAAAAGAATATTTCTCTCTCCACGCGGAAAGCCTCTAAAACAACAACTGATTAAAGAATTTTCTTTAGAAAATAATATAACTCTACTCTGTGGTCGCTATGAAGGCGTAGACCAGCGTGTGTTGGATGCATATGAATTTGAAGAGGTTTCAATCGGAGATTATGTGCTCTCGGGCGGAGAGCCTGCCGCCCTTATTCTAATGGATGCTTGTATCCGCCTGCTGCCTGGCGTCATGGGAAACGAAGATACAGCAGATAATGAAAGTTTTGGAGCCAACACAGGCGGTTTGCTCGAATATCCGCACTATACAAGGCCCTCAAGCTGGCGTGCCGCCAACGGCACAACCTATGACGTACCTGAAGTATTAAAGGGCGGAAACCACGCCGAGATTGAAAAATGGCGCAAAGAACAAAGTTTAGAAATTACTTCCGCACTAAGGCCGGACCTTTTGCCTTCTTGAAACAGCTAAGCGCATGTTCAATGCGTTCGTCCCGTGAAGGATGTACCGCCGAACCATTTTTTAGAGTCCCTTGAAATAAGGCTCCTACTCCGTCAGACTTCAAAACGCCTGAGCGTTTCATTTCACCCACCGCATAGCAATCCGCTTCTTTTTCGTAAGCTTTGGCCATCTCTGCACGCTCTTCCAAAGATTTACGCGCAAAAAATGCGTTAATTATGTTCGTTATGTGTCCCAACTTATGATGGGCCAACTCATGCTCCAAAGAAAAACGAAAAACATGAGGCGGCAGATTCAAGGCTGTCTCGTTAATGAAAAGAGCAGGCACCTCCGCTTTGTTTGAAACATGACCCGCCTTAAACTGTACAGGAGACTTCGTCCCCACAACCTTAATAACCTTAATTGCCCGTCCATGAAGGTCTTGAGAAACGGGTAACTCAACTTTGGTTCCATCCGAAAGCTCAACATGCCCCTGCGCCGATAGATCTACAAATTGTTCCGCTTTGGCCTCACCTGTCGCGAACACAGAAACCGCCGCAAAAGCAGCTGTAGCAATACCAAACATTTTCGAAGACAATATACGCCGTCCCATCAAAGTTACCTCCCCGTCCAACTACATTATTTTTATATGGTAAAAATAGAATATATTTTACCTTTTTCTGTCAATAGAATATTTAAAACCTCTCTTATTTTAAAATAAAATTACAAAAACAGACCTGCACGTTTATGTGTATAAAACACTTGTTTTCTCTACCTGTTTTGTGTCATAACACCCCTACTTAAAACCTTATAAAAAGGATAAACGGGCTGCCTTGGTGGATTTCACCTTGATTATCGAGCCCTGATAAAAGGAAAAGGACAAAGAAATGAATATCTTGCAAAAGTTTGAGGCAAGCCAAACTGAAAAGGCGCTTGCGCAAAAAAAGATCCCCGAATTCTCCGCCGGTGACACCATTAAGGTGAATGTGCGCATTAAAGAAGGCTCACGTGAGCGTGTTCAGGCCTTTGAAGGTGTTTGTATTGCCCGTTCAGGCTCAGGCATGACCGCCAGCTTTACAGTGCGTAAAATCAGCCTTGGTGAAGGGGTTGAGCGTGTGTTCCCGCTTCTCTCTCCTCGTATTGAAAACATCGAGTTAGTCCGTCGTGGTTCCGTGCGCCGTGCGAAGCTTTACTACCTTCGTGACCGTCGCGGTAAGTCGGCCCGTATTGCAGAGCGCATAAGCGGTCACGGCATTGAGGCGATCGATCCGGCAGAAAAAGCCAAGGTAAGCAAAACACAAAAGGTTGCCGATAAGAAAGCTGCCAAGAAGCTAAAACGTGAAGAGGCCCGCAAGGAGCAAGAAAAGATCAAGGCAGAAAAGCTTGCTGCAAAAGAAGCAGAGAAGAAAGCTAAAGAAGCCGAAGCTGCTGCTGCAGAAGCACCTGAGGCCGCTCCAGCCGAAGAAAAGGCAGAAAATACAGAAGGCTAAACAGCTTTTCTTAAAACCTTACATTAAGAGGCCGGATAATCCGGCCTTTTTGTTTTCTAAAAACAAGAATGCTAAATTCATTGATTTTTGGGCTGCTAATGAAGTAAAAAATCAATATGTCTCAACCACAAACCCTCTATGATAAAGTCTGGAACGATCATCTGATCCACACCGATGATAACGGCACCAGCCTGATTTACATTGACCGACATTTGGTGCATGAAGTCACCTCCCCGCAAGCCTTTGAAGGCCTACGTCTGGCAGGCCGTAAAGTCCATAACATTAAGGGCACACTGGCCGTCGCAGACCATAACGTCCCGACCACTGACCGCTCTCAAGGCATCGCGGATGAACAAAGCCGCATTCAGGTTGAAACACTCAGTCAAAATTGTGCAGATTTCGGCGTACAGCTCTTTGATATGAATGATAAACGTCAGGGCATCGTGCATATTATCGGGCCTGAACAAGGCTTTACCCTGCCCGGCACAACAATTGTGTGCGGGGATAGCCACACCTCCACTCACGGTGCCTTTGGTGCGCTTGCCTTTGGGATCGGCACCAGCGAGGTGGAACATGTTCTGGCCACACAGACCCTCATTCAAAAAAAAGCCAAATCCATGCGCATCACCGTGAATGGAACGCTCCCTCACGGTGTCGGCGCAAAAGATATGATTTTGGCCATTATCGGTAAAATCGGTACGGCCGGCGGTACAGGCTATGTTTTGGAATATGCGGGCGAGGCGGTGCGAAGCCTCTCTATGGAGGGACGCATGACCATGTGCAACATGTCGATCGAAGGGGGTGCCCGCGCCGGCATGATCGCACCAGATGAAACAACATTTAGCTACCTGAAGGGCCGCCCAATGGCTCCACAAGGAGAAGAGTGGGATAAAGCTGTTGCCTATTGGCAAACACTCGCAAGTGATACGGATGCGACATTCGATAAGGAAATTACATTGGAAGCAAGCGAGATTGCCCCGATTGTCACATGGGGGACAACGCCCGAAGATGTTTTGCCCATTACGGCCCATATCCCCTCCCCCACAGATTTTGAAGACGCAGCAAAACAAAATGCCGTCGGCCGTGCGCTTGAATATATGGATCTCACACCCGGCACGGCCCTCACCGATATTACAATAGACAAAGTCTTTATCGGTTCTTGCACCAATGGCCGGATCGAGGATTTACGCGCGGTCGCCGAAATTGCCAAGGGCAAAAAAGTGGCCGAAAATGTCAAATGCGCGATGGTGGTACCGGGTTCCGGCCTTGTGAAAGAACAAGCCGAAGCCGAAGGGATCGCCGACATCTTGAAAGAAGCAGGATTTGAATGGCGCGAACCCGGATGCTCCATGTGTTTGGCCATGAATGCAGATAAATTAGAGCCGGGGGAGCGCTGCGCCTCTACCTCCAACCGGAATTTCGAAGGCCGTCAGGGACGCGGTGGACGCACCCACCTTATGTCCCCCGCCATGGCCGCTAGCGCCGCAATTAAAGGCAAACTAGCAGATTTAAGAGATTTTTATTGACATAAGAATATTTGTTCTTTACAGAACGTATCTATAGGTACAAACCAAATAAAAGGATACCCGATATGAAATCTTCAACTTTCACAACCGCAACTGCAGCCGCAATGTTCGCGCTGACAACTCTGTTTACAGCAACAGACGCCAACGCAGAACCAGATGCCATCACAAAACAAGAGCGCGTCATTTCTTGTCTACGAGACGAGGCTGTCAAAATAGCAAAAGAAAAAGCTAAATATAGCGTAGAAGCAGCGCAAGCAATCAGAGATGCCGGAAGTGCTGAACAATTGATAGATGACGGAATCAAAAAAACAGGCTCTGTTTTTGCGGCTATTGTAGTAGCAGCAAACGATCCTAAGGCCGTTGAAAAATGTGCCGCCTTAGGACCTCAACCACCACGGCGTTAGAATAAAATTCAAAAAAGCTTTTAATCTCGATGTGATGCCTTATTTTAGGCGTCATGATTCTGCTTGAGACCAATATTGACGGCCTTATTGAAACATATGATTTTGCGGAAGATAAAAATCTGCAAGATTTGTTTCAGCTCATATCGAAAACCATAAAAAATTATGACGCAGACGCTCACCAATATGGGGAGGTCATTGCGGCGCATTTGAAGCGCACTTCTGAATTGGGACGGGATTTTCTAAAGAAGCTTGGCTTTTCTGATACCGCCGCGGGGAATTTCTACCATGCGAACTTGCTTCAGGATTTGGGAAAAATCAGCCCCAAATATGACTCCGGCATTTGGAACCTGCCCCACCGTCCAACAGAAGAAGAACGCGCCGAAAAACGTCTGCATGCTGGGCGCGGGCCGGAGGTGCTTGATTCCGCCCTCCAAGATGATTCCGAAGAGTTAAAAAATCATCCTCATATACAAGTCACAAAAGCCATACAACTTTATCACCATGAGCGCATTGATGGCTCCGGTCAATTTGCTCTGACAGGAGATAAAATGGGAGATGTCATCAAAGTCATATGTATCATTGATGCCTATGATGGTGATATGATCCACCGCCCGCACCAGCCATGCAAGCGCACACCCGAAGAAACATTGGAGCGCATGAAAAGCGGCAAGAAATACCAAGGTGCATTTGATCTGGAAATGTTGAAGAAATTCTGCGAGTTTATTGAGAAAAGAGACTAAGCCGATGCAAAAATTTGAAACCTTAAAATCTATCGCCGCCCCGATTCGCATGACCAATGTGGATACGGATATCATTATCCCAAAGCAATTCCTCAAGACTGTGAAACGCACCGGGCTTGGCATTCACGCCTTCCATGATATCCGCTATCATGAGGACGGCACCCCGCGCGCTGACTTTCCGCTCAACAAGCCCGAATATGAAGACGCACAGATTTTAATTACAGGTGAGAATTTCGGTTGCGGCTCCAGCCGGGAGCACGCCCCGTGGGCCATCCTCGATATGGGCATTAAATGTATAATAGCGCCCAGCTTTGCCGATATCTTCTATAACAACTCTTTCAAAAACGGTATTCTGCCTATCAAACTCCCTCAGGAACAAGTTGACGAGCTGATAAACGAAGCGGAAAACACACCGAATGCGCCCTTTGAGGTTAATTTGCAAAACCAAACGATAAAGCGCGGCAATACAATCTCATTTGAATTTGAAATAGACCCGTTCAGAAAGCATTGCTTACTCAATGGTTTGGATGATATTGGACTAACCCTAGAGAAAAAGCCACATATCACGGATTTTGAGAATAAAGACCGCGAAAAGCGCAGTTGGATTTATTAAAATTTTCTTCTTAAACTTTTTCTTGGCGGACCCATTATTTCCCTGTAAATTTTGTGCATGACACAAAATCATACACTTACGCTTCTTCCCGGTGATGGCATTGGCCCGGAGGTTATGGCCGAAATTGAAAAGCTCGTAGACTGGTTAGGAGAAAACACCCCCCTTTCCTTCACACTCCACCGTGATGATATTGGCGGCGCGGCTTACGATAAATATGGCGAACCCTTGTCCGATGAAACACTGGAAAAATGCCGTGCGAGTGATGCGATCATTATGGGCGCCGTGGGTGGTCCGAAATGGGACAGCGTAGAGTACGACAAGCGCCCCGAAGCAGGTCTTTTACGCTTGCGCAAAGAGCTGGAGCTTTTTGCCAATTTACGCCCTGCCCTTGTCTTTGACGCACTTATTGATGCATCTAGCCTGAAGCCTGAAATTGTGAAGGGTCTGGATATTCTCATTGTCCGTGAGCTCACAGGCGGTGTGTATTTTGGACAGCCGCGCGGGATTGAAGATTTAGGCAATGGACAACGCCGCGGCGTTAACACACAAACCTATGATACTTATGAGATTGAACGCATTGGCCGCGTGGCCTTTGACTTGGCGAAGAAGCGGCGTAACAAGGTCACTTCCTGCGAAAAAGCCAATGTCATGGAAAGTGGCAAGCTCTGGCGCGAAGACATCACCAAGCTTCACGCAAGCGAATTTAGTGATGTAGAGTTGGAGCATATGTATGCCGATAACTGCGCGATGCAACTTTTGCGAGAACCCTCGCAATTTGATGTGATTGTCACGGATAACCTCTTTGGCGATATCCTCTCTGATGAGGCCGCCATGCTGACCGGCTCTCTTGGCATGCTCCCTTCCGCTTCTTTAGGCACGCCGGAAACGCCGGGACTTTATGAACCGGTTCACGGCTCCGCCCCTGATATTGCCAGCCAAGGAAAGGCCAACCCTCTGGCTACAATTTTGAGCTTCGCGATGGCCTTGCGCTATTCCTTAAATGCCGGGGAGCACGCCGATAAAATTGAGCGCGCCGTGCAAGATGTCCTCAATCAGGGTATCCGTACCGCCGATGTTATGGCCGAGAATTGTCAGGAAGTCTCAACGACAGAAATGGGCGATGCGCTCATTCAAACACTCAACCAACAACTACAAAAGGCCGCGTAAAAACTATGGAAGCTGACACTATTATCCAAAGCAGCGAATGGGTGAATGCCGGAGGGTTATTCCTCCTCATTATTGGCGTATCTTTGCTTATCCTTGAATTTTTTCTGCCCGCCTTTGGCCTGTTCGGCTTTGCAGGGGTTACAGGGTTACTCATCGGCACCATCCTCCTTCATCAAGGCGGCATGATTGATCAAATGCCTGTGAGCCTTGAGGTGATGATGGGCTTATCTATTTTGGGACTCGCCCTTTCCGCCGCCGGCGGTATATATACATGGAAGCTCTATAAAAAGAAGAACACCACCGGCATTGAAGGCATGCTCGGCGAAAATGTCGAGGTTAAAAGCTGGAAAGGTCAAAGCGGCCATGTTCATATTCAAGGCGAAAACTGGCAAGGTTTTTGTGACCCGGAATTTACCTTCAAAAAAGGCGACGCAGCAATCGTGGCCAAAATAGACGGTCTAAAAATAAAAATCATTCCCCATCACGACCAAAATAAATTTGAATAGATAACGAAAGGTTTACAAATCATGCCCTACCTCGTGCTCCCCCTCTTTCTTCTTGTTGTTCTCATCGCTGCTTCTTTGCGCATTGTGAAGGAATATGAACGCGGCATTGTTTACACTCTTGGAAAATATACCAGCACACGCGATGCAGGTTTGCGCCTCATTATTCCCTTCGTACAACAAATGGTACTAGTAGACATGCGTATCCGGACCGAAGACATCCCTTCCCAAGATGTTATTTCTAAGGACAATGTCTCGGTCAAAGTGAACGCCGTTGTCTATTACCGCGTCGTAGACCCCGCCTTTGCGATTAACCGTGTCGAAGATTTCGGCCAAGCGACAAGTCAGCTCGCCCAGACCACATTACGTTCTGTTTTGGGAAAGCACGAGCTGGACGATATGCTCTCCAAGCGTGATCAGCTTAATCAGGACGTGCAGGAAATTCTCGACAACCAAACCGAAGGCTGGGGCATTAAGATCGCCAATGTGGAAATTAAACATGTTGACATTGACCCTTCCATGGTGCGCGCCATTGCCAAACAAGCCGAAGCAGAGCGTGAACGGCGTGCAAAAATCATCAATGCCGAAGGTGAGCTTCAGGCCGCCAAACAGCTCGACGAAGCTGCGGCTATTCTCGCAAAGCGGCCAGAGACCATGCAACTCAGATATCTGGGAACGTTAGGAGAGTTTACCAACGCCAAAGGCTCAACGATTGTGCTACCCATGCCGATGGACCTTTTACAAGCCATTACAAAGGATAAAAAAGCGGCTTAAATAGTTCAATTTATTTAATTTTTATAGATGGGGGTTGATTTCCCCTTTCTTGAACGTTATAACCCAATATCTCTTATCGCGGGATGGAGCAGCCCGGTAGCTCGTCAGGCTCATAACCTGAAGGTCGTAGGTTCAAATCCTACTCCCGCAACCAAGAATATCAATGACTTAACCACCTTCGGGTGGTTTTTGTTTTTTAGTATTGCCGCGCTGTTGCCGCAACGAGCAGGATTTAACCTAAATATCATCTGAATTAGTGTAGCTATTTTTATAAAACTTTTAATAGAGATGTTTAGCTTAAACATTGCAATTTACTGGTCACTTAGCAAATGTATTTAAATTCGTATTTATCAATGTAATTGACAGCGGTACTGATTTTTATGATAAGATTATTTTAATGAAACACTTAATTCTCATTTTAGCCCTTGTTGCGTTCGTTACTGGCAGTTATGCAAGTAACGTATTTGCGGCTGCGCCTGATGTGAATTGTGTTGATTGTTTAGATCACGAAGAAGGGAACAATGACGATCAATGTCAGGACTGTGAATGTCACCATAGCCACGTTATAGGCTTGAGTTTTAGCAGTGTTTCTAGCCACTTACTTTTTAGTGATGCAGCATTATTAGAGCCGATTGATAATTTGGCCTCTAATGTCTTACCCTCCCTTTATCGCCCTCCAATAGCTTAGGTTTGCAGGCGTATTGCGCCTTTTTCATGCTTTTTCATAAGGCATAAGATTTTTATTACCTAAGCTATAAGGAATTTACTCAATGTTACTTAATATAACTTTACGTGGAAGATACGTTCTTCCTGTAATTGCTGTGATGATATTTTCTATCTCGCAAGCAAAAGCCGAAAATGAACTGACTCTTGATCAAGCCTACAGACTTGTTTTAAACCAAAACCCGATGGTGCAAAGTTATCAAGCGCGATATATAGGCGCAGAAGGTAACCGTATCCAGCAATCTTTACTTCCCAATCCAGAGGCTAGTTTTGAAGTTGAAAACTTTGCTGGTGATGAAGGGCGTAGTGGCGTGGATGAAGCCGAATTAACACTCGGTATTGCTCAAAAGATTGAAATTGCAGGAAAGCGTTCTAACCGCACTCGTGTCGCTGACCTTGAGAAGCAACAGATTAAACAAGAGGCAATCGCTTCAATTCAATCTGTATTGGCACAAACAAATCAAGCGTTTGCCAATATAGCCGTTGCAAAAAAACAGCTTCAATACGCTGAAAATCGTCTTTCCGTTGCTGATAAGATGCACAAGGCGGTTAAGGTGCGCGTGAACGCCGCTAAAGCCCCTAAAATTCAACATACGAAAGTAGATATTGAAGTAGCGGCAGCAAAGCTAGAAAAACGTAAAGCAGAAAAAGAACTTACTTTAGCAAAAACAGTTTTAGCGAACCTTATGGGTGTACCCTCTATAAACCAAGATATTAAAGTTGATATATCAAGCCTCCCTGAAATACCAAGCTATGATGCTATTGCAAATACCTTAGAGCAAACGCCTATGGCAACGATGAGCCAGCTTGCCGTATTGAAGCAACAAAGTGTTTTAGAGTTGGAACGGTCTAACGCCATATCTGACCCAACGGTTGGTTTGGGTGTTCGGCGTTTTAATGAAGATGATGACACTGCTTTTTTAGCAAGTGTATCTATTCCGCTTAATTTCTTTGATCGCAATCAAGGAAACATTTTAAGCGCGAGGGCTAATGTTAAATCCGCGCAAGCAGAAGACCAAAACCTTCGTTTAAACCTTAGTAAGCAGGCTGTAGAGATTTGGCAAGCTATGAGCAATGCACGTCAGGAGGCGTTAGATTATCAAACAAATATCATTCCATCTGCACGTAAAGCACTTGAGCAAGCAGAGTATGGCTACGGGCGTGGAGCGTTTTCATTTTTAGATTTGCTAGATGCACAGCGAACTTTATTTGATGTTCAGGAAAATTATCTAGAAGCCTTAAACGTCTTTTATAAAAATAAATCCCAAATCGATATGTTGAGCGGCAGTTACACCCCTTACACAACTTCACTTTTTAATGAAAAGGAATAAACAATGAAAAAGCTAGCACTTATAATTTTAGTTTTGTTTGGATTGGGCGGAGTTTATTTATACACCCAATCTAGTCATGCAGAAGAAGCACACGATCATGCGGAACACAAAGTGGAAAGTCATGAAGGCCATGGGGACGAACACAGCCATGAAGAGCATGACGGCGATAATCATGCAGAAGATCATGGTGGTAAAAAAAATGAGCATGAAGATTATGGGCATGAAAGCCATAAGGATGAGGATAGCCACGATGATCACGGCCATGGCGGTCACGGTCATGGAGATGATCATGACGAACATGAGGAAGGTAAAACTGAAATAGACGCAGAACACGCTAAGAAAGCGGGAGTTATTGTATCAAAAGCGCAAGGTGGCACTATTGCTGAAAATGTTTCTTTAACAGGTCAAATTATTCTTAACTCCAATCGGTCTGCGGATGTGAAGGCGCGTTTTACTGGCGCAGTAA
The DNA here is from genome assembly GCA_022763065.1 of Alphaproteobacteria bacterium. Classification (GTDB taxonomy): domain Bacteria; phylum Pseudomonadota; class Alphaproteobacteria; order Micavibrionales; family Micavibrionaceae. The sequence goes on from JALEGH010000085.1 coordinate 23,751, forward strand.
GAAGCGTTAAAGCCGAATTAGGGCAAAAGGTAGAAAAAGGGCAGGTTCTTGCAACGGTTGAAAGTAACGAAAGCCTTCAAGTGTTTAATGTGACAGCTCCAATATCTGGCACAATCTTAAAGCGTAATACTAATATAGGTAATCTAACAAGCGATGAGCCACTCTTTACGATTGTGGATTTATCAAAGGTTTGGGCAAAATTTCACATTTTCCCAAAGGACACTAATAAGATTGAAGAAGGGCAAAGCGTTGAGGTTCATACGCTAGGTAACATTGAAAAAGAAGCTACAGCTCCTATCAAAATGTTACTACCAACGGCAGATGCTTTAAGCCAAACGTATGTTGCGATTGTTGAATTAGATAATGAGAATAATGATTGGCGGCCAGGCATGACAGTTGAAGGTGATGTTGCCGTATCACAACAAAATGCCAGTGTTGTTGTTCCGATGAGTGCTATTCAAACGATGGAGGATCAAACGGTTATATTCGTTGAAAATAACAATAGCTATGAAATGCGCCCTGTTAAGACAGGTAAAACAGACAATAAAAATATACAGATACTAAACGGCCTCAATGTGGGTGAAAGCTATGTCAGTCAGGGTAGCTTCATTATCAAAGCTGATATTTTAAAATCTGGTGCGGCGCACGAACATTAAAATCTAATTACCATCAATACTAATAAGTTACTAAGGAAAACCTTATGTTAGAAAAAATAATTTATGCTTCTATTCGTCACCGCTGGCTTGTTTTAATTGCCGTTTTTGGGCTATGTGTCTTGGGCGTTTATAATTTCCAAAAGCTATCTATTGATGCGGTTCCTGACATTACCAATGTTCAGGTTCAAATTAACACCGAAGCGCGTGGGTACTCGCCATTAGAGGTTGAGCAACGTATTACATTTCCTATTGAAACGACTTTAGCGGGTATTCCTAAACTGGATTATACCCGTTCAATTTCACGTTATGGCTTGTCGCAAATCACAGTTGTTTTTGATGAGGGTACAGATATTTACTTTGCGCGTCAGTTATTGGCGGAGAGATTATCGACGATTAAAAGTCAAATTCCTGATGGCTTAGAGCCTATGATGGGGCCGATTGCCACAGGTCTGGGTGAGATTTTTACTTATACTGTAGAAGCCGAAGAAGGTGCAACAAAAGAAGACGGCACGGCTTACACCCCAATGGATTTATTAACCATTCAAGATTGGGTTATTATGCCCCAACTTCGTAATTTAAAGGGTGTTGTGGAAGTTAATACGATTGGGGGATATGAACAACAATACCATGTTTTACCGTATCCCGATAAGTTGCTCGCTTATGATTTAACTATTCATGATGTGATTACATCTTTAGAAGCAAATAATAGTAATGTTGGTGCTGGATATATTGAGCGCAATGGTGAGCAATATCTGGTGCGTGTGCCTGGTCAGGTTAAAAACATTGCTGATATTCAAAACATTATTCTTGGTAAGCGCGATGAAGTCACTATTCGTATTCGCGATGTTGCCGATGTAAAGCTAGGCTCACCATTAAGAACTGGCGCGGCGACACAAAATGGTAAAGAAATTGTCTTGGGTACAGTTATGATGCTTATGGGTGAAAACTCACAAGATGTTGCAAAACGGGCTTCTGCTAAATTAGAAATAGTGAATGACAGCTTACCTGAAGGCGTTATTGCCAAACCTGTTTATGACCGTACAGCCCTTGTTGAAAGAACAATTAAAACAGTTGAAAAGAACCTCGTTGAAGGCGCGTTGCTAGTCGTTGTTATCCTGTTTTTACTGCTTGGAAACTTACGCGCGGCTTTAATTACAGCAGCGGTTATTCCTATTTCAATGCTCATGACGATTACAGGTATGGTTGAGAATAAAGTATCAGGTAATTTAATGAGCCTTGGCGCATTGGATTTTGGTCTTATCGTTGATGGTGCGGTTATTATTATTGAGAATTGTCTTAGACGTTTTGGGTTAGAGCAGAAAAAATTAGGCCGTTTACTCAATAAAGAAGAAAGATTTTCACTAGCGGCTTCCGCTACAAGTGAGGTTATTAAACCTAGTATCTTTGGTGTTCTAATCATTACGATTGTGTATTTGCCTATTTTTGCCTTGAGCGGTGTTGAAGGTAAAATGTTTCATCCTATGGCTTTAACTGTTGTGATGGCTTTATTATCAGCACTTTTTCTTTCTTTAACCTTCGTTCCTGCGGCAGTGGCTATTTTCATAAAAGGCAAGGTTGAAGAAAAAGATAGCTTCCTAATTCGTGGTGCAAAAATCGGTTATGAGCCTGTTTTAAAATGGTCTTTGCTCAACCCAACGCCAATTATAGCGGGTGCTCTTATTCTGGTTGTTTTGAGCCTATTCTCTGCATCACGGATGGGCGCAGAGTTTATACCTAGCTTAGATGAAGGCGATATTGCCATGCACGCCATGCGTATACCTGGCACAAGCCTGTCACAATCTGTTGAAATGCAGTATGCTGTAGAAGAAGGCGTTCTTAAATTCCCAGAGGTTAAGGAAGTATTCAGTAAGATTGGAACGCCAGAAGTGGCAACTGATCCTATGCCGCCTAATGTAGCTGATACCTTTATCATGTTAAAGCCACGTAAAGAATGGTCTGACCCTAAAAAGCCAAAAGCACAACTGGTTGAGGAAATGGAAGAGGCTTTATCTAAAATACCAGGCAATAACTACGAATTTACTCAACCTATTCAAATGCGCTTTAACGAACTTATTTCAGGTGTGCGTAGTGATTTGGCAGTTAAGATTTATGGCGATGATCTTGATCAGCTTTTGAAGTCAGCTCAAGATGTTGAAACGATAGTGAAAAGCGTTCAAGGTGCAGCAGATGTTAAAACAGAACAAACCTCTGGCTTACCTGTTTTAAGCATTATACCTAATCGTAAAAAATTAGATTTATATGGTTTGAATATCGCAGATGTTCAAGAGGTAATTGGTACTGCAA
>JALEGH010000086.1 GCA_022763065.1 Alphaproteobacteria bacterium
AAGTGCCCGTACCTGAACCCGTTCAAAAAGAAGTGGAGGAGCCTGTTCAGCTTGAAACTCCCAAAGTTGAATCGGCAGTTGAACCCAAAATTGAGGTTAAGCCGCAGCAAAAACCGGAGCAAAAACCAGCGCCTGTAACGCAGGCACCGGCTCCTGTGGCTAGCGGGAGTTACTATATTCAATTAGCGAGCGTGAAATCTGCGGATGGAGCGGAGATTGAGTGGAAAAAGCTGCAAAAGAAATATACGGGGCCCTTGGCGGGACTTTCTCACAGAGTGCAAAAAGCGGAATTAGGGGAAAAGGGAACTTTTTACCGGATTCAGGCCGGACCTGTGGCTAAAGACCAGGCCAGCCGCATTTGTTCAGAGATTAAGAAAATAACGCCGGGCGGATGTCTGGTGAAAAAATAATCATATAAACTTCAAAAGGGAGTGTAAAAATGAGTTATCCTGCACCGATTATTTTATCCATTGAAGGGTTGAACTTAAGCGAAGGGGAACGCAGGCTTTTTGCCAGTAGTAACCCGCTTGGCTTTATTTTGTTTCAGCGCAATTGCGATACGCCGGATCAGGTCCGTGCGCTGGTCAAGGATTTGCGCGAATGTGTCGGGTGGCACTGTCCGGTCCTGATTGATCAGGAAGGTGGTCGGGTGCAGCGTTTGAAACCGCCGCACTGGCAACAATTTACACCGGCCGGTGAATGTCAAACGGCGGAAGATGCGGCAGGTGTGGCGAGCTATATCGCGCAGGACTTAGGCGCGCTGGGCATTGATGTGAATTGCTCTCCTGTGTTGGATCTTCTTTGTGGTGAAACCCATGACATTATTGGGAATCGCGCCTTTTCTGATGATGTGGAGGAGGTCAGCGAGAAGGGCTTGTCGGTCTGTGATGCCTATTTGCGTGCTGGAATTACGCCGATCGTCAAACACGTACCGGGTCATGGACGCGCAACGGCGGATAGTCATCTCGAACTGCCTATCGTCACGGCGAGTTTGGAGGAAATGGAGCAGAGCGATTTTAAGCCTTTTAAGGAAGTTGCGCGCTCTGATATTGCGCCGCAAATATGGGCCATGGTGGCGCATGTGGTTTTTACGGCTCTGGATCAGGAGAATGCGGCTTCTGTTTCACAAGTCGTCATGGATTATATCCGCAAGAAAATTGGGGTGGATCAGTTCCTCTTGGCGGATGATATTGGCATGAAAGCACTTGAAAAAGTGGGGAATCTTGCGGATAGAGCGCGAAAAACGCTGGAAGCGGGGTGCGATGCTACGCTATATTGCGCAGGCAAGCTTGAAGAGATGGAAGAAATTATGAAAGCCCTGCCGCCAATGCGGGGTGAGAGTTTTGAGAGATATGAACGAAGCCGTATTCGAAGAAGACCCGCCACGCAAAGAGCTCTCGGCCCTGTCTGATTATGAGGGCGGGGTTGACGCCCTATTACTGAACATTGATGGTTACTCTGGTCCGATTGATGTGCTTTTGGACATGGCGCGTACTCAAAAAGTGGATTTGCGCGAGATTTCCATCCTCCAGCTTGTCCGGCAATATCTGGAATTTGTAGAGCGCGCGAAAACCCTGAACCTTGAGCTGGCAGCTGAATATTTGGTGATGGCGGCGTGGCTGGCTTATCTCAAATCCCGTTTGCTGATCCCGAAGAAAGAAGAAGAGGGCGACGGTCCATCCGGTGAGCAGATGGCAGAGGCGCTGCAATTTCAGTTACGCCGTTTAGAGGCTATGCGTGGAGCAGGGGCAAAATTGATGGAGCGCCCGCAACTGGGAAGCCAAATTTTTGCACGCGGCATGGCGGAAGGTCTTAGAACAGAGTTTCAGACAAATTATGATGTGACGCTTTATGACCTCCTGAAAGCTTACGGCGATATCACAAGGCGTCAGGAACATAGCAGTTACGATTTGCCGGTCTTTAATGTGATGTCAATGGAAGATGCGGCGGAGCGTTTGGCGAAAATGCTGGGGAATTTGCCGCGTTCAGGTCCGCATAGTGTTTGGACAACGCTGCAAAGCTTTATCCCCGAAGGGATTACCGATCCTTTGTTGGTTCGCTCTAGCGTGGCATCTACTTTCACAGCCGGTCTTGAGATGGCCAAACAGGGGAAATTGGAAATTCGTCAGGACGGTGCATTCCGGACAATTTATATGCGGGTGAATGACCACGCGGAAAGGGATTCATAATGAGTGAATTAAAAGAGGAAGATGTGATGATGGAGTCTCAAGAGGTTGTTGAAGAGGCTGTTAAAGAAAAAGAGCCTGCCATTATAGAACCAATGGATGAGGAACAAATATTGAAAGCCTTGGAGGCGATGTTGTTTGCCTCAAGCAAGCCTTTATCGCCGCAAATGATGTTGGAGCGTTTACCGGAAGGAACGGACCTTAATGTTTTATTGCCTCAGCTTAAGGAACGTTATGCAGGTCGTGGGGTAGAGCTTGTCGAACTTGGAGGTCTTTGGGCTATGCGCACAAGCGCAGAGGTGGCAGATTCTTTGATTGTCGAAAAAGAAGTATCCAAGAAAATGTCTAAGGCGGCGCTGGAGACGATGGCGATTGTTGCTTATCACCAACCAATCGCCCGGGCGGAAATTGAAAATATTCGCGGCGTGGCCACGCATAAAGGGACGCTTGATATCCTGATGGAAATGGGATGGGTGAAACCGGGCCGCAGGCGTGAAACGCCGGGGCGCCCTTTAACATGGGTCACAACGCCCGGTTTTCTGGATCACTTTCAGCTTGAAAATTTGAATGATCTTCCGGGACTTGAGGAGCTTAAGGCTTCGGGCCTCATGGATAAACGTGCGGCGATTGATACTTTACCTGATACGGGAGATCTTTTTGATAATCCGGATGAAGACGCCGAGGAAGTGCTGGATCAAAGTGATGAGGATGCCTATGATGAGGCGAGCTATCACGAGATGAAGCGTGAGCAATCGCGTAGCGGGTTGGAGTTAGAAGTTGAAGATGATCAGAGTGATGAAACGCAAAATGATGAGGGAGAGATGCAATGAGTATCGGGATTTGGCAAGTATTAATTATTGTGGTGTTGGTGTTTTTGCTTTTTGGCGCGGGGCGCTTGCCGCGCGTGATGGAAGATTTGGCCAAGGGGATCAAGTCTTTCAAAAAAGGCATGAGCGATGATAGCAAGTCTTCGGACAACTCACCGGATAAGCCATCAGACAAGTCTGAAAAAAGCGAATAGATGAATGCTTGATTTTGGCTGGGCTGAGCTTTTGATTATTGTGGCAGTTGCCATCTTTGTCATTGGCCCGAAAGATATTCCAAATATTATGTACGGGGTGGGCCGTTTTATGAGGCGCTTCCAATATATTCGTTTTGCCGTATCCCAACAATTTGACGAGATCATGAAGGTTGGTGATATTGAGGAGTTGCGCAAAGGGGTCAATATGGAGGTTATGCGCACTGAAGAGCAAATGCAAAACGAGATAGAAGAGGATCAGGAACTCGCAAAATCTATTGAAGCGAACTCATCGGAGCGTTCAGAATGAGTGACGGACTAAAAAATCAGGCTCATCCCCTTATGGCTCATCTAGTGGAACTCAGAAAACGCTTGCTTTGGGTTTTTCTGGCGATGGGTTTGGGGACCGCACTTTGTTTTCTTTTTGTTGAGACCATCTATGGCTTTCTCGTGCAGCCTCTGGCCGATGCGATGGTAGGGGAGAGCACCAATCGTTTGATTTATACTGGTTTGACCGAGGCGTTTTTTACTTATCTAAAGGTTGCATTTTTTGCCGGTGTGTTTTTGACATTTCCTGTTTTGCTTGCGCAAATATGGCTCTTCATTGCGCCGGGGTTATATAAACAGGAGAAAGGGGCTTTCTTGCCTTTCTTGATTGCGACCCCCATTTTATTTTTTGCAGGGGGCGCGGTTGTGTATTACGGCGTGATCCCGATGGCGTGGCCATTCTTTTTAAGCTTTCAAAGTACAGGAGCCGAAACGGCGCTTCCCATTCAATTGGAAGCACGGGTGAGCGAGTATCTTGATCTTATCATGACTCTCATTTTTGCCTTTGGTTTGTGCTTTCAATTACCGGTGATTTTAACGCTGATGGGGCGTGTGGGAATGGTGAGTTCAAAGGGACTGGCATCCAAGCGCAAATACGCCATCATCATTTCGTTTTTAGTTGCGGCTTTTTTAACGCCGCCTGATGTCATTTCTCAAATTGGTTTGGCGTTACCGATTCTACTTCTTTATGAGGCTTCCATTTTTCTTGTTAAAATTTTTGAGCGTAAGCGCGATGCCAAAGCTGCTGAAGCGATATAATAAAGCTCTGGACAGGGCTGACTTGCGTCCGGATCAGGAGCAGAAAAAGGCCGTTCAGGCTTTACAGGGCTTGCTTGGTGCGCTTAAAACGGCACGACCCTTTTGGTTTTGGAGTAAAAAAGATGAGGTTAAAGGCGTCTATCTTCATGGGGGTGTCGGGCGCGGGAAATCCATGCTCATGGATTTGTTTTTTGAGGAGTTACCGCCGGGCATCAAATCCCGCCGCATTCATTTTCACGAATTTATGATTGAAACGCATGATTGGCTCCACGCACGACGTGGTGAAGGGATGGATAATTTATTGCCCGCTTATGCCGATCATGTAGCGGCGCATATAAAGGTTTTATGCTTTGATGAATTTCATGTCACCGATGTGGCTGACGCGATGATTTTAGGGCGGCTTTTCACCCATTTATTTGAGCGGGGGTTGGTGCTTGTCATGACCAGCAATTGGGCGCCCGATAGGCTTTATGAGGGCGGGTTGCAACGCGCCTTATTTCTGCCTTTTATTGAGCTGATCAAGCAGCGAATGGAGATCATTCATCTGGATAGCCAAACGGATTACCGTGAGGCA
>JALEGH010000087.1 GCA_022763065.1 Alphaproteobacteria bacterium
CAGCAATTTCTTTGATCATTACATAGAAGTTGCCCGCCAACTTGCACTGGATCCGCCAAAAGATATTCGTGATGTTTTATTGAAGAAAAAAAATGGTAAACCTATTCCGAAGGTATTTATGGGGCACTCAACGGGCGCCCAGCTTTTTTTACACGCTCTTGAAGACAACCTTTCCCTTCAAAAATTACAAAAAAGCTTTTGTGGTGCTATTTTAAACTCAACATATCTCTCTCCCTCGACATGGCCTATACCAACAACTTTATTCTTCCGTTACTGTAGATCGAACGACAAACATCTGCCTTCCGAGACATGGTTGAGTAAATGGGTTTTAAATAGCGAAGATTTCGATTTAGATCATCATGCTGATCAAAAATATGTTCTACCTACTTTTGGTCAAATGCGCGAACTCGGTCTAACCGGACAAGATCTCATCAATAATGTTCAAAACGGGAGCACCAATTTAGACAAGCTTCCCTTCCCCGTTTTAAGCCTTGTTGGCGAAAATGACTGGATATCCTGCCCCAGAACAAACAGGGATATCGCACAAAAATGCGGCTTTGCCTTCGCAAATAGTGCGAAGGCCGGGCATGACCCCGTTTATGAGAACGAAAAAATGAGAAAGCTTTGCAAAAACGCGGTCCTCGAAATGGCGAAAGGAACCTTTCCGGAATTTTCTAAAAGACGTAAATTATTTTCCTACGAGCTCAATACAGGCATGATTGATTCGTTCACAAGCTTCTTTCAAAAGAAGTTCCGAAGCGGCATAAGAGATCCGAAAGTGGGGGGATAGACCGAAGGCTTCCCCGTGGACACAAGCGACGCCTTGCGCTTCCAAAAGATAGCTCACAAAATCTTCATCTGTTTCTATTACTTTGCCATCAGGTGTTTGCTTGCCGATCAAACCAGCGCAAGAAGGATAAACATAAAACGCCCCGTCTGATGTCGGGCATTCGATCCCTGCACATTCATTGAGCATCGCCACCACCATATCGCGGCGCGCCTTAAAAGCTTCCAGCCACGGCTGCATAAAGGACTGATCCCCGTTAAGTGCTGCCACGGCAGCGGCTTGTGAAATAGAGCACGGATTGGATGTGCTTTGCCCTTGAATTTTCGCCATCGCCTTAATGAGTTCTGCCGGACCGCCTGCAAAACCAATCCGCCAGCCTGTCATGGAATAAGCCTTTGAGACTCCATTGACCGTTAAGGTGCGACTTTTCAATTTCGGCTCCACCTGCGCAGGCGTACAAAACTCAAACCCGTCATAAACGAGATGCTCATACATATCATCGCTCATCACCCAAACATGCTCATGCTTTACGAGCACATCTGTGAGCGCTTTCATATCGCTATGCGTATACCCCGCACCTGTCGGATTAGAAGGTGTATTCAAAATTACCCACTTGGTTTTAGAGGTGATCGCCGCCTCCAATTGCTCAGGAGTCATTTTAAATCCAGCATTTGCAGGACAATCAACAATCACCGGCTCCCCTTCGGCGAGCAACACCATATCCGGATAGGACACCCAATAGGGGGCGGGAATAATCACTTCATCTCCCGCATTCAACGTCGCCATCAGGGCATTGTAGAGAACCTGTTTCCCGCCTGTGCCCACGGTGATTTCCGTGCGCTCATATTCAAGCCCGTTATCGCGTTTGAACTTTGCAATGATCGCATCTTTAAGCTCCGGCGTTCCATCAACATTGGTATATTTTGTCTGACCGGCATCCATCGCAGCCTTAGCCGCTTCCTTCACAAAATCAGGCGTGTCAAAGTCAGGCTCTCCTGCCCCTAACCCAAGAATATCACGCCCCTGAGCCTTCAGTTCCTTGGCTTTTGAGGTAACTGCGAGAGTTGCAGACGGCTTGATCCGCCCCAAACGATTGGCAATAACAGACATGGAAATGGCCCTTTCCTAGAATTTATATATTTTTAGAAACATCTATATCGAAAGAGACTTTATGCCTGTCCATAAATTCTTTCAAGGGGGCTAAAATCGGGTTTTGCAGATTTTTCTTTAAATAGCCTTGGAGCCTTGGGATATGGGTCAAAAATTCTCTACCGCGTCCCTCACGCGCAAATTTGATAAATAGTCCAATCACACGGCAATGGAAATGCGCGCTCATATAAACATACCACGCATCAAAGGCCTGCTTTTCCAGCACGCCCATGCCCTCACAATAACGCGCTTTCATCTGTTCTTTAATATCCTCCGGCACGCTTTGGCGGGCATCTTCCAGACAATTGAGTAGATCATATGGGAGCGGCCCCCAAAAAGAATCCTGAAAATCAATCACGCCGTAGCCTTCGCCCCTATGTCCATCACTCTTGTGCCCTTTATGCTCCGGACACCACATCAAATTTTCAAGATGAAAGTCGGCATGACACACACCCATCGGGCAAGGCGGCAATGTCTTTTCAATCTCTGCCAAAATATTTTGAAATTCGACCTGATCGGCCTTTGTCGTTGCGCGCCCAGCCGCCACCGGCATGTAATATTCCACAAACTGAGCGAGGCGTTTACGAATAGCCATCTCTTCATAGAGCTTCAAACCCAATGAATTTGTCTGGGCACTTTGACGCAACTGAATAAGAATGTCTGTCGCTTTTTGGTATATCTCCTCAGAAGAGGTTCCGTCCCGCCGCGCAGTGCCAAAGCTGATATCTCCAAAATCCTCAATAACCGCTAAACCTTGTTCAACATCATAGGCATATATATGCGGCGTTTGAATACCACACTCGCGGAAAAAATCCGCTACCCTGATATAAGACTCCAGACCGTTTTCAAGGATTCCCGCCCTGCTCATATCCATGAGGAGAGCCGTCCCCTCTCCCGTCATCAAACGGTAATAGCGCCGCAAGCCCATATCGGTCCCTAAAGGGGTCATATCCGCACTCCCCCACCCGGCGCTTTCCAAAAAAGGCCAAAAACCGTCTTGATCCAGTTGAACTGAGGAAGAAGTCATACGCATGAGATTATTTCGAATTATTACATCTGGCAAAGCCCGTTTAAGAGTCGCCTGCATTCCCCTTATTGACCATTCGGCGAATGGCATCAATATGCTGATCCGACGCGCCGCGCTTGCCTACAGGACGGCCCGCATTTTCCATGCCAAATTGCGCGGTATCGCCATTGGCAATGGTTTTTAAAATATCCATACCAAAGGAGCCATCCTTATCATTCTTCGCCAGATCGGCAGGAACAGCGATATGCTCCGGCTCGTTCTCTCCGCGCATTGTCCGGCTGAACGCGTGAGCCACAATTCCAGTCATATGCGGTTTCACCAACCCCTGAAGCAGTTTTACATCCTCCATCGCCCACGCGATCAACTGCTGACGCGCCTGCGTTGCATTCCCCTTGGTAAGCTTCAGAGCTTCCTTAATCTTCGTTTCTACATATTCGCGGGACATCATTACACCTCGTTTTTACCCATTATAACGCTCTGCGTCCCATTTGACCAGAAAGTGACAATTATTCATGCACAAACGAAGTTGGCCATAAAAAAACCTCATCCCACAATTAAGTAAGAGGCAAAACCGGAAGCTCTTCTACTTCTTGGGTTTTTTGGCCGCCTTCTTTGCGGACTTCTTAGATGCTTTCTTTGCAGATTTTTTCGCGGCAGGCTTTTTAGCAGATTTCTTGGTTGCTTTTTTCTTGGCTTTGGCGGCGTCCAGACGCTCATCCTCGTCATCCTTCAAAAGCTCCTCCACAGAGACCTCTTTTTCCGCGACATCCGCCTGCTCGAAAATAAAGTCACAAACCTTGTCTTCAAATAGTGGCGCACGAAGCTGCTCAAGAGCCTGAGACGTCTTTTGATAATATTCAAAAATCATCTTTTCCTGACCCGGGAATTTTTGCGCCTCGGAAATCACGGCGCGCTGCAATTCCTGATCATTCACGGTGATATTATTTTGCTGCCCGATCTCCGCGATCACAAGCCCCAAACGCACACGGCGCTCCGCGATAATTTCAAGCTCTTCCTTGTCTTCATCGCTTAGCCCTTCGTCTTTGGCTTCCGGATCGTTTTTCCGGTCTTGCGTGATTTGGGCGGTAATACCCTCCAGCTCCGCATCCAACATACCGGCAGGAATATCAAACTCATGCCCGTCATCCAGAGCGTCCAATAGCTGGCGCTTCATTTTCAAACGCGTTTGACCCGCATAATCGCTTTCCAACTGGTGCTTTACCGCATCGCGCAAGGCCTTCTCATCATCAAAACCCAGCTCCTTGGCAAAGTCATCATTGACAACCGCATCAGTAGCTTCATGGATTTCTTTAATCTCGACATCAAAGATAGCTTCCCGTCCCGCCAGCTCTTTCGCACCGTAATTTTCAGGAAAAGTGACATTGACCTCAATCTTCGCGCCAGCTTTGTGACCAACAAGCTGATCTTCAAAGCCCGGAATAAACTGGCCACTACCGAGCTCCAGCTTATGCCCTTCGGCCTTCATGCCGTCATGCTCTACCCCGTCATCTTTGGTCCGGCCATTAAAGTTCATAACCACGAAGTCACCTTTTTTGCTGGCCCGGTCTCCTTCAATCTTTTTGGAGCCCTTGTGATGCGCGGTAATGCGCCCCAAAGCCTCTTCAATTTCTTTATCTGTAATCTTGGCCACAGGCTTTTCGATTTTTAGGCCTTTGACATCCATCGCCTCAAAATTCGGCAAGACATCCAATTCCATCTTGTAAATCAGGTCTTTACCCTCATCGAATTCCTTCACCTCAATCTTGGGCTGCATCGCAGGACGTAGCTTCTTCTCATGAAGGACTTTGGCTGTGGCATCATTCACGGCATTTTCGAGCACTTCGCCCATCACCGCACGGCCATAACGCTCCATCAGGATATTCATCGGCACCTTGCCCGGACGGAAACCCGGCATTTTTACAGTCTTTCCAACCTCTTGCAGGCGTGTTTGCAAGTGCTCCTTGATCTCACCCGCCGGTACGGTAACCTCCAACTCATGCGATAAACCTTCTGATTTGACTTCTTTAACCTGCATAATAATCCGATCTTTCATTTTATGCCCCGATCAATTGGAGCGTTATATCAGGCGTAGCGTACCTGCACGCCTGAGCCTAAAAAACACAATGGTGCGGGTGAAGGGACTTGAACCCCCACATCTAAAAGATACCAGAACCTAAATCTGGCGCGTCTACCAATTCCGCCACACCCGCACGATGATGTGATGAACGTAGCCGCTTTTTTAGCCCATGAAGAGCAGAAAGCCAAGTAAAAACAATATGAAGCCATAAATAAAGTTGACATCCTGATATGTCTCAAATATATTATTTACATAATGTTTGGTTTTTTAAAAGAAAAATTCAAGAGCGTGTTCTCTCCCACCCCCTCACCATTTCAGAAGGGGCTCCTTATCGCCATTGAAGATGCGAGTCAGAATCTACGCACAATCCTGAACGATAATTCGTTAAAGTTAGTGTTAATAAATTCAACCAGCGATACGGTCATCAAAGATTGGAAAAAACAATGGCAAAAAGGAAGGTTTTGTGACTGGGAAAAAGACTTCAAAAGGTCTAAGAAAACGCCTTTTTTAGGAGAAAAATATTACATGGCCATATACTCAGACAGAACCCTTTGCGGTATCACCAGATACAGTTTTGACAGACAAAGGGCCATCAACATAGAAGTGATAGAAGGAGCCTCCCAACACAACCCGCTAAAAGGATTTATAATTGCAGCTTTTTCTCAAGTAGCCCTTAGTTTCTCAAACACATTCGATATTGATTCAGTCTATGTTTTTGAACCCAAAAAAGAAACTATCCCCTCTTACACAAGAATTGGATTTCAGGAACCCACAAGCGATGGTCATAGACAAGCGGGAAATTTGGTATTTCCGCGGACAAAAGGCGAAAACCTTAAATGGAACACAGCATTTGAGTACCAACGTAAAAAATCTCTAGGCCAGCAAGTCTCTTAAAATTTCGGGAATGCGCGCCGTAATATCACCCGCTATCAGCCCCGGACCAATTCTCTGCCCTGCCTCCCCGTGAATCCAAACACCTGCGCATGCCGCGTCAAATGGGGACACCCCTTGCGCGATTAGGCCTGCAATCATCCCAGCCAGCACATCGCCGCTTCCGGCCTTTGCCAGATACGGGCTAGCATGGTCATTCTCAACCAAACGCCCATCGGGGGTAGCTATCACCGTTTGTGGTCCCTTTAACACAAGAATAGCGCCTGATAATTGAGCTGCCTGAGCTGCTTTTTTCGCGTTATCTCCGGCCAAATCCGGAAAAACGCGTTCAAACTCTCCCATATGGGGGGTTAAAACGCAATTTTGATCAAATTTTTCAAAGTTATCGCGGTTCGCGTCAAGCAGAGCATCCGCATCAAACACACGCGCGGCGCCAAACTCATTGTTTAGCAAAAACTGATGATGAACTTCTTCAATGCCACCAGAACCACCCAAGAACACAAGATTGCCTTTGGGCTTTTGGGTAAGCTCCGCCCTCACCATAATATCGGGTGGCAATACCGTACGATATAGATCATAACAGGCTTGCGGCGCTATCACGCTCACCAGTCCCCCCCCCATGCGTGAAGCCGCCTGCGCCGCCAGCCTCGTCGCTCCGCTCAATTCCGGCGCACCAAATATAACCGCATGGCCGCGATCATATTTATGTCCGTCATCTGCCGGCACAGGAAACGAAGAAAGCCATAGATCAGGAGAATTAGAGGTCATATGCGCATTTCTTATAAATATTCAATAAATGGGGCGGCTGACGGGGTTCGAACCCGCGACAACTCGGACCACAACCGAGGGCTCTACCACTGAGCTACAGCCGCCACAAGCAAAATGCTGTTTTTATGTATCGTAAAAGGCCGAATCGGGTCAAGTTTTTTGCGTATACACCGCGTTATTTTTTAACTATGGATTTTTTAAAAAATATATAAGAATTTCCTAGCTATTCGAAAAATGCATGGTATAAATGCAAATATCGAATATCTGATTAACAATTTCAAATAAAGGATTTTAACAAACATCATGTCTGAAACAGCATTACATTTTAAAGGATTTTCCGACCTCAAAAAATTCACCGATGAGAACGACGTTCAGTTTGTCGGGTTTGAATTCACCGATTCACGCGGAAAGCTTCAAAATACCGACCAGCATATCCGCACCCTTGATAAGGATATGTTCGAAAATGGCGTGATGATTGATGGTTCTTCCATTGCGGGTTGGAAAACAATTGATAAATCGGACATGTGTCTTGTGCCGGATTGGAGCAAATGCTTTTTAGACCCCTTCTCGGCCCAGCCGACCTTAAAAGTTTTCTGCACAATCAAAGAACCGGAAACCAAGGAAGCTTATGAGCGCTGCCCACGAAATATCGCCAAGAAGGCCGAAGACTATCTAAAGACAAGCGGTATCGGGGATACTGCCTATTTCGGACCGGAAGCTGAATTTTTCGTCTTTGATGATGTCAAAATGAAAGCGGATATGAATGAAGTTTCCTACAAGCTTGATTCTGTCGAAGGCCCCTATAACAGCGACCGCGACTACCCCGAAGGCAATATGGGCCACCGCCCGGGCGTGAAGGGAGGATACTTTCCGGAAGCACCCATCGATAGTGGTACAGACCTACGCGCCGAAATGATGACGGTCATGGATTCTGTTGGACTTAGTGTAGAAAAGCACCATCACGAGGTTGCCCCGTCGCAGCATGAGCTTGGGTTTTCCTTCTCCACATTGGTAGAAAGCGCAGACAACACGCAGCTTTATAAATATGTAGTGCATAATGTCGCCCACGCCTATGGTAAGAGCGCGACCTTCCTGCCCAAACCTATTTACGGCGATAACGGTTCAGGTATGCATGTGCACCAATCTGTCTGGAAAGGTGGTAAGCCGCTTTTTGCTGGTGATAAATATGCCGGCCTCTCCGATGAGGCGCTTTATTACATTGGCGGTATTATCAAGCATGCCAAGGCGTTGAATGCCTTCACCAATCCCTCTACTAACAGCTATAAGCGTTTGGTGCCGGGATATGAAGCACCGGTCTTGTTGGCCTATTCTTCCCGTAACCGTTCTGCGGCCTGCCGGATTCCGCACGGCGAATCACCAAAGGCAAAACGGGTTGAAACACGCTTTCCTGACCCAACAGCCAATCCGTACCTCGCCTTCTCCGCGCTTCTTATGGCCGGACTGGACGGGATTGAAAATAAAATTCACCCCGGTGAGGCGAATGATCAGGATCTTTACGCCCTTTCAGGCGAAGAACTTGCCAAAATTCCAAATGTCTGTGGCTCTTTACGTGAAGCGCTGGACAACCTCGCCAGCGATCATGACTTCCTCCTGAAAGGAGACGTCTTCACCAAAGATATGATTGAGGGGTATATCGACCTTAAAATGGAAGAGGTGGAACGCTATGAAACCATGCCCCACCCGATTGAGTTTTTGATGTATTACTCAGCCTAATTTAAAGTCCGGAGCGTAAATAAACAAAAACCCCGCCATTTTGGCGGGGTTTTTTGATAAGTACGTAATAAGCTACCGAGACAGCTTTGCAACTAGATAACCCGCACCGGCACCAATGCCAAATATCCCGGCATTGTGAATGTTCATATACATTGAGAAATTCTCAGGGCTAGTACCGCCCGCGAGATTTCTCAACCCCTCAAACTTGGTATAATCGGAAAACAAATAATCCAATCCAAAATGACAAGCTGCAGTCACGACAGCTGCTCCAAAAGCCACAACCAAGGCCCCTTTTAAATGCTTCATATCAAAACCCTTTTTCTAACACCATTGAAAAAAAGCATACTAGCACCTCAGAAGGCGACATCAATAGAAATATGTAATTATTTTATGAATTGGTAATAATCAACGCTTTCATCTTCGCGGCGGATGCCTTTGACGACGAGGCGGTAGGCTTCCAAATTTCGCGCCCAGGTATAAAACTCCTCATGCCGCGCGGGAGACAGGAGCGAAATCACGTAGTAATATTCCGCCCCTTCCATGACGCTCACCCAGAGCTCATAATCTATCATATTACTCACCTGCGGGGTCATGGCATAGACTTGTGTCACTCCAAAAGTCATATCCCTATGGTAGTCCATATAAGGCGCTTCGAGATAATCGCCTAGCTCATAATTTTCGATTGTAAATTTATCGCGGTAGAATTTAATTTCATCCGCACGGGAGGTGCCAATCTTCTTATTAGTCAGGTAAATATTGATCTGCCCGTCAAGCTTGCCGTTGACAGTGCTATAATAAAGCATGGCGCGCATCCGGTCGATTGATTTCACGTAAGGTGCATCCAGAGTCCATGAAACTGGATAATCAAAAAAGGACTGGTCCAAAAATCCGTGAATTTTTAGCTCTTCGACCCCGCGCTCCTCCCGGTTTGTCAGGTGAAAGGAATCAATCACCTGCGCTTGCCGGACATATTCTTCTTCATACAGCTCCTGCGGCACATAATAGCGCGCCGCCACCATACGCGGCCCGTTCAAAATAACCTTAACCCGCACGATATAGGTGATATCACCCTTCACCTCGACATAAAGCGCTTCGACCTGTTTGTGGCGCTCCTCCCCTATCTGCTCTAGGGATAGCCCGCTGCTCATCACATAATTGACAAACCAGTTCTTCGCACCGATTTCATAGGTCAACTCCTGCGCCTCTAGCGTAAAAAAGCTCCGTAAGTGCTTCTTTGGCGGGCTGAAATATCGCGCGACAATCCCTAACACCCGATCCCCAAGCCCGTCCGTCCCTTTGCTCACCTTCGGCGGAGAAGGGTGAGACGTCCACTCCTTAGGCAATTGCAACTGATAGGCCAGATATTTGTCTCCAAATGGTGTTTCCTTGACAAGATCGGTTTGCTTGGCAAATTCTTCAGGCGGAGTAAATTCAATTTTGGAAAGCGGTTTGATTTCATTCAAATCTATAACGACGGCCTTGGCATCTTGCGCAAAAGCAAAAACAAGTAACACCAAAACGAGCGCAACAACACCAAAAACCGGAATTTTACGTCTTCTTACCAACATGCCCCTATTATAACGCTTTATTCGTTTGATCTCAAAAGACGATAATCTGTTTATCCTTTGTTTTTTGCGGTTTTCAAAGAAAAAATCTTTCTATATGAATGTAGGATTACAAATAACGCGACCCATATTGTTAGAGTAGAGCATGTCTGATTTATTCGCCTCAAAAGCCAAAAGCGCGGCCACAAGCAGTTACGACGCCGCAGATATTGAAGTCTTGGAAGGATTGGAGCCTGTACGCAAGCGCCCGGGCATGTATATAGGCGGCACAGATGAGCGTGCGCTCCATCACTTGGTTGGCGAAATTCTCGATAACGCGATGGATGAAGCTGTCGCCGGTCACGCCAACCGGATTGAACTTCATTTGGGAGCAGATAACACCGTGACCATCACCGATAACGGACGCGGCATTCCGGTGAATGAACATCCCAAATTTCCGGGGAAATCGGCTCTGGAAGTTATTCTGACCACTCTTCACTCGGGCGGTAAATTTAGTGGTAAAAACTATCAAACAGCAGGGGGCCTGCACGGTGTCGGGATCTCTGTGGTAAATGCTCTATCCGATGAAATGTGGGTTGAGGTTGCACGGGATAAAAAACTCTATAAGCAAAGTTTTAGCAAGGGTCACCCCACCACCAAACTTGAAAAGCTAGGTGACGTGCATAACAGACGCGGCACAAGCGTTTATTTCCACCCTGATCCGGAAATTTTTGGAGATAAGGCCAAGCTTAAACCCGAACGGCTTTATAATATGGTGCGCTCGAAGGCTTATCTGTTTCGGGGTGTGGAAATCAGATGGTCTTGCGATGAGAGCCTGATTCTAGAAGGCAGCCCTATCGTTTCAGAAGAAAATTTTCACTTTCCCAACGGATTGCAGGATTATCTGGAGACCTCCCTCAAAGACCAAAAGACAATTACCCCCTCCCCTTTTGCCGGACAGGCGGACTTACCAGATGAGGCAGGACGGATTGAATTTGCCATTGCCTGGCCTACCTACGCGGAAGGCTACACCAGATCATATTGTAATACTATTCCTACACCTCAAGGTGGCTCTCACGAACAAGGCATGCGCACCGCTTTATTACGAGGTTTAAAAGCTTACGGCGAGATGGTTGGCAACAAAAAAGCCAGCATCATTACCGCAGATGATATTATAGGCGACGCGGCTATTTTACTTTCTATCTTTATCAAGGACCCTCAATTTCAGGGACAAACTAAAGATAAGCTCGCCACCGCTGAGGCCGCAAAATGGGCTGAAACCGCGATCAAAAATTATTTTGACCTATGGCTCAGTGCCGATCCGGGCGCCAGCAAAATTTTGCTCGAAAGCATTATTGAACGCGCCGAAGAACGACAAAAGCGCCGCGCCGAAAAAGCCACCAAGCGCAAATCCGCCACCCGTAAGCTCCGCCTTCCCGGTAAGCTCGCCGATTGCTCCCGCGATAATGCGGAAGATACGGAACTATTTATCGTTGAGGGAGATTCAGCGGGTGGTTCCGCCAAGCAGGGACGTATGCGTGAAACACAAGCCATTCTTCCTTTGCGTGGTAAAATTTTGAATGTCGTGAGTGCCACCAAAGATAAAATCCGCGCCAATCAAGAGATTCAAGACCTCATACTCGCCATGGGTACCGGAACGGGTAAAGATTTCAATCTCGATAAGCTCAGATATGAGCGCATTATCATCATGACCGATGCAGATGTCGACGGCGCGCATATTGCTTCGCTCCTTGTCACTTTTTTCTATACGCAGATGCGCCCTCTTATCGAAGAAGGTCATCTTTATCTGGCACAGCCCCCTCTCTACCGGTTAGTTAGTGGAAATTTGAGTGCTTACGCCCACGATGATGAACATAAAGACAAGCTCATGGAAACGACCTTCAAGGGTAAAAAGAAGGTCGATGTCAGCCGCTTTAAAGGCTTGGGAGAAATGCCAGCAAGTCAGCTTAAAGAAACCACGATGAACCCGAACTCCCGCACCCTCATCCGCATCACCTTACCTAAAGCACGCGACATGATGGCTCTGGACACCGCCATCATGGAAGAAGAACCAACGCTCGCCGATGTGGACGACCTCGTCGAACGTTTGATGGGAAAAAATGCGGAGGCACGATTTAACTTTATCCGTGATAACGCCGAATTTGTTCAGGATCTAGACGTTTAAAAAAGACATTTCCGGCGACATCATGAAGCGTTTTTCTTTATTTATAATTTTATTAACGTGCATCATTTCCTTATGCGTTTTGGTCGTTGTTCCAAACCTTACTCAATCCCATATTCAATCTTTATTTTCTTCCTATAAGTTAGAGGATGTCAAAATCGGAAATATCTCCCATGGCCTGTCCGCCTTGAAAATCGACACTATTACATCCAACAAACCGCATAAAATATCCATTCAAAATCTGGAGGCACAAATCTCATGGCCGCAATTTTTGGCAAACGGTCAAATTAAAACACTTTCTGTTGAAAAATATGAAACGGATCAAAAATTCTTCGATCTTTCTTCACCCCCCAAAGAAGTCTCTCTCCCTGACATAGAAGAAATAACAATCAAAAATTTTGTATGGCGACTTGGCGTTCCCAAATATTTTTTATCTCAGCAAGAGCCTATTGATTTAAACGGCAAGCTCCATATTGAACAAAACCAAGAAAATGACACCCACACCATTAAAGCCACCATTCATTCAAATCACAAATCTCTGTCTTTTATTAGCCAATGGGACAGCATGTTTGAACAAAAAAAACTTCTCAGCCTGAATGGGAGTTTAGAACAAATTCAATTTAGAAATAAGTTTCTAACAATCAACAGAGGGAGCGGATGGATTTCATTCCAACATGACAAAGACGACAATCTCTCCCTTTCAGGACAGATCGAATCCGGAAGCGGCAAGATATTTGGTTTTCCCTGTAATGATTTAAACCTCATTGCCAGCTTACATCCCAATAAAACTCAAGAGTTTTCGTTTCAAACGAATGCTTCGGGTTATCCGGGTATTAAACTCTCCATAAGTTCCAAACTTGATCTTGAAAAGGAAGAAGAGAATAGAGCCTCCCTTTCCTTAAGCACAAATAGTGAAAATGATGTCACCAAATATTTAACCAATCTGTTTCCTGAACAAAATACAAAACTAGATTTTTTATCTGAAGAATTCCTAAACGCCCTCCCAACTTCTATTACAATTGACTATCTGCCTGAGCGTAAATTTGCCGGTGGACCTTTTCCTTTTGAGCTTAGCGCTCAAAAACACAAGAAAGAAACCTTAAGCTCTACTTTTTTAATATACCCCAAGGAAACCAACCTCCGCGGCAATATCGAAGGAGATGAGGCCACGTTAAAACTTATCACAAAAATCTTTGATTTATCCGAAGAAGACATCGTAGGCGGAAATTTGAAATTAGACTACAATCTATCAAACTTGTTTGAACAACCTTAGAAACGTACCTTATTAAGGATAGTTACAAGAATCATAAACGACTTTGGCAAAAGACTGCGCGCTTGTTTCAACGGAAAAACGATATTCCCGATCTCCCGCCACAAGTGTATGACGGATGGGTAAAGTTCCCTTCTTTGTCTTAAACTTGCCATCATATTCAAAAACAACCTCGACCATTTTTTCAGGGTCATACCACGCCTCCAATTTACCCTCTTCACCTTTGGCCGGGCTTCCTTTGGCGCTCACAAAAACAGTACCATCCGCAATCGAGGCTTCACTTTTGGGTCCCTTATAATTGGGTGTCATCACCACAAAACGCTTGGTATCAGGCTCCGTACAACCTATCGGAGGGCGGGTGGATTTAATAATGAAAGATAGGCGTTCAGGATCTGCACCGTCATCAAGCTGCTTTTTTACCAAATTCAAGAGGTCCTGAACCGGCCCTTCGGGCAACACAGTTTCCACTTCTTCTTGAAGCTGTTCAAAACGGGTAACCGCTGTTTGAGCCGAAGCTGTCGTTTCCAAAAGCTGCTCCTTCAAATCATCCCGCTCTAACGTCAGCGCTTCAACTTCCTTATTCAAAATAATCAGATTTTGCGCCGCAAATTGTTTCCCTAACCAAAAACCGATTAAAACAGCAATCAACATCACCGCCAAAAGCCCCAAAGCGTTCGCCACACGCTTGGCGGCGCGCTCTTTATACCGGCTATGTGGGTTATATCGACTAAACATTATTTTTTATAAACCGTAATATAGCTTCGCAATAAAGATATAGGCAATCCACAGCACAAAAACAAGCGGTACACCAGCCTTCATAAAATCACGGAAGCGGTAATGCCCCGGTCCCATCACAAGCAGATTGGTCTTATATCCAATAGGGGAGGCAAAGGAGCAATTCGCCGCGAATATCACCGTCACCGCAAAAACAAAAGGATCTACACCCAAATTAATCGCCATATTCATCGCAATCGGCGTAAAGAGAATGGCACACGCATTATTTGAAAGAATATTGGTACATACCGCCACAATGATAAAAAGGAGTGCTGCCATGAAAAGAGGTTGATCCGCGAAAGGCGCTTTGAGCATTAACTCCGCGATAAACTGCGCACCGCCTGTAGCTTGTAATGCAGCCCCCAATGCCAGCATTGAGCCTACCAACATCATAATTTTACGATCCAGCGCCCTTGTCGCCTGACGGATATTCAAACAGCCCGTCGCCACCAAAGCCACCGCGCCGGTAATCGCCGCGACAGAGATAGATAAGACACCTGTAGAGGCTAGCAAAACCGTTGCCAAAAATATAAATCCGGCAATTGGCGCTTTTTTAGGGATGGGCAGCTCTTTCTTTGAACCAGATAAAACAATCACATCCGCCTGATTGGTTTGGCGCATTTCATTGACTGAGCCTTGCGATCCTGCAGCCAAAAGAACATCGCCCGGCTCCAACCGGATACGACCCAGTCGGCGGCGAACCACCCGCGCACGGCGCTGAATACCTAAAATAATCGTGCCGAACTGACGTTGAAACCCCACCTGATCAATCGTCATATCGACAAATCTGGAGGCAGGCGGAATCATCAGCTCCGCCAACACACGGGTTTCGGCAATAGTTTGTTCGAGCTCGGTCGGCCCCTCTTTTTCCTCATCGGCACCTTTTTCTTTGGCATCAATGAGCTCCACATCCTCATCAGAAAGTAAAAAGCCCGGAAATTTCGACAAAAGGTCACCCAAAGTCTCCCGCGTGGCCGCTACAATCATCACATCACCGGATTCAATCTTATACCCCTCAAAAGGCGGCAAGATAAGATGTCCTTTGCGCTGAATAAGGCGTACATCCAAATCCGGCAAGGTCGGGAAAACACCGTTTACACATTCCGTCCCAACCAGAATACTATCTGACATCACATCAAGCTCCGCCACAAACTGCTTTTGATTGCCTTCAATTTCCTGCTTTAAGGATTTCCGGTCCGGCATCAAACGCGGCAAAATCAAAACAACATAAACCAGCCCAACTATCGCCATCATGCAACCGGGCACCAGAAAATCAAAAAACTGGAGCGGCTCATACCCCAGTTCCACCATTGCACTGGACACAAGCAGGTTTGTCGAGGAACCCACCAATGTCGTCATTCCCCCTAAAATAGCGGCGTAGCTCAATGGCATCATAATTTTGCTCTCTGAAATGCCTGCCGACAAACCAATGGCCTGCATGATGGGAATAGCCAGAATAACCAGCGGCGTGTTATTCAAAAAGGCGCTAAAGATCAGCACAAAAAGTAACACCCCGAAAATAGAAAACCACACGGGCATATATTTGTTATTCACAAATAAACGGATAATCGGACGCAATGAATCTGTAAGGATAATCGCCTGCCCCATCACCAGTAACGCCAAAACAGTCAACAAAGCCGGATTGGCAAAACCCGAAAGCAAATGATAAGCGTCCAGCAAATTCCGCCCATTGGCATCAGGCACAGGGAAAAGCTGCCCGAATAAAAGCAAAACTGTCAGTATCCCGATACTGGTTACATCCAAGGGGAATTTTTCCCGCGCAAAGAAAAACACAGCCGCCGCCGTCACAGCCAGCACAAACCACATATGAAAACTTGTATCAATGACTGTATTCATACTATTACCGTTAGGTTATCCATTCGCTTTACTCATCAGCGCCAACGCTTAAGCCTGAGGTTTGAAATTCACCCAGATTTTTAAGCCCCAAACGCATCATAATTTCCGTTCCACTATCACCTGAGGAATCTTTAGTTAAAGTTCGGTGACCTGTGATTTGAAAGGTAACGCATTGTCCCTGATAATCCAAGCCATAGGATGTCCGGCGCAATCCTTCTGTTTCCCGTGCCAGATCATATTGGGCCGAACCTAAAACAGACCATTCATCCGTTACCCTAAACCTCCCAGAAGTCCTGATTTGCTCCCGGCTTTGATCCAGATCCGTTCCCTGTAGAGCGCTAGCGTAGAAATAGCGGGTATTGAGCGATAATCTCCCCACCTTCCCCGACGCATCCACTTCATGACGTTGAGAACGCAAACTGTCATTGGCCAGTTGAAAATCATAATGAAGCCTCAGATTTTCTCCCAACTGCGTTGCAACATTCCCCACAAAATCCGATTCCTGTTCTGACAGACCGGACCCACCCGGAAAAGGGTTGTCATTCTTGTCAAACCGGTAGCTCTGCCCGAAGAATACTTCTCCCTGATAACCATTATCGGCATAGAGCCCTGTTCTCACGCCATAAGTTGCCCGCGTTTCATCTTCTATCCGGTCATGGCCCGGAAAACGGTTGGGACTAAATAAGTTCAGCGTATTGAGCGAGACATCCTGAGAATCCTCATTGGGAATATCGTTACTATTATCATTCAAATTTGTGCCTGCCGTCAGCGCGCCCAAAGGCTCCACCACCATCTGCGCCGATTCAAATTGCCGTTGCACCGGAAATGAGGCTTGATAATGCGCCTGCGCAAAACCTCGCAGCGCCGAAGAATGGCTACTGCGCGCGGAATTATTATCCGCAATATCACGGTCCCCCACCCGGTAGGCATCGCCGCGCGCACTCAAATCCAGCGTATTAACAACTCCCCATGAGGTTGCGCGGTGCGTCTGCCAGCCAAGTTCCAAAGTTCCGCGACCTAAATCCTGATCATCACCTTCACGGTGCAAGCCCAAGGCTGAAGCTTCCACGCTCCACCGCCCGCCAAGAAGCCCGTTCGGATCACCCAAAAACCGCGTGTAAATTTGCGGTAACACATCAGGCTGATCCACCTCCCGCTCACTCACTCGAATATCTTTGAACCGGATAAACTGGCCAATCGCGTAATTCCGGTCATCAAAGCGCTCCGCATAGAGCTTATTTTCCAGCACATCTTCATTGGTAATGTCATATTGGCGCAAAAACTGCTCATCCGAAACCAGAGCCATTTCCGTTCCCGCGCGCCATTTGTCATTAATGTCCCAAATTCCTTCGGCAAACAGATGCCCGCGCACTTCCTTATCCCGGCTTATATTCTGCCCGGCCACCTGGTCAATACGGCTGGAATAGGTTGTCCCACCCTCTAGTTGAATTTCCGCCTCTTCAAAACGGTAACGATATTCTCCCGTTAACAAAGGAGCCTCTTGTGTCATAAACATCGCGCCAAAAGTCGCATCCTGATTGGGTGCAATGCTCCAATAATATTCCTGCGCATAATTGGTTCCAAGCTGAGAGTCAAAACCAATTGTTGGAGTTAAAAAGCCGCTTTTCCTTTTCACCGAGCCATCAGGGTGCGAGAAGTAAGGGGCATATGCAACCGGTACACCGCTTACCTCAAAAGTCGCATCCTGATAGCTCACCCTTTGTTCATCTTTATGATGCGTGACCTCTCCGGCCACAATCTGCCAAAGCGGCGCCCTATCCGGATCATTCTTACAAGGTTCACAAGGCGTATATTTCGCCCGGCGCATAATCAGCTTTATATCACCAACTTTTTCCGCTTCTTCGGCGCTAAAACGTGATCCGTCGGCCAAAACACCTTTTAAGCCCTCCACGAAGCCATCTTTCATTTTATCCTGAAGCTCGACATGATCACCAAAATACGTGTCGCCCGTCACCTCATTCAAAACGATATTCCCGCGTGCTTCCACCCGGTCTTGCGTCAAGTTATAATCAATTTTATCGGCACGTAAAATCCGGCCCGATTGAACCAGTTCAACCGTTCCGATCGCACTGACAATACCTGCTATCTCATCATATTCCACCCGGTCCGCGACGAGGTCAACAGGGTCTTCAGAAAGCTCTCCAGCCTTTTGATCACTTTCTCTTTCTTCTATGTTTTTTGTTTCAAAAATGCTTTCAACTTCTTGATTTATATTTAAAATATCCGGTGCGGCGTTACCGGTTTCTACTACAGCTGAGCGTGTCGAAACGTGGCGACCGTTAAAACGGGAATTGTCACCAAAAAGTAGGCTTTGCCCCGATTGCCCCTCTCCCGCTTTAGCCAGCGCATAGGAAGACAGCCCGCCTGAAAACAAGCAGATCAATAACGTGCAGATCATCAAATCACGCGCTTGAATAAACTTTCTCCTGTTTTTGAAACAACCCCTTTAGAAGTCAGAGTTAACCCCTTATGATTCTTGGGGAAATCGAGCATGAGGTCAAGCCTGCTTAGGAAAAAAAGAGGTATATTATCGCAAAAAAGAAGGAATATCCTCTCCAAATCCGACAATATCATCCCCATCATCAGAAATGGTCGGTTTTTTGCTGCTTTTTTGCTTTTTCGAAGACGGTTTTTTAGGCTTATTTGGCTTGTCCTGCACGAAGTTATTTTGCATATTTGTAACTTCCAAACGCCTTTTAATCCGCTCATAAATGGCTTCCAAAAATTTCTCATCATATTTTGTGGCAAACATCCACGCCCGCCCTGTTTTCCCGGCACGCCCCGTTCGGCCAATCCGGTGAACATAATCATCCGCATTCATCGGCACGTCATAATTGAAAACATGGGAAACCCCCTTAATGTCCAGCCCCCTCGCCGCGACATCACTACACACCAAAAGTGTAATGCCATCATCTTTAAATTTCTGCAGCGTTTCGGTCCGCTTCGCTTGCGGCATATCACCATGCAGCGCCGCCGCCGCGTAGCCTTTTTTCTCAAGATATTTGGCGACAATATCGACATCACGCTTCCGGTTTAGGAAAATGAAAGCGTTTTTGACCTCTTCGGAACCCAATAATTCCTCAAGCAATGCATTCTTACCCTTGGACGATGTTTCCACCAAAAACTGCTCTACCGTTTCCGCAGGAGAGGCCGCAGGAGCCACTGACACTTCCTTCGGATTACTTAAAAATTTTGTGGTCAGTTTTTTAATTTCCGGCGCCATTGTTGCCGAAAACAATAATGTCTGACGTGTGGGCGGAATGAGAGACACAATTTTCTCAATATCCGGAATAAACCCCATATCGAGCATCCGGTCCGCCTCATCAATCACCAGAATTTTGATATCATTGAGCAAAATAGACCCGCGCCCAAACAAATCCAGCAAACGCCCGGGCGTTGCAATCAAGACATCCACTCCTTTTTCAAGCAGCTTCACCTGCTCCCCCATCGACTCGCCGCCAACCAGCAAAGCCTTGCTCAAATTATGGTACTTGCCATAGGTATCGAAATTTTCAGCCACCTGCGCAGCCAGTTCCCGTGTAGGTTCCAAAATCAAAGAGCGCGGCATCCGCATCTTGGCCCGTCCGCCGCTTAACGCATCAATCATCGGCAAGGTAAAGCCAGCCGTCTTCCCCGTTCCTGTTTGTGCCAAACCAATCACATCACGGGTCATCTGCACAAGCGGAATAGCCTGCGCCTGAATAGGGGTCGGGGTCTCGTACCCGCACTCCTTAATCGCTTTCATTGTTTCAGGGCTCAGACCCAGATCTTCAAATTTCATCTATAGCCTTTTAAATTTACCTTTGGACATCGTCATATCATTCCTAAAATAGCTTACTGGTATTCGTCGTCACTCATTCCTTGTCCAAACCCAAATTTATGTGACTATAAAATCTTTTAAAAAATGGAGAAGAAATAAAGCGTAAACTAATCTGTAAAACGCCCGCTTGTCAAACCTTATTGCCTTTCAACATCAATATATAGGCGGTCTTTCTTGCCTGCATGGGCCTTTAACAGACCCGATGCTTTCACCTTCACGCCGTCTTCAACGCCTAAAATCAGACGCACACCTGTTCCGGGTAGTTGCTCCACCCGATAATTATGCAAGAAATAGTTCTGTGAAGTGCGTTCCCAGACTTTGCGCGCACTCCAACTTCCCATTGGCATTTCAACAAAAATGGAATTACTGGCCGGATCATGGGTCAGCGTATAATCCACCGGCGCACTTAAATCCATCACCATACGGATCTTATCCGGATGCTGGCCGATCCGTACAGAATTCACAACCGCGCCACCATGCATCAAAGATGGTTGAGAAGGCGTGTGTGAAGCAGGTATTGCAGACGCATGAGCAACACCCCCTTCTCTATTCTTTCCACCTTTATCTTTATATCCCTTAGCAACGGATAGAATATTTGTAGCATTCAGCAATCCATCTTGCCCGATACCAATATCCAAATCAGCCTCAACAGGTGTATTTAAATCCTGAACATTAATATCCACCCCGAACTGGAAGAGATTATCAACCGTCAAATTCACGTATTTATGTGGAATTGTCATTCCTGTTTCTGGCGCGGCACGGATAGTGTAGCTTCCCGGTGGAATCCGCTCAAAAGTGAAATACCCGTCTGGCGCGGTTTTTGTTGTCTGTACAATCTGTCCGTCATCCTTCATCAGCTCCAACACCAAACCGATAATGGGGTCTCCTCCGATGCTTTGGCGAAGCGTTCCATCAATGGCTCCGGTTTCAATAAGCGGGAATTCCAAACGGTGCATGGCACCAGGTCTTGGGTAAATACTATACCCATCAACTGCCGAAACAAGATACGGATCATCAATAGAGTTATTGGCAACCGCCACATTTGTTCTTCCGCCTGCTGCTGGGTTCAACTCTAACAAATACCCTTCCGGATCAGTTTCCTCTTTGGTGATACGGCGCCCCATCGTCATCTTGGTATCAGGTACCGGCTCATCCCCTTCACTGAAAACACCATCATAATCTTTATCAACAAAAACATGCGAAACAACCGGCCCTGATTGTCGAAGCGGCTCACTGCGCATGATATAGTCTCCATCAAGCCCGTAAGGCGCGATAGAGGTACTGGCCCGCAACATCAAGCTCGCCCCATGCTCGGACGACCAGCCGGCATCGACACTCCCTAAAAACTTTTCAAAGTCTTTTGTAATCTGAATACCGGCAATAGTTTCATCATTGGAAAAGTTTTGCTGAAGACTAAAGGCCGTTGAAAATTCGCGCGGCTTGCCATAGCGCGCTTCCCCTTGAATACTCGTTTTTTCAAATGATGGAAAAGCGTTATAATTCAAACTTCCCCGGAAACGCCAGTCCTTTTTGCGTACGGTCGAAGACAAACGACCCGATGTCGAACTATGATCACCGTTTGATATATTTGTCCTTGTTTGATGCGTAAAACGCGCGCCACCAAGTCCCAAAGATTGCCGCGTTGTATATCTGGTCCGGCTGGTGTCATTTTCACGCTTAAGATAATCGGTTCCAACTTCCAGTCCAAGCGTTCCTAAGAAAGTTGAAAAAATCTTTCTGATCGTCGTTTCGGTTTCAAACTTCTTACGGTTAAGTCCATTACCGGCATCAGGACTTTCAAAGTCACGGTAAAGTGCTGTCTTTGTGTTAATTTTAAAGCCTTTAAAATCGCTCAATGTTCTGACATC
Source organism: Alphaproteobacteria bacterium (assembly GCA_022763065.1). Classification (GTDB taxonomy): domain Bacteria; phylum Pseudomonadota; class Alphaproteobacteria; order Micavibrionales; family Micavibrionaceae. Next base: position 21,770 of record JALEGH010000087.1, read on the forward strand.
CACTGCAGACCCGCCGCTCAGTTCCTTGTAAAATTCCGCTTGTGCCAATGTGGAGCCTAAAGAGCCTGCCAAGCCTGCCGTTGCATATTTACGGGTGACCTCATCAGGTCCGTCATCATCACGCAATGTGTTCAATGACGCAAAGGCTGTCAGCTTTTTACTAATACCGTAGGCGCCGTAAATATTTCCGGCAAAACCTTCGGGACGTCCGGTTTTTCTTTCTTCAACGGGAATGAGATCACGTTGGGAATCAACTGCGCCACCAGAAAACTCATATTCCCCTGCCTTAACCATGCTTGCCTGATAAAAGTAATTTTCGGTGCGTTCCTTGATTTGACCTTGCGGTCCATAGAGCACAACCCGCACACGGTTATTACCGTAGCCAATAGACACATCTTCAAATCTGTATTCTCCCCGCTCATCAACGGTCGAGAACTCAATAAGCTCGTCATTCACGTAAAGTTCGACATCCCAGCCCGCAACACCAACCCCTTCAACCGTGATCACATCAAATTCGTTAGACCTGTGATCTGGTTCAGTGGAAAAAATGGCTCCGCGCCCTGACAGACCTGTTGAAATTAGCTTCCGGTTATCAAGCCTTACATCTCCGGCCTGCGTATCTTGCAATCCAAATGGCAAGGCACCCTCGTGAATAGCCTGCCGCCTTAGGCGAAAACGAATATTCTCCGGCTTATCCAGCTCCCCGCCTTTATATCCAAAAGCTGCAGAATAATCCGCACTGGCATAGGCCAAATCCTGTGTTCCGGTCATGTTAAAGCGGTAATCCGAAACATCTTGTTGCCCGTCATATCCGGCTTGCACATCAATATCCAAAGCAGGCTTTCCAATGAGCTTATAGGGGTTGGCCACGAAAGGATATTCAACCCCGTCTTGGTAAGAACGTCTTTCCTTCGAGTCCAGCAACTTCTTTTGACGCTTCTCACGGTCCAGAGCCATTTGGAAAGGAAGGCGACTATCCGGGTAAACTTTCAAAATCAAGGAACCGATATTGACCTGAAATTCCAGTGGCCAAATCTGGTTAAGAATATCGAGTGAAACATACATATCATCATCCGCAATGCTTTCATCCAGAACTGATCCTTGCGGCAAATCAACTGTTTTTCCCTTGTAAGAAATCTTGCCGCCTAGCGCATCAATCGAAAAATTTCTGCTCTCGGATACCGCCCACCCTTCCACATAGCGGCGCTCTTTATCCATTTGAATTGAAAATTCGAGAATGTCGGAAAGTGTGGTAATCGGCAAGTAATAGCGGGCGTTATTTTCAACAGCAAAAATACCCGGAGAGAGTCTTTGTTTGTCAACGTAAACAGCTAAAACAAGATCCTGAAAAAACGGTTCCTCGATAAACACATTTTGCGCCACCATATCATCGGGGATTTCGGCACCGGCCTGCGGTTCGATAAAACGGGCAAAAAGCTCATCAATAATTGTTATTTCACGCGCAAAGGCCGGTGTACTGAAACACAAAGAGACGGCAAGCAACACCGTTCCCAAAATAGGAACAGCACGTCTCCCCCAAACTGTCTTGTGCATAATGCCGAACATGATTTAGTTGCCTGAAAAGGCATAAAAGAATACGGACAGAATCGTCCACTATCATGATAGCATAAAAAAGCCTATATCTAACAGGCATTTAGCCAGAAAACTCTCAAAGCCGTTGAGTTTTGAAAAAAGCCATTCAATTCCAACTTAACATGTTGATAAAAAACATCTTTTTGATTAATTCACGGAAGCGGTTGCTTCGGACAATACGCGTACTTTCTCGCCAACAAAACCTTGTGTTTCGGAAAATTTAACTGTCAAAGAACCACATCTTGGCTGATCCTGTGCCCGCTCAATACGTAAAGAAAAATCCCTATATGCTGTTTCTGTATAAACCGCAATTCCGCGCGTATTTTTAAGCTGATACGCACCTCCATTACAAACATATTCAAGGTCTCCATAAACGCTGCGGCTTCCCTGTCGGTTCAGCCTAAAAGAAACATCAATAAATCCGGGTGTCTCTGAAGCCCTTAAATCCGTAATGCTTGTCGACGCCTCCAAGGCCCCTTTCCTGACAATAACCGGCATTGTCACACCAGCGAGCATCCGCAAGGAAACACCCTGTTTTCCTTTCTGTTGCATCTCGTTACGCAGCTTTAATTCTTCCACATCAGCCTCAGGGCGCACCCACAAATGGGAGCGATATTCCCCGTCTGCAAGCCCCGCCGGTGTACGTAGCATCAAACGCACTTGCTGTGACGAATTAGGCGGAATCGTAAAACGGCGCGGCGCAAAACGGATCATGTCTGTCACAGGTTTAATATCAGG
>JALEGH010000088.1 GCA_022763065.1 Alphaproteobacteria bacterium
CCCAAGGGTATGGCTGTTCGCCATTTAAAGAGGTACGCGAGCTGGGTTCAGAACGTCGTGAGACAGTTCGGTCCCTATCTGCCGTGGGAGTTGGAATCTTGAGAAGAGCTGTCCCTAGTACGAGAGGACCGGGATGGACGCACCCCTGGTGCACCTGTTGTCACGCCAGTGGCACAGCAGGGTAGCTATGTGCGGACGGGATAACCGCTGAAAGCATCTAAGCGGGAAGCCTCCTTCAATACCAGGATTCCCTATCAGAGCCGTGGAAGACCACCACGTTGATAGGATGGATGTGGAAGTGCTGTAAGGCATGAAGCTAACCATTACTAATTGCTCGACCGGCTTGATTTCAAATCACAACCAGATTTTTTAATTTGGTTTTAGATGAAGCGCGCAGTATTAAGTTTGTTAACTTAAGCGCTTTTGTTTAATCAAAGCTTAGAGTTAATTCCTAGCTATTTATTTCAATATCCTTGGATGAGCTGGTGATTTTAGCAAGTGCGAAACACTCCATCCCATCCCGAACTGGACAGTGAAAAGCCTTTGCGCCGATGGTACTTCGTCTTAAGGCGCGGGAGAGTAGGTCATTGCCAGCTCTTCCAAGGATATTGGGGTAACTCAAATTATTGAGATGAGCCGATAAAATAAAGCCGTGAGGCGATATTTATTCTTTCAAACTTATCACGAGTAAAAAAACAGCATATTAACCGGCCCCTTAATTAAAGGATTGGCCGGTTTTTTATTGCCTAACTATTTGATTTAAACCACCGGAAGCGCTATAAATTTTCCATACAGTTTTATTGATGGGGAAATCAAAATGAGTGGGTCTAAACCTATTTTGCCGTCTGTGGTGAAGCCGATTACCTCGGCGATCGGGTATTACACGCCGGACGCGATATTAAAGCAGCTTAGTCCTGAAATGGCAGAGCAAAAACGACTGACCAACCTCATCATTCAGCAAAATTCGGCTTTGAGAGCGTATATTAAGGGCAAGAAAAACCTACCACGAGGTGATGCAGGCCTTAAAATTCTTAAAGAGCAAGTAGATGAGTTTTCAGCATCTGTGCTTGAAGCAAGAAGTCTTGTACATATTCAGCCAAGTGAGGAGTTTACAGATCTTCATCAGCAACTCATGGAAAATGAAAAAGTTCATCCCGTTGCCGATTTAAAAGATCTCAGGGAAACCCGTTTGGGTGGTGAAGGGCAGAACAAAGATTGCCAGGCTTTTTTGGTCGATCCTCTGAATGGTCCAAAGGTTCTAACGGGCATCTACCGCTATCATTCGCAGGTGCGCGAGCGTCATGGTCGTATTTGGGCACAGGACTTGCCGGGTGATGTAGACGACATTAAATCTAGTGCGCTAAAACCTCTTACAGGTAATGAAAGTGTAACGGGGTATTACAGTATTTCATCCAAATGGCCGGGTTCTGGTCCGGTACTCATTGGTGAGTTGGGTAGTGTTACACCAGAGATGCGTTTTGAAACGACCATTTCACCTGCGCGTGACTTTTATAAGGCCGTGAATATGGAGGAGCTACTACATCTGTCCGATCAAGATATTCGCGCTGAAGTGTTAAAATACCTTATTGAAGATTCTGACGGTGTACGCAATTTTCATTTGGGTAATGGCGCCTGTGTAGGGTGGATTCATGTGAACCGTGATAGCAAAACGGATCCTATTATCATTAATTATATCTATAAGCGTGATTTGTTGGATGATAATCAAAAAGAGTTTGATAGGGGCAAGGGTAAAATTCCTCTCTCTCCGGAGTTATTTGCAGAAATTTATGGCATCCGCGATTTTTCTGTTACAGGTAAAGTTCATATGGCGTATGGGTTTTAGGTAAGCTATATTCTGGTCAGGAGCGTAAACTTGAAAAATGAACCGTACGAATAACCTTATAAAGTCTGTATGAATGCTCAGAAAACAAAGAAGCCGGTAAAGCTAAGCATTGCCGACCTTAAACACCGTCACGGTGTGTTAAGAGATGGACTGCATGATTTTTTAGATGATAATAACCTGCATTTATCGGAACAAAATTTTGAACGTGCTTTTCAGCATCTTTTGTCCTCTACTGCGCATCATGAGGATTTGACGCTTTATGATGTCACAAATTATCTGCAGCAAATTCTTGAGCATCAGGAATATGTGATTGAGACGATGAATAAAACCGGTTTGGCTGAGGAATCTTTAATCAAGCTCATTGTCACGGCAGAAGATAAAAGGGAAGAAGAAACAAAGACGGTAAAAAACAGCAATGTTATGCGTCCTGACGTTAAGAACTGGAAATTTAGTATCAAGGCCTTACCTTTGCCTGTTGTCGTCTCTCTTGTTTTGTTGTTGGGTTACGCTGTTGCCAAGCCTTTTATGCTATCGCCGTTTTATCCATAATTACAGGAAGAAACAAAAAACACTCATAAAGAAAAAGGGGCCTCATCAGTTGCGGAATTGAAGGAGCTTGTAAAGCGAGTGGTTGATCTTGAGCTGACACAGGGCAATAAGATCACATCGGCCCAAATTTGGAACGAAATTAAAGCGCTCGACGCTGTAACACAACATGGATATAAATCGAGCTATAAGCATTTCTCTCCGGCGCAATACAGGGAAGCCAAAGCCTTCCTGGAAATACGGATCATGGCGCTTGAGGTTCCAAATTAAGATTGCTATTTTTAATAATGAAAGAGGAAAATGGTGCACCCGGCAGGATTCGAACCTGCGACACCTGGCTCCGGAAACCAGTGCTCTATCCCCTGAGCTACGGGTGCTGATAAAAGCTCTATATTATATTTTTTATCTGCGTCACTCGTCATTCATGTACGTCATGTACATTTCATTCCTCGTTCCTAACTAAAAAATAAATCTAAAGCTTTTATGTTCTTTTGAATACAAAAATAGCGGAGAAAATAAACCATTCCCCGCTATTTTCGTCAATAATTAGAATTCGTAAAAGCCGGATTTATGCGGCTTGCTGCTTTTTCTGTGCCACTTGGGCCGTAATTTGCTGCTCTGTCTGGCCGATATTCGGGCGGCTGGCAGATTGTGCCAAATCACCCATTGTGACCACACCCACAAGACGCTTGTCACGATTGACAACAGGTAGGCGGCGAACCTGAATTTCACCAAGGTTATTACAGACCTCTTCTACGTCCTGATCGTCGTAGCAGTAATAAGTTTTAGAGGTCATGATCTCGCGTCCTTTTATTTCGGCTGGGTTTTTACCTTCTGCTACGGCGCGGGTTGTGATGTCGCGGTCTGTGACCATCCCAATCATACGGTCATTTTCGGCCATCGGGATAAAGCCGATATCCATATCGCGCATGGTTTGGGCAATTTCGGAAACGGGTGAGTCCGGTGACATCCACTTGATATCCGGGGTCATTATATCTTTGACTTGAGTCATTTGAGATTTTCCTTTGTTTAGGGGTTATAAATTTACGTTTATCGCCATTCAATAGAGCATAAGACGTGGTAAAAAGCAAAAACCCTGATTTATATTGACATAATTTATGTGGTGGGCTAGTTTAGGGCGAAGTTAGCCAAAGGATGTAAATATGTCTCTTTATCTGCCGGAGTTTTTGGAAAAATCGAACGCCATCAATGTCGGAGTGACAGCCGTTTTTACGGCGGCTGCCGCGTTCACTCTAGCTTCGGGCTGGGGAGGGTTGGCTATCGGGTTTGCCGTTGCTTCAGGTCTTGCCGGATTTGAATCAGCGCGGCATGTTAAAAAACAAAGCCAAAAAGATTTGAAAGCGCCAGTTCCTATAGAGCATGTCGATATCTGGCCTCCGGTCGGGTGGGCTTCGGTATTTGGCTTGGGCGCGGGCCTCCATTTACAGCAAACAATGACAAATGATTGGATGGCTGCTGCAGATAGTTATTCTATTCTGGTCATACCCGTTGCCTATTGCGGCACACGTATTTATGACGCGTATAAAAAATATGATAAGGCCATGCAAGAACATGCTGAGCAGGCACTTAATCCGAACGCGAATACGCCGTCGTAATTCCTGTTAATTTTCCCATAAAATATTTGACATATTTTTTATGTTTAGTGTGGATCCTGTTAACTCACAAACAGGAGAAAAATGATGAGAGCTTTGTTAACTATTTTTAACCCTGCGGCGTTGAACATTATGATTATGCCCGGATTTGTAAAGGCAGTCGCAGAAGGAGATACGCTTTGGGGATCTGTTGCAGGTCTTGCCTTAGCAGCTAATGTTATTGTAAGTGGCACACATGTGTGGAAAGCAAACGGGCCGGGTTAAAGACCCTAATTTTACCTCAATCCCGTGTGATCTGAAGGAAGACGTCTTCCAGATCGCTTTCTTGGGTCGAAATATCGGTGATGGAGAGTTTGGCCTTATTGATGGCCTCAATGATCTCACCGATATTTTGGTCTTTGGGAGAATAGCGAAACATCAGCGTCCGGCGGCCTTTTTTTTCAGCGCCTAATTTTTCTAGAGCCTTCGGAATTTCCTGTACTTCGTCATTTAAACGAAAGCGGATTTCCTTGTTATCAATACGCGAGAGCAAGGTCTCCTTGTCCTCATTGGCGACAATTTTTCCGTGATTTATAATTGCAATCTGGTCGCATAGCTCTTCGGCCTCTTCCAGATAATGAGTGGTCAAAACGATTGTGACGCCCTCACGGTTGAGGCGCTTCACATTTTCCCAAAGCATCTGGCGTAGCTCCACATCCACACCGGCGGTGGGTTCATCTAGCACCAAAATCGGCGGCGTATGCACAAGCGCCTTGGCCATCATCAGGCGGCGTTTCATCCCGCCAGAAAGCGTACGCGCATGAGCATCGGCCTTATCACTTAGCTCTACCATTTCCAGCAGTTCTTCCGTGCGGCGTTCAGTCTTGGGTACGCCGTAATAGCCGGCCTGAATGTCTAGTACTTGACGTGGGGTAAAAAATGGATCAAAAGTAATTTCCTGTGGGACAATGCCAATAGAGGCCCGCGCATTCATGGGGTCCGTATCAATGTCCTGCTCCCAAATATTGACATGGCCGGAACTCTTGATGACCATACCGCCTAAGATATTGATAAGTGTCGACTTACCGGCACCATTGGGGCCAAGAAGTGCGAAGATGCTACCGCGTGGAATATTGAGGTCAATATTTTCAAGTGCTTTTTTCGCGGTGCTTTTATTTTTACCTTTACTGCTGGGGGCGTAGGTTTTGTTCACGCCATTTATTTCAATTGCATTTTGCGGGGCGTTTTGTGGTGCCTTGTCAAGGATAGCGTCAGGAGTTTTTCGGGGTGTTTTCATAGCGGCCTTCCGTGCCTAAATAAGCTTGAAACCCTTCTCCTGTCAACCAATCATGCGCAACTTCGTTTTTTTTAAGGGTAGCTTCCCAGTAGCAAAGGGCTGTGATTTTGATAATTTCCTCATGCTTTTCGCGGTTGGGATTATCACCTAATTTACCACGTGAACCGTTATAGACCATGTGATCTGCACCATTGGTGATAAGTAAATGACGTTGCGAATGAACGCTGTTTTTGTATATAGTGAGGCGTCTTTCATAAGACCACCCCTCAATCGGAAACTCATCCTCTGTGCCGGTCATGTGAAAAAGCGGTAGAGTGATGGGGCCGTAAATTTCCTCCGGCGGGGCGTTTGTGAGATGCTCCATCGGCACGGGGCTGTAGAGGATCCCGGCGGTAAAGCGTGGTTCCTTATATTGTTTGAGCGTGTCATTTTTATCCGGGAATTGCATGCCTGCCATGACCTCTGTCGTCATCGCGCCAAAGGAATGTCCCGACATACCAAGTGTTTCCAGATCGGCAATATCGCCGATATCTGGATGGTCCTGCATCCATCGTGGCAGGTGATTAAGCACAAAGGGTACATCTTCAAAACGGGCCAAGGAAGCGGAGCGCGGAATGTGAGTTTTTCGGATAATATCCCACGGATGGCCATCCTTGCCTTCCCACAGGGAGCTATCCGTTCCCGGATGTTGCATATGGATGACAATAAAACCGTGAGAGGCCAAAAAGCGAGAGAGGAAAGAAGCGCCATCTACACTCCCGCCGAGGCCATGCGACCAGAGAATGACAGGAAGCTCGGTACTTGGGTGGTCTATGGGATAGTAGGCTTTGATCTTAATCACGCGGTTATCGCGCGTCTCATCCACCAGCCGGTCACGTTTAATGAGAATTTTATACGGCTCTTGCTCCGGATCAATATCGGCGCACCAGAAAGCTTCCGGAGTTGAAGAAGAAGTCATTGCCGGACTTACTTCTTGCGGAATTTATCAAGAGAGACAACTTCACCGGTTTCTTCACCCTCGCCGTCTTTTTTCTTTGGTCCACCGGAGGGGTCATCATCATCAGGCTCAAACCCTGATTCGATATCATCGCCCATAGGCTGAAACTGAAGAGCGAAATTAACAGACGGGTCGGCAAAAATCGTAATGGCGGCCAGGGGAATCTCAAGGCGCTCCGGCACATTGTTAAATGACAGCGTCACGACCATGCGCTCATCATCCACATCCAGATCATCAAACTGGAATTGCAGAACAATTGTCATTTCACCGGGGTAGCGCTCCTGCAGGTAATCAGGAATATCCACGCCCGGATAATCGGTCATGAAGGTGATATAGAAATGGTGATCGCCGGGAAGGCCGTTCTTGATAACCTCTTTAATGGCTTGCTGGACGACGCCGCGCAAGGCCCCTTCTACCATTTTATCGTAACGCAGAATATCTTCGTCTTC
>JALEGH010000089.1 GCA_022763065.1 Alphaproteobacteria bacterium
GTATCGCGACGCAGCAGCAAGAAGTGTTCACGTACCACCTGACAGACAAGGATGGTGATACGGATACGGCGGAGCTGAAACTTCTGGTCAAGCCGACTGAAGCGCCGGATGATCAGCCAGAGATTGGTGATGATGAGAAGACAGTAGATGAGACAGATGGCTTTGACACTGTGAGCGGTACTATTCAGGCTAATTACGGCAATGATGGTCCTGGTGAGATCAACCCGAACGGGGCGTTTACAAGCTCTGTTCAAAATCTCACATCCTGCGGTCATGCGATTAGTGTGGTTGTTGGTAATGGCTCTGCCAGATTCCCTGATACCAATACATATTACGGTGTGGATGCTACGGACAAGGTTGTATTTACATTAGAAGTTTTGGAGAATGGGAATTATACCTTCACACAGCTAGGTCAAATTGATCACCCTGATGCTAATGATCCAAATGATGTGGTGACGCTGAACTTTGGTGTAACAGCTAAAGATGCAGATGGTGACACAGCCAATGGAACAATTACCATCAATGTCCTCGATGATGGGCCAGATGCAGTAAATGATGGCCGTACAACCGATGAGGGTAAGACTATCACAGGTAATGTGACGTCGAATGATGACTATGGTCAGGATGGTGCGGGCGCCGTGACGCAAGTGCAGCATCTTGATGCGATCTATATTGTTCCTGCAACTGGGAATGTGACGATTAATGCTCAGTACGGGACGTTGACGATCGATTCTACAGGCACATATAGCTATGTGGCGAAGGATGTCAATTCAGATGGTACGGATAAGTTTACTTATACGATTGCCGACAAGGATGGCGATACAGATAAGGCGGATTTATCCATTTTTGTGGAAGGAACAGAAGAAGACAGCGAACCTGTCTTGTTGAGTGCCACAAATCAAGTTGATGAAACGGGCGGTTTTGATACCGTTAGCGGTACCGTCAATATTGATTACGGTAATGATGGTCCGGGAACAATGATGGGAACGGGTGCATTTTCTGCCTCTGATTCAACATTAACACATTGTGGTAAGCCGGTGACGGTGAGCTATAATGCGGCCAACGGTGTCTATAAAGGGGTCGCTGATGGTAAGACGATCTTTACGCTTGATACAAATGCGGATGGAACTTATACATTCAAACAGTTCAAGCAGCTGGATCATCCGAAGGGTGGCGCTAATCACAACGATGTCATCAACTTAAACTTTGGTGTGAAAGCCACAGACAGTGATGGTGATGTTGGAAACGGAACTATCCAGATCAAAGTCTATGATGATGGTCCGAAGGCGACCGATGATAACCTCGGCAGTAGCGGTGGTACATGGGTTAGCTGGGGTGAAGCTATCAGAGGTAGCCAGATTGGTCTTTGGAATAGTTCTTTCTATAAAAATAAGAAGCCAATTGATAATGGACCGCTTCAGTATAGCGCAAATGGTCTGAGCATTACGGACCCGCTTGATAAGGATTATAAGGCTGTTAACAATTTCTTTGGTGGTACTACCTATCAGCTTAAAAACCCAGGCTGGCTGGGAGGCTTTGGAGGCGTATCAAATCAGACTGACCCTAATCAGCTTTATTCAGCAACCGTTACTAATATTGTATCATTCTTCTCTGGAAACTTGATCACAGGAAAGCACAATGCGGCTGGATATAATCCTGCTGATGGTGCGCCTGATTCTTTCGGGGCAGATGGTGCTGGTCGGTTGATCTCTTTCTCCCATGAAGGAAAAACATACAATGTTCCAAAGGGCGGAAGAATAACGATTGAAGAAGGGATCAATAGGATTACGGTTCACTCCGATGGCTCGTACTACATCCTTGCGAAAACTGCTTACACGACCAGACATAGTCTTGAGTACACTATTCAAGATAAGGATGGCGATACTGATACCGCGACAGCGAAGTGGCATACATTCTTTGTAAGACGTGGTTCGCCGCTTGTTCTTGATGTCGATGGTGATGGTGTCGAGTTGACGAACGTTGAAAACGGTGTCTTGTTCGATATTGATGCTGATGGTGATCTGGAGCAAACAGGTTGGGTGAATGGTGATGATGTTCTCCTTGTTCTGGACAAAGACGGCAATGGTATGATCACAGATCGTTCGGAGCTGTTTGGTAATACGGATGAATTTACCGATGGTTTTGATAATCTGTCTAGCTATGACAGCAATGACGATGGTCAAATTACTGCCGAAGATGATATCTGGGGTGACCTTCAGGTTTGGAAGGACATTGATCAAGACGGTGTTTCTGATGAGGGTGAACTTCTCACCTTGGATCAGATCGGTGTTGTGTCCATTAACCTGAATGCTGACATGCCAAGTGGTATGGAGATTAACGGAAATCTGGTTTCCCATGTTTCCAGCTTCACGACAGCCGATGGTGAGACACGTGAAATTGTCGATGCCTGGTTTACTTACGATGAAATTGATGATGCTGTTTTAACAGGTACGTCTGAAGCAGATAATTTCATCTTTGATGCTATTGCTGAGAGCGCGGCCACCATTCGTGATTTCGATGTGGCGGAAGACACAATTGACCTTTCTGCCTTGATCGAAGGTTCGGACGATGTGACGAATGCGATTAATGACTTTGTCCAATTGCATGAAGAGGATGGTTCAACTGTCATTTCTGTTGATGTTGATGGTGCTAACGGTCCTGCCGAAGCGGTCGAAGTGGCCAGGTTGAAGGATGTGACAGGTACAAGTGCTGAAGAGCTGGTAAATGATGGTACAATTATTGTTTAACTAGTTTTTAGGAATTTGTGACATATAGTTAAGTTCGGGCGCTTTTTTAAGCGCCCGGATCATTTCAAAAAGAGTTTATTTTCCAGAACAATACATTTAAGTAAAGATTTTTTCGATTAGAGTAAAATATGTTAGGATAGCTCTACAAGTTCTTGAAAAATCACAAAATGCTTGCACTTCAAGACAAAAAAAGAGATAACTAGCGTGGAATTACTGGAGGGGTAGGGCCCCCGCAAAAAAGGCCTGCATTGATTTAAAAAAGTGAGGACCATCTGATGATGAATATTTTGACGAAAAAGATGAGATATGCAGCGTTGAGCGCTTCTTGTGTCGCTTTGGTCGCTGTTGCAGGCCCTATCGCTCAAGCGCAGGATAGTAGTCCTGCCCAGATGACATTGGGTGATGCTATTTCCATTGGTGTCATGACCAATCCCGAATATGGCGTTGTGGCCGGAACACGCCGGGCAACAGATGAGGAGTTGGAGCAGGCCAAGGCTCTTTATTTGCCCTCCATCGATTTCAGTGGGGATACTGGATATGAATATACCGATGATGTATCAACACGGGCTGGAACGGGAGATGATGATGAATCCCTATGGCGGTATGAGGCCGGATTGACTTTGACCCAGATGCTTTTTGATGGTTGGGAAACAAAGTATGAGAATGAGCGTCAAAAACACCGTATTCAATCTTCTGCTCACCGCGTACGCGAAACGGCGGAACTTGTCGGTTTGGCGGTTGTTGAGGCTTTCTTGGAAGTTATTCGCCAGCGTGAGCTTTTAGGCATCACCCGTGAGAACGTGGCTGAACATATTGCGATCATGCAAATGATTGAAGACGGCGTATCTGCCGGACGTTCGACGCAGGCCGATTTAGAGCAGATCAAGGCACGTTTGGCATCAGCCAGAGCGCAAGAGTCGACGATCAAGCAACAGCTTCGTATTGCTGAGTCCAATTTCCGCCGCGAGGTAGGAGATGACCCACGTGATTTGGTTTTACCATCTGTTCCGGCCAGTGCGCTGACAGCAAATGTGGAAGAGGAAGTAAAGTCTGCTTTAACACAAAGCCCGACGCTCGATATTTTTGAATCGGATAAGAATGTTGCTTATGCTGAATACCAAGGTACCGGATCAACTTTGTATCCTCAGTTGGATTTGCAGCTAAATGCCAGACAGGGCCATAATCTCGGTGGTGTTGAGGGACGTGACCGTAGTGCTTCTGCCTTGTTGGTGGCAAACTGGAATTTGTATCGTGGTGGTGGCGATATGGCACGTATTCGCGAATTTGCGCATCGCTATCAGGTGACAAAGGAACGCCGCGCCGAATCGGCCAGAGCGATTGAGGATGAGGTGCGTCAGACTTGGGCCAGAATGGTATCTGCTGGGGAGCGGGCACGTGAGTTTTCCGCGCAGGCCGCAGCAAACGCGGAAGTGGTGCGGGCTTATAAAGATCAATTTGCACTGGATCGCCGAACATTACTGGATGTGCTTGATTCACAAAACGAGCTTTTTGTTTCACGTTCCAACACTATTAATGCCGAATTTTTGGAGATTTTTTCCGTGTTTAGATTGCTTGGTTTGAAAGGGCAGCTGCTTCCAACACTAGGTGTGGCTTACCCGCGTGAATCAGCGCCGATTACGGCGAACGTGGAAGTTGTTGATCGCTAATTTAATATGAATTTTGAAGAACCCGCTTTTTCTTTACCGGAAAAGGCGGGTTTTTGTTTTTTACGTATTTGGTTTATTGTTTGTTAATTTGTATTTCTTAGAATAAAAATTATTTCCAGAATTTTCGCGATGATAGGCATTAGGCGGCCTGTTTCGTGTGTGTTATACTTATCATCCGCGTTTTACTTTGTTCACTTATTGATCGTAATCTTTTTTAAGGAATCAGGTTAATCCGCGAGGGTATGAGCAAGCAAAATGGCAGATAAGAAACAACAACCTTCCCCGTCTTCTACAACATCTCAAAATTCCGAACAAAAATCAGGGGCGCAATATAATGTAGACCCAAACAACCCTTATTCTGATGAATCGGCGGACCGGAGTGGCGAGATGTCAGGAGAAGCACAAGATTCCAAGCAGCAAGGAGAACATGAAAAAGAGGCGGATGTCTGGCCATTACAGGCGGACCGGGTGGCGATACATGATCCGCTTGTTCATTGTTTGCAACTTTTGGCCGGCCATTACGGCAGACGCGCGAGTGTTGCGTCTTTAACTGCCGGTCTTCCTGTTCCCAAAAACGGTATTACGCCCGTGCTGTTTTCCCGTGCGGCGGAGCGGGCAAACTTAAATTCATACATGGTGGATCGTACTCTAGACGGGTTGGCGATTGCACCAAATTTACCTTGCATTGTTGTTTTGGAGGGCAATCAGGCCTGTATTTTGTGGGAAGTCAAGCAGCCCAAGCATGACAAAAAATTTAAAAAACAAAACAAAAATGCCACTGTTCATCCTGAAACACGCTTTGTTGTCCAGTTTCCCGAAACGCAAGATGACCGGCAAGAAATTGCGATCGGAGATCTTGAACAGATTTATACCGGTTACGTATTTTATGTGCGTCCCATTGCGCGCGTTGATGACCGCGCGGGGCCTGCGGCAATTGATAATGCGCGTAGCTGGTTCTGGTCTGCCCTTTGGGAAAATAGAGGTATTTATAGTGAAGTGATCATGGCGGCAATCATGATTAACATGTTTGCGCTGGCGAGCTCCTTGTTTGTGATGAATGTATATGACCGTGTTGTTCCTAATAATGCGGTTGAAACGCTTTGGGTATTATCGGTGGGTGTGCTTGTTGTCTATGTGTTTGATTTTATCCTGAAAAATCTACGCTCCCACTTTCTGGACCATGCGGGACGCAAGGCGGATGTAAAAGTTTCCGCACGGCTTTTCGAACAGATGTTGGGCATGACGATGGAGGCCAGACCGGCCAGTGCCGGGGTGATGGCCAGCCATATGCGTGAATTTGAAACATTGCGGGATTTCTTTACTTCTGCGACGATGGCTGCCCTCATTGATTTGCCCTTTATTTTCTTGTTTATTGGAATTATCGCGATTATCGGTGGGCCGATTGCCTTTGTGCCTTTGGCGGCCATTCCTATTGTCCTGATTGTCGGGATGGCGCTTCAAAAGCCACTTCAGGCGGCAATCAAGCAATCAATGATGGAAAGCGCGCTGAAAAATGCTCTTCTTTTTGAAACAATTAGCGGTCTTGAAACCGTTAAGGTACAGGCCGCAGAAGGCCATACACAAAGACGCTGGGAAGAGCTTACTGACAAGGCATCGCGGACCAACGTCAAAACCCGGAAAGTAAATTCATTCGCGCTTAATTTTGCAACATTCGTTCAACAACTGGTGAGTGTGGCGGTGGTGATTGTCGGGGTGTTTTTGATTAAAGAGGCCGAAATTTCCATGGGGGCCTTGATTGCCTGTGTGATCTTAAGTGGCCGGGCTATGGGACCTCTGGCGCAGATTGCCGGGCTTTTGACACGGATGCATCAATCCGGTGAATCACTACGGCAGTTGGACGAGCTGATGAAAAAAGATGTGGAGCGTCCTGCGGGCAAGCATTTTATTTCCATGCCTTCGATTCAGGGAAAAGTTGAATTTCGGGATATACTTTTTCACTATCCAGGACAAACCGTGCCGGCCCTTAATAATTTGAGCTTTGTACTGGAGCCGGGCGAGCATGTCGGTGTTATCGGCGCGGTGGGATCAGGTAAAACCACCATAGAGCGTTTGCTCATTAATTTATATCAACCTGAAAGCGGAAGTGTGCTCTTGGATGGCACGGATGTGCGTCAGATTGATCCGGGTGATTTACGCCGGAATGTTGGCGCGGTGCAACAAAGTCCGCAGCTTTTTTATGGCTCGGTGCGTGAGAATATCACGATGGGGCATGAGATGGCACCGGATCGCGCAGTTTTGCGTGCTGCTGAATTGGCGGGCGTGACGGAATTCCTGCGCGAGTCGCAGGCGGGTTTGGATACACCTGTTGGCGAGCGCGGTGAGGCGCTCTCAGGCGGGCAGCGTCAAGCGGTTGCCATTGCCCGTGCGCTTTTATATGATCCGCCGGTTTTGATTTTGGATGAACCGACAGCCTCGATGGACCCGGCTTCGGAAAACCGTTTGCGCAAGCGTTTGCATCATGTGACGGAAGGGCGGACCACAATATTGATTACGCATAAGGGCTCCATGCTGACTTTGGTGGATAAACTTATTTTATTGGACCGTGGCCGGTTGGTTGCATTTGGTCCGAAAGATGAAGTGATTAGCAAATTACAGGCGCGCCAATATGGTACAGCCGCAGAGAAGACAGATATTTAAAGGTGTAAGCAAATGTTAGGGAAGCTGTTTAAAAAGACGGAGAAAAAAGCAAAACCGATCCGGGAGGTAACGGGTAATGACCCGCGCCTTGCCGAAGCCATGCGGTTGCAGGCGCAAGAAAATATGACTCCGGAAGAACATGCGGAATCGGAGAAGAAAAAATGGCTGGCCGAGCATATGGACCGGGTGCAGGCACACGGGGAGAGATTTTTTGAAACAGATGAGGATTTGCCTTTATCCTCTCATCTTCTCTTATTTTTCATTGTCGCCTTTTTTGTGATTTTTTTCCTGTGGGCCAGCTTTGCCGAGCTGGATGAGGTAACGCGTGGTAACGGGACAGTGATCCCCTCTAGTGAAGTGCAAAAGGTCTCCTCTT
Organism: Alphaproteobacteria bacterium; assembly: GCA_022763065.1. Classification (GTDB taxonomy): domain Bacteria; phylum Pseudomonadota; class Alphaproteobacteria; order Micavibrionales; family Micavibrionaceae. The sequence goes on from JALEGH010000089.1 coordinate 7,449, forward strand.
TAGAGGGCGGTATTATCGAGGAGCTCATGGTTAAAAAGGGAGATGAAGTGCAAAAGGGCGATACATTGGCACGTTTGAGCGATATTGCGGCTTCCTCCGACTTGGGATCAAACGAGGCGCGGTATTTAGGACTTTTGGCGGCGGTGACAAGGTTGCAGGCGGAAGTGGAGGGGCGTATCCCTGAATTTCCCAATGAGGTCATGGAGGGTGCTCCGCAAAGTGTGACAGAGGAGATGAATGCTTACCGTGCCAATATGGACCAGATTAACAGCCAGACGGTGATTATGGAGCAGCAAAAAAGCCAGCGCTCGCAAGAGCTTAATGAGCTTCAGGTGCGAGCGAGCGACGTTCGTGGGCAGCTTCGTCTGATCAAGGAAGAAAAAGATATCGTGGCGCCGTTGGTGGCTAAAGGCTCCGCCCCGAAGATGGAGCTGTTGCAGCTTGATCGCCAGATAAAGGAAAAGCAAACAGAGCTCAATGGTGTGCTATCTGCTATTCCAAGGGCGCGCTCTGCTATCGGGGAGGCCAATGCCCGTATTCGGGATGTGAAATCTGCGGCCAAGGCGCAGGCGCAAACGGAGCTCTCTGCCAAGCTGATTGAAATGAATGCGATTAAAAAGGGTTTGGCCGGACTGCAGGACCGTAAAACCCGTGCGGAGATTAAATCTCCGGTGAATGGATATATCAAGGATGTGAAAGTTTATACGATTGGCGGGGTGGTACAGCCCGGTCAGGAATTTATCGAGATTGTGCCCAAGGATGATCAGCTTTTGGTGCAGGCCAATATTAACCCTAAAGACATTGCTTTTCTTTATCCGGATCAACCGGCAATCGTGAAAATTACGGCTTACGATTTTGCCATTTACGGTGGTCTCAAAGGCAAGGTTGTGGCGATTTCGCCTGATGCGGTTACTAATGAGGAAGGGGAGAGCTTCTATCAGGTACAGGTATTGACCGAAGAAAATGCCCTGAAGCGAAAAGGCGAGGTTTTGCCGATTATCCCGGGAATGGTGGCCTCCGTCGATATTTTGACAGGTGAAAAAACCGTCATGGAATATCTGCTCAAGCCATTTATCAAAACCCTTCAAAACTCCATGAATGAGCGATGATTCGGACCGCAGAAATAAGCTAGACAGCTTGTTTTACGCGCGGTAAAACTATTCCTATGGAAGCCGTAAGCAAACAAGACCAAATCCAAATTACTCTACCCGATGGTGCGGTGCGGAAGTACGCATCCGGTGTGACGGGGTTGGAGATTGCAGGTAGCATTTCGAAATCTCTGGCAAAATCCGTGATTGCAATTGAGCTGGACGGGGAGTTGAGCGACCTCTCCTTACCGGTGACCTCAGATACCTCCATTCGTTTGATCAAGCGCGATGATGAAGAGGCGTTAGGAATGATCCGTCATGATTGTGCCCATGTGATGGCCGAAGCTGTCCAGACATTATTTCCTGGCACGCAAGTGACGATAGGACCGGCGGTTGATAACGGCTTTTATTACGATTTTGCCCGCAATGAACCTTTCAGCAGCGATGATTTTGAAAAAATTGAAAAGGAAATGCGCAAGATTGTCGAACGCGGTGAGGCTTTTATACGCGAGGTTTGGCGCCGTGCGGAGGCTATTCAATATTTCCGTGATAAGGGGGAGATGTATAAGGCCGAGCTGATCGAAGATTTGCCCGAGGGCGAAGAGATTAAAATTTATAAACAGGGCGAATGGCTGGACCTTTGCCGGGGGCCGCATATGCCTACCACCAAACATGTGGGAACGGCCTTTAAATTGATGAAAGTGGCGGGAGCCTACTGGCGCGGCGATTCCAACAATGCGATGTTGACCCGTATTTACGGCACGGCGTGGCGCAATGATAAGGAACTCAAAGCCTATCTTACGCAACTTGAAGAAGCTGAAGCGCGTGATCACCGGAAACTCGGGCGGGAGATGAATTTGTTCCATATGCAAAGCGAGGCGCAAGGCTCTGTTTTTTGGCACCCTAAGGGCTACACGATTTATACGGAGCTGGAAGCCTATGTCCGCCGCCGCTTGAAAGATGACGGCTATGATGAGGTACGTACGCCGCAGCTCATGCATTCCAAATTCTGGGAGCAATCGGGTCACTGGCAAAAATATCGCGAAGACATGTTTGTGGTGCCGGACGTTGTGCCTAATACTGAAGAGGGCGGCAAGGTTTTTAAGGAAGAGCCAAAAGATTTTTTGGCCCTCAAACCCATGAATTGTCCGGCGCATGTGCAGATTTTTAATCAGGGAATTAAATCATACCGCGATTTGCCTATTCGCCTGTCCGAATTTGGATGTTGTCACAGGAATGAGGCACATGGCGCGCTGCATGGTTTGATGCGCTTGCGTCAATTTGTACAGGATGATGCGCATATTTTTTGCCGCGAGGACCAGATTTTAGAAGAGTCGGTCAAATTCTTTAAACTCGTACAGGCGATGTATGAGGATTTAGGTTTCAAAGATTATAAAATCACCTTCGAAACCCGGCCTGAGATGCGTATTGGTTCCGATGAGCTATGGGACAGGGCTGAAGAAGCGCTTGAAAATGCGCTTAAGGAAATGAATTTTGAGTATGAAGTCAAAGAAGGCGATGGTGCTTTTTATGGCCCTAAAGTCGGGTTTATCATCCTTGATGCAATTGGGCGTGAATGGGGATGCGGCACGCTTCAGCTTGATTTTAATCTGCCGGAGCGTCTTGATGCCAATTATATCGCCGAAGACGGGTCAAAGCAGCGTCCCGTCATGCTGCACCGTGCAGCCCTTGGGGCCTTAGAGCGTTTTATCGGCATCATGATTGAAAGTTATGGTGGGAAATTGCCGTTATGGTTGGCTCCCGTTCAATGTGTGGTGGCCACTATTACTGGCGAAGTGGATGAATATGCTAAAGACGTACACCAAAAATTGTTGGCGGCAGGCATTCGGGCGGAGCTGGATTTGCGCAATGAAAAGATCAATTATAAAGTGCGGGAGCATTCTCTGGCCAAAGTACCGGCGCTTTTTGTCGTTGGTGCGCGCGAGGCAGAGGAAAAGACCGTTGCTATCCGGCGTTTGGGTAGTAAAGCGCAAAATGTGGTAAATCTTGAAGAAGCCATAGAATCCCTTGCATCTGAGGCCAAAGCGCCTTATTAATAACTTCATAACATATTGATTTTATACTGAATTCATAATTTTGGTTTTAACAATTAAAGGAGAAAAGAACCATCGCTAGACCACCATTTCAACCGCCCAAAGATAGAGGGCCACGTACGAATGAAAATATAACTGCTGAAGAGATCCGTGTTGTTGGCGCGGATGGTGAAATGTTAGGCGTGATGAGTGTCGCTGCCGGAATTGCTGCCGCCGATGAAGTAGGGCTGGATCTGGTCGAGGTGTCTCCCAATGCCGAACCGCCTGTATGTAAGATATTGGACTACGGTAAATATAAATATGAGCAGCAAAAGAAAGCTGCCGAAGCGCGCAAAAAACAAAAAACAGTGGATGTCAAAGAGATCAAGGTTCGTCCGAATATTGAGGACCATGATTATCAGGTGAAGCTCAAAGCGGCCAAAAAGTTTTTAGGCAATGAAGATAAGGTAAAAGTCACGTTGCGTTTTCGTGGCCGCGAAATGGCGCATAAGGATATGGCGGCAAAATTGCTGGACCGTATTCGTGATGATCTGGCTGACCTGTCAAAGGTTGAGTTTGCTCCCAAAATGGAAGGGCGGCAGATGATTATGATTCTGGCACCGGATAAAACTGCTGTTACAGCAACTGAAAAAGTAGCGAAAGAAGCTGAAAATACGGGTTCTCAACAGGAGCAAGCTTAAAAAAGTAGAATGAAGAGCAATTGCTTTTTAATTGCTTTGTAAATTCCAAAGTTTGGCGAAATGGCCGTTTTGTGTTGTGAGTTTTTCAAAGCTGCCCTGTTCGATGACCCGTCCTTCGTCCAGCACATAAATCGTATCCACATACCTTACGGTGGAAAGACGGTGTGCGATCAGGAAAACTGTGCGCCCTTGAAAGCTGTTTTCCATGGCGGTTTGGATTTTACTTTCGGATATGGAATCAAGCGAGCTGGTCGCTTCATCAAAAATGATAATTGGTGCTTCACGGCATAGGGCGCGCGCAATGCCTAAGCGCTGACGCTGCCCACCGGAAAGCTTAATACCGCGTTCCCCGATAATGGTATCCAGCCCCTCAGGCAGGGTGGAGACAAATTCACTTAAGGCGGCCTGATCCAAAACATCCTGAAGTTTTTCATTCGGATAGTCTGTCCGGTCAATGAGGATATTGTCGCGGATGGACAAGTTAAAGAGCTCCACATCTTGGGGAACAAAGCCGATTTGTGAAAGCCATTCACCGGTTGTGATATGTTTTAAATCTGTGCCATCAATGTGGATTTGGCCCTGATCAGGGTTCATCTGTTTCATGAGCAATTTGACGAGCGTTGATTTTCCTGCCCCGCTATTGCCGACAAAGGCGATCTTGTCTCCGCGCTTTACAGTGAAGTTAATATCATGAATGCCATGACCGTTTTTGGTATCATAAGTATAGGTCACATGATCCAGATTAATCGCTTTCCAATCAGGTGAGAGCTTTTGGAGTGGCTCTATATCCAGCCTTTTGGGTGTGATGCAAAGGGTTTGGGTCAGCCGGTAAAGTCCATTCCCATGTTCATAAACTTTTTCAAGGACAGCACCTATCACTTCACAGGAGGCCCAGATATATATGCCTAAAAAGAAAGTAGAGGCATACATGCCGCTTGTCATTTTTCCGTCCAGAACATGGTGAAACCCTACCCAAACAAAAATAAACAGCCAAAAGACGCCAACCATATTGGACATGGTCCAGCGCATTAAATTTGTTGAAAAGGCTTTCATAATGGATTTCTGGCCTTCCATTTCCAAATCTTCTGCCCTGCGGGCGATATGTTTCCTAAGATGGAAGGATTTGACCGTCCGCACTGCGCTTACAAACTCGTAAACACCTGACAGGAGGTATTCAAATTTTTCATTGAATTCGTTGAAACGTTTCCAATAGGGTCGCGAAAAATACCATGATACGAAAACATAACTCCCCGCAAATAGTATATAGAGTAGAAGGTAAAAGGTGGGAATATCTGCCAGAAAGATGGAAACAAGGATCGCGGCTATATTGCCTAGAAACGGAAAAAGATCCCAGCGGACGTGACGGGTGAGTTCCTGAAAACCTTTTCGTCCGGTCATAACGCGTTGCAATTTACCGCCGGAGCCTTGCTGTTCATGCCAGTTGAGAGACAGGCTGTTTAAATGATTAATGCTATAAAGAGTCATGGCGCGTATGGCTTTTTCAAAAACACGCACCTCTGCTTTGAACACGAGTTGTATCAAAAACAGTAAAAATATGGCCATATAGCCGACAATAAGAGCTTTATAATAGCCCGGATCGGCTTGTACTGCGCCGGATTCAAAGGAATCTATGATATAGCCAATCACAATGGGAAACAGGCTGAACCATGTATAGCGTATCAGCCGGAAAGTAAAAAAGGCAGTAATAGTCCACTTATAGGGCGAAAGAAAATAAAGGCACCATTTGAGAATATTTTCCGTATGAGCAGGCGCTTTTTCCACCGGGGGGAGGATGATTTTATGCTTGTCTTTAGCGGTTTTGGCGGAAAAACGCATAAAATCTAATATCCTTTATTTGTTAGTTCGTGACAAGGCCGTCTCTTTTTGGCAGTATCGGGACCATAAATATACCATAAAAAACGTGGAAGAATAAAATGACACAGGGAAAAAAACAGCGCTTTGGCCGTCCATATATTGAAACCTATTACCGCGATACGCTGGTGAGTAATGTGGAGCGCCCGAGTTTAGAGGGACAAGAAAAAACCGAAATTTGTGTGATTGGTGGTGGACTTGCTGGCTTGTCGACGGCGCTAGGACTTGTTGAAAAGGGTAAGAAAGTGACCTTGATTGAATCGAACCGGATCGGGTGGGGGGCATCTGGACGCAATGGAGGGTTTGTGGCCAAGGGTTATTCTGCTTCTCACGAGCGTTTGGTGAAAAAGGTGGGGTTGGAACGGGCGCAAGATCTGCACCGTTTGGCCATTAAAGCACGCTCAGATATCTATAACCGGATTGAAGAATATAACATTGAATGCGAACCGGTTCGTAGGGGCGTGTTGGGTGTATCCTGGAATCAGGGGAGAGATGTCCGGGACCATATTGAGTTTATGGACAAAAACTTTGATGTGACCTTAGAGTATTGGTCAAAAGACAAGGTCCGTGAAGCATGTCAAACAACACAATATCATGATGGTTACTTTGCAGATGAAGATTTTCAATTTCACCCGCTAAATTATGTGCATGGGTTAGCTCGCATTATTGAAGAAAAAGGTGGTGTTATTTATGAGGGGACACGTGCCGAAAAAGTTGAGGAAAAGGCGCTTGGTACCGGACAGGGTTACATTGTTAGAACACCTCAAGGGAGTATTGAATGTGATCAGGTGGTGTTGTGTTGTTCCATCTATATCAATGGTATTAGCCAGAAGTTAAAATATGCGTCTTTCCCGGTTTATACCTATGTCATGGTGACGAAACCTATTCCTGAAGAATTGTTGGAGAATTCCTTGAATACGGAGTATGCCGTATTTGATAACCGTTATGCGCAGGACTATTATCGCCGTTTGCCGGATAACCGGATTTTATGGGGTGGAAGGGTCAGCGTTAAGGGTGTGCCTGAAAATCTGGCGCAGATCATGACCGATGATTTAATCAAAATTTACCCGCAACTGCAAGATGTGGTGGAGCCGGAATATGCTTGGGGTGGGAAACTTTGTTATGCACCACATAAGATGCCGCAAATCGGGCAGATGAAGCCGGGTTATTGGTATAATACCTGCTTTGGTGGACATGGGTTGGTGCCGACTGCTGTGGGGGGAGACGTGGTTTCAAGCGCGATTGCTAACGGGGATGAACGCTATAAATTATTTGCCCCCTTCTCAAAGCCAAATTTTGCTGGTGGGCCTATTTCCCCTTATGTGGCGCAGAGTGTCTATTATCTCTGGCGGGCGCGGGATGTGATGAAATCTCTCAAAAAGAGATCTTGTGCAAGTGTGGTAGATAAAAAAGAAGCCGCTTAAAAGATAAGGCGGCTTCAAACTTCCTTATTTTTGTAAAAGCTTCGTTATGAAGCGGCTGATTCAAGCCATTCATTAAGCTGTGCTTTTGACATGCCGCCAACCTTGGTATCGACAAGCTCTCCCCCTTTAAACACCATAAGGGTCGGGATACCACGCACGCCATATTTTGTCGGCGTGTTCGGGTTTTCATCAATATTCATCTTCACAACTTTCATCTTGCCGGAAACCTCTCCGGCGACTTCATCGACAATAGGAGACAACGCACGACACGGGCCGCACCATTCCGCCCAGAAATCAACCATCACTGGCTGGTCAGAATTTA
>JALEGH010000090.1 GCA_022763065.1 Alphaproteobacteria bacterium
GCGCATTTGTTTTTTGGATAAGGGACGGCGGGACCAATCCGTAAATTGTGCATTTTTAGGAAGGTCCTTATCGGTAATGGCTTTCACCAGCTTGTTATAGGCAATTTGATCGCCGTGCCCGCATACCATCGCGGCCACTTGCGTATCAAAGATAGGAGATGGAATTTTTCCGTTCATTTGGTAGAAAATTTCCAAATCCTGACGGGCGGCATGGAATACCTTAATGACATCCGGATTTTGCATGAGTGCGTGAAACGGTTCCCAATCCAAATCTGTCGCAACCGGATCAAGCGCAACCGCATCTGTCTCAGGTCCGGCAAGTTGAACAAGGCAGAGCTTCGAAAAATAGGTTTTATCGCGCAAGAATTCCGTATCAATTGTAAGATAGGGACTATTGGCCAGCTCGGCGCAAATCTGGTCCAGTTCTTTCTGGTTTTGGATAATCATTTCAACGTTTTACCGTTCACACTCTAAATTACCAAGGAATAATTAGGTAACATTCAATAAATCTTTGCGTCTTTGGAGCGGGGTGGTTATAAAATACGTTGAAATTAAAGGAGTTAAACGCCATGCATACATATCGTACCCATAACTGCGCGGAGCTGCGCAAAAGCCATATTGATGAGACTGTGAAGCTCTCAGGCTGGATAGATCGTAAGCGCGATCATGGTGGCGTCTTGTTTATCGATTTGCGCGATACATTTGGCATCACGCAATGTGTGGTGGATGAGGGGTCTCCCTTGTTGGCGGAGCTCGAAAAGTATCGCGTTGAGTCTGTGATTACGATCACAGGAAAGGTACGCTCAAGACCCGGCGAAACACAAAACCCCAATATGCCCACCGGTGATATTGAAATTTATGTTGATGCGGTGGAACTGCAATCTGCGGCTGATGTGCTGCCTTTTCAGGTGGCTGAGGATGATGGGGCAGGGGAAGATATTCGCCTCAAATACCGCTATCTTGATTTGCGCCGTGAGAAAATGCAAAAAAATATCCGCTTGCGTAATGATGTGATTACTTCCATTCGCAACCGGATGCAAGATCAGGGTTTTCAAGAATTTCAAACCCCTATTCTAACGGCCAGCTCTCCTGAAGGCGCGCGTGATTTCTTGGTGCCTTCACGCTTAAATCCGGGGAAGTTTTATGCGTTACCGCAGGCCCCGCAGCAATTCAAACAACTCCTTATGATGTCGGGTTTTGACCGATATTTTCAAATTGCGCCTTGTTTTCGGGATGAGGATAGCCGGGCGGACCGCTCTCCGGGGGAGTTTTATCAACTTGATATGGAGATGAGCTTTGTCACGCAAGATGATGTATTTGGCGTGATTGAGCCTGTTATGCGAGGCGTGTTTGAAGAATTTGCTAAAGACCACAAAGTGCCGGAAGGGCCATTTGTGCGTATTCCGTATAAAGAAGCGATGTTAAAATATGGATCTGACAAGCCGGACTTGCGTAACCCGCTTGAGATTGTGGATGTCACGGAAGTCTTTGCCCGTGATGATGTCGAGTTTAAGGCGTTTAAGGGTACAATTGAAAAAGGTGGTGTGGTGCGTGCTATCCGTGCGCCGCAAGTGGCCGATCAACCACGAAGCTTTTTCGATAAGCTTAATAGCTGGGCACAAGGGGAAGGCGCGCCGGGACTTGGTTATGTTGTGTTTAAAGACGGTGCAGGTGCAGGACCAATTGCTAAATTTATTCCAGAAGCTGCACAAGAGCAGCTTCGTGATATCGCTGGCTTGGAAGATGGTGATGCGGTGTTCTTTGTCTGTAATAAGGAACTTCCTGCGGCGAAATTTGCAGGATTGGCGCGGGATGCGATTTGTGATGCTTTGCCAGAAGGGCACGTGGCTGCACGCGAGAAAGGCATCTTCAAATTCTGCTGGATCGTGGATTTCCCGATGTTCGAGTTGGAAGAAGAAACCGGCAGAATCGAATTTTCGCATAACCCGTTTTCCATGCCCCAAGGAGGAATGGAAGCGCTCGAGAATCAAGACCCGCTTGAAATTTTGGCGTGGCAGTATGACATCGTATGTAACGGTGTAGAGCTGTCCTCCGGTGCGATCCGAAATCACCGTCCTGAAATCATGGAAAAAGCTTTTGAGATGGCAGGCTATGACAAGAGCGTGTTGGAAGAAAAATTTGGCGGGATGCTCAGCGCAATGAAATTTGGCGCGCCGCCGCACGGCGGTATTGCACCGGGTATTGACCGGATCGTAATGTTGCTTGCCGATGAACCAAACATCCGTGAGGTGATTGTCTTTCCGATGAACGGAAATGCGGAAGATTTGTTGATGGGGGCACCCTGTACGGCAACACCGGAGCAGCTCAAAGAGCTCCATATTAAGCTTGATTTGCCCAAGAAAAAAGTGGCTGCTGACAAAGCAGCCTAAATATATCTCACATTCTGAAGCTGTGTTTCTAGTTCGGGCATAACTCTGTGTTTAAGGTGGAGCTGAGTTATTCGTGTTTTTGTCTCAGGGTCAATATAACGATATTCGTTTCGTTCGGGGTTGCGTATTCCATTTTCGGATAGATATAGGCTTCGGTTTTTCTGCTGTCCATTTTTAGCCATGTAAGGCATTTGTGCAAGGTGGGCTATAACGCCTTTGAGCAAATCTCTCTGGCAAGAGAGGCTATTTTTTTCGAAACAGTCTTTATGTTTTTTGTGCGTCTTATCAAAGAAGTCGCAGATATTTCGAGCATAACGGAGCCTAAGGTTTTCTTGTTGGAACCATGATAGGAAAGCTTGTTTTTGAGCCCTACCGTCTTGAACACTATAAGGGAAGGCTTCTTCCCATTTCTCAAACGCCTTGGCACACTCCCGATATTCAGGATGGTTGATAAGGTGGTTCCAAGGAATGCTATATCCTATTTCTTTGAGCTCCCAACATACAGTAGTCTGGAATGCGACGGCGTCTGCTTCATAGAGGCGGGTGAGGAGTATTTGGTTTTCTAGGTCTAGTCTCAAATGGGTGCGGAAAATGCCTTTAATATCCTGCCAGGCATGGCGAAGCTCATGGGCGGCTACCCAGACGAAGGAGACTGCGTTGAATTCCTGAGTTAGATTCTCTTTCTGCGGATTAAAGCGCGTATCGTGAATTCTTGCTTTTTTATCACCGGAACAATATATTTCTGACGCGTTATCTTTCAGAATGTCAAAGGACAGGGGTATGTCTGCCAGAGATGGATGTTGTATCAACATTGCCCGGAATGTTGGAGATAGAAGAAGTGTTTGAAAGATATGATCAAGTGTAGTGATTTCCTGAAAATACTTTGTTTGGTCTTTTTGAGACATCCAACTTGCAGCATCTTGGAATGGCAAACCCAATGGTCGATATCTATAGTCATACAAACATCTAGCAGGCCGCTCATATGGCGGCTTGTTTTTCGGAGTGTCTTGTCTCGCGCTATCTTGTACAACATCTTGGTGCATAGAACCGTTATATAACGCAATTTCAATATTATGTCAATAAATATGGTTGCCCTAAAAAAAAGCGAACCCGGCGCTCTTCATTTAGGGGAGGGGAAGGAGCGGCCGGGTTCTTTTATCGCCTGCCTAGGGTTGGGTTCACGGTTAGGGAGGGGCAGCAGGCGAAAGCTGTTCGTCTTATGTCTATTTTCCCTTTTTCTTTAATTTTTGTGTGTTGTTATGAGGTGTATTTTTTAACTGCCGTTTATTTTCATACATATTGGCATCTGCGGCGGCAAAGAGATGTTCGATCTGGCTTCCTCTTTTATATTCTTTAAGCCCTAAAGAAGCGCGTACGGGAATTTCCTGCCCTTGCCAGACAAATGAGATATTATTGAGTGTCCGGATCAGATTTTGTGCGCGGGCGAGTGCTTGCTTGCGGGTCGTATTAACAAATAGGATCACAAATTCGTCCCCGCCTAAACGTGCGACAATATCCATGACCCGAATATCCTCTGCCAAGGTTTTGGCAACGACTTTCAAGGCGGCATCACCAGCCTCATGCCCATAAGTGTCATTGATAGATTTAAAATTATCCAGATCAATCATAATGAGCAGTCCGCCTTGTGATTTGTCGCGGCTCACGCGGTCCAATTCACGTTTTAGTGAGCTCATGAAACTTCTACGATTGTGAATACCCGTAAGCTCATCGGTGCTGGAAAGTTTTTCAAGTGTTTCAATACGTTGCCTTTGTGCGGCAATTTGATTTTCTGCTTGTTCGATCAGATGGGAGGCTTGTTTTAGAAGAGCCAGAGTTGTGCTCATGGAACGCCACCAAGAGTCTTTTTCCTGCTCATATTGATAATCGTATTGAGCGTTGTGATGCTTTAGGGAGGTAGAGAGCTTATTTCCCATTTCAGCTTCTGTCTTTGTTTCTGTAAAAATACCAAACATTGTTTTTTCGCTTTTTGCCGTGTTTTTAATTATTCAACCTGCCCAAGAGCTTTGCGAGCATCGTGCCAGTTTTAAATAGCTATTTATTTTCAAAGCGGTAGGTGATTTGGAAGTGGGAGCTATATGCGGTCTTTATGAAAGAAAAACCGATACTAAAGGGTAAAATTTTCGGGCAATATGGCAAGAATTGCCGCTTTAATAGCTCTTTTACCTGTGAGGGAATTCACGTATGATGTTGGCACCAATTCTTGCAGAGATTAGGAAATTTATGCGTTTAACCCTATTTATATTGGTTCTCTTCGCTTTAGCGGGCGTTTTTGGGTCTACGAAGGAAGCCCATGCGTTTAAATGGTGGACTAAAAAGAATGAACAAAAGCAGGTCGAACCTGAGCTGCAAAAAGATAAGATTATCTCTGTTTTGGCACCGCATAAGGCCCTTTATGACATAAATCTGGTTTCAACCCGAAGTGGCTCCCAAATTATGAATATTAGCGGCCAGATGTTTTTTGAATGGAGGCCGGGTTGTGAGGCATGGGCGACAGACCACCGTTTTAGTCTGTTTTATGAGTATGCAGATAGCCCTTCGATGAAGATTGCGTCCGATTTTTCGACTTTTGAACAGTTTGACGGGCAAGCGTTTAATTTTTCGGCCCGCCGTAGCCGTAATGGTGACCTTTATCAGGAGCTGCGCGGGGCGGCCTCGATTGAAAGGGGGCAAGAGGGTGATGTGGATTATAGCTTGCCCGAGGGGCTGGAGTTTGAGCTGGAGCCAGATACTCTTTTTCCTATGGCCCATACGATTGACATGATTGGGGCCGCAAAATCGGGCAAGAAGTTTCACCGTTCAATCGTTTTTGACGGGAGTGATGATGAGGGCCCCGTCGAAATTAATAGCTTTATTGGCAAAAATGTAACGCTGGATGATGCTTCTTTATCTGTTACTCCGGCCATAGATCAGGATTTGTTACGTACTCAGGCCTGGAAAGTGCGCATGGCGGTTTTTCCGACCCTCAAGGATGAGGAGTTTTCGGATTATGAGATGGATATGGTTTTTCATGAAAATGGCGTGATTTCGGACATGCTGGTTGAGTATGATAATTTTTCAGTTACCCAAAAACTAGTGGCTTTGGAAAAGCTGGAAGGTGATTTTTGTAAGTAATGATTTATTTGCCAAATAATTGTTTTTTATAGACATGTTATTGGTAATATATGATTTGTTTTTTATTCTAGAGTAGTTGAAGTCAAAACATGGAAAAAACGGTCTTAATTGTTGAGGATAACGAGCTGAATATGAAGCTGTTCCATGATTTGCTGGAAGCGCATGATATCGGCACTATTGAGACGCGCGACGGGAATAATGTCCTTGATATTGCCAGAGAGAAAAAGCCGGATCTCATTCTCATGGATATTCAACTGCCTGAAATTTCAGGACTAGATGTGACAAAGATGCTTAAGGCAGATGCGGAGCTTAAAGCTATTCCCGTGATCGCGGTGACAGCTTTTGCGATGAAGGGGGATGAGGAAAAGATCAGGCAAGGCGGATGCGAAGATTACATTTCCAAACCTATTTCCGTGACCCGTTTTTTAGAAGTTATTCAGAAATATTTAAATTAAAGGGCTGGGCGAGACCGGTTGAGTAAGGAGAAAAATCCATATGTCTGCGCGTGTATTAGTGGTTGATGATATTTTGCCCAACGTTAAATTGTTGGAGGCCAAGCTGGCCAGTGAATATTATGATGTTTTGACGGCGACAAGCGGCGCGGAAGCTCTTGAGAAAGTGGCGGCAGACAGTCCGGATATTATATTGTTGGATGTGATGATGCCGGGTATGGATGGTTTTGAGGTTTGTCAGAAAATCAAACAAGATCCGGAACATGCGCATATTCCGGTTGTGATGGTGACGGCCTTGACCGATTCAACGGACCGGGTTCGCGGCCTCGAAGCAGGCGCGGATGACTTTTTAAGCAAACCTTTGAATGATACGGCGTTGATGGCGCGGGTGCGCTCTTTAGTGCGACTTAAAATGACGGTTGATGAATGGCGGGTGCGGGAAAATACCGCAACACAATTAGGTGTGTCCGAAGATGTTGGCACCGTGATGAATGAGCCTGTTGAGGGGGCTAGAATTCTGGTTATAGAAGATCAATCTTACGATAGTGACAAGATCATTGATGCCTTGGCGCAGGATGAGGATTTGATTACGCTCGTGACAAGTGGGACCGAGGCCATGGAAAAAGTGGTATCGGAAGATTTTGATCTTATGATTGTTAGTCTCAATTTGGAAAATGAGGATGGTCTGCGTCTTTGTTCCCATTTGCGCTCAAGTGAAAAGGCCAGAGCTATTCCCATTTTAATGGTGGCGGCAGATGAAGATATGTCACGCATTGCGCATGGGCTTGAAATTGGGGCGCATGATTATATTTTAAGACCGGTTGATAAGAACGAACTTTTGGCGCGCGCCAGAACGCAAGTGAGACGCAAAAGGTTTCAGCAGCGTTTACGTTCTAGTTATGAGGTAAGCTTGTCTATGGCGCTTACCGATGCTCTAACTGGGTTGTATAACCGTCGTTATTTCGATGTGCATTTACAAAAACTGCTTCAGAAAAATGAAACGAGCCGTAAGTCTTTAGGGCTTCTCATGATGGATATTGATCACTTTAAGCAGGTAAATGATACATATGGTCATGCTGTCGGGGATGAAATTTTGAAAGAATTTGCGAGACGGCTGCAAGAAAAGCTGCGTGGTTTTGATATGGTGGCCAGGTATGGCGGTGAAGAGTTTGTCGCCATTTTGCCTGATGTTGGCGAGAATATGGCCCACGCCGTGGCCGAACGTTTGCGCCGGGCGATTGCTGAAACCCCGTTTCAGTGTGCGGTGCCAGAAGGTGAATTGTACGTAACTGCGTCAATAGGGGGAACAATCGTCAAGAGCGGGATTAGCGCCGAGATGCAAACGACTCTAAAGCAAGCAGATGCCGCGCTCTATAAGGCGAAAGAAGCCGGACGGAATAGTTGTTTTTTCCACGAAACCGGTCGGCTGGATCCGGATGAGTACAAAGAGACAAAACGTCTGTTCCTTGAATAGGATAAAACATAAAAAAGGCGCTGGTAAACAGCGCCTGATTTTGTAAAATATGGGTCCTTCGTTAATTTTTCTTTGAAGGCGGCATTTTCTTTTCAACAAAGTAAACATGCATGCCCTTCTTTCCTGTTTCAGGATTAACAGCCCAAGGATCATACTTCTTCATGCGCAGTTTCTCTGTCGCTGTTTTAGGATTCTTCTTCTTATAGTAGCGAAAACCTGTTCCCGCTTCGCTTTCCATACGAATTTTTACCGCATTTGAACCTTTGGCCATAATTCTACCCTTTATCTATAGGTCACGTCATTAAAATCAAAACCCAGAAAATAGGCATTTTTCAGATATTGTCAAGTTTTTTGCACTGGAAAGGCTAGAGAAATGGGCCTATCCGCCATATTTCATGCGTCTAGACAATATCCGGTGTGATTTGGGTTGTTTGGGGGAGGGGGTCATGTTGTGAATGCTATAATCGTAATCAAGGGGAAAAATCTCTCCAATGGTGACTTGGACGTAGGCACCTTGTGTTAACACAACTTGATTTTTATGGGTAAGAGTGTTGCCGGAAGAGTTGATTTTCCATCCTTTCGGGAGTGCCTCTTTCGGGATCCATTTTTTAAGACCGTTTTGAGTATCCCAGCAAATTTCTATGCCTTCGTCTGAAATATCCAGAATACGCATTTTAACACAGGAGTTTCCACGATCTAACAGATGGTGCAGACCATTAAAGCCCATAATGGTTTTATGTTCCCGTAAAGCGCGGTTATGGCGTGCCTGAATAGTGTTCATATTTTGAACGATAGGGGCAAGATTTGCTTTTTGCGCTTGCGCGTAATACAGGGCAGGATCGCTTCCCAAAGCTTCATGCACGGCGCGTTGAACCATGAGGTCATTATATCGCCGGATCGGCGAGGTGCTTTGAGCGTAGCGTTCGGCACCTAGAGAAAAATGCCCACGATTTTCAAGAGAATACTGTCCCAACCCCATAATATGTTTCAGGGTTAAGCGTTCAATTTTGGGTCGTTCACCACGTTGTTCTGCTTCATTTAAAATATTGCTGATTTTCTCGTGAGTGAGGTCTTGGGGTAATGCAGGGACGTCGTACCCATATTTTTCAAGCTGTTCTTTATAGGCTTGATAGACATGCTCATTATCAACGGCGGCATGTATCCGGTAAGGGAAAATCATGCCTTCCTTATGAAGGAATTCGGCTGTCGCAATGCCCTTTTCAATCATGAAAAACTCAACCAGTGATCTGGAGGTATGGCTTTTGATTGTGTCTATTTGCGCATCAAAGGTCAGGCCTTGTTCAAAACGTTGTTTATCAAGAATGACATCACAAAACTCCCGATAGGTATTTGGATCGACATCATTAAAGGCAGCCCAGTGCGTTAGCCTCTCAAGCTTTTTATCAGCATGTGAAGGGGGCACCCGTCCATCTGTTCTTGTCCAGTCCTCAAAAGTTTCGTAATCGGTTGTAAACTGATTTTCAATGACGCCTTTGCCGATTTGTTCATCTATCAAATCCCCCTTTTCATCATAAAAAGCTTCCCGGTATAAAACGGGGCGGAGTTTCCCAGTGCGTAAACTGAATTTTCTCACGAGTTTTTTGGGAAACATGGGAAAGGCATTTTCCCCATCGGGGAAATAATAGGTGAAGCCTTTTTCTTGGGCGTTTTTGTCTAGATATGTTCCGGGATGCACCAAGGCGGCCACATCCGATATAACCGTTAGGGTCCTAAATGTACCATCAGACATTTTTTGAATAAGAATACCATCATCATGATCATGTGCATTGTCAGGGTCAACAATGACTATGGGTTCACCGCGTAAGTCTCTACGATCCGGGTCCGCCATCGGGTAAAATTGACGGATGACTTCTTCTATTTCCGCTTTTGCTTTCGGGCAATGTTTTGTTGAGATGTTATGTTTTGAAGTAATAATTTTCTGGATTTTTTCTCCACTGATCGGATGATGTTTATCCGACAGCAATTCCAGTTCTGGGTTTTCCAAATCTAACGTGGCGGGCACCATCGCAGAATAAACGTTCGATTCTTCGATCTTTTTTGGAAGCAGCCCCGTTGCATTGAAAAGGGTGGTAATACGCCCACCGACAGATAGTTTTGGTTCAACTGAAGAATTGTCAGAGTTTGCAGCCTGCCTGAAGGCAACAGAAAGAATAGGTAGCGCGCGGGCAATTGGTTTTTGGGATGTGAGTTGCCTGAATAAAGATGTTGCACGCCCCACTAGAGTACGATGAGGGTAAACACCGAATATTCTGGAGGCTCTTAATCCTATTCCATGACGTTGCAATTTCACAGCAATGCGGTCACCGGGTTGAATATCTTGTCTGCGTTTATGGAGTATATTGTGTTTAATGTGAACAGGTATATCAACAAGTAGCGGGAATGCCCGACCTTTGGATAGAATTTCAAGGTTATAGAGCTTTTTTGATTGTTCTGCCGCATTGCGCCTCCGTTTTATGCGGCATACGACAATTTCGGAAAGCGGGTCTGTCGAGACCAAACGGTTTTTAGCGTTTTTCTTGATCTTGTTTGTTTGGAGGAGTGTTTGAAGGTCTTGCTTAGCGCGAGTGCTTGAAATGTCAAAATACCGTTCTATTTGCTCAAGCGAAAGCGGGTCCGGGCTGAGCCGGAAAACCCATTCAAGTGCTTCAATCGAATAAGGTCGCTTGGTCTGCGGCATAGTAGATACTAAATACCATAATGAGGAAAAAATCTATTTCTTTTTGAATTTGGGGCCGCCTTTTTTCTTAAACCCACGTTTTTTGCCACCATATTTCTTGTTTTTGTGCTCTGATTTGGGCTTTGAACGTGAGCGTCCTATATTGGTTTTTTTGAACTTAATGCCCGGAATATCGGCGCTTTCATCATTGGCAAGTTCAAATACGGAAGAACCAGTGAGCTTATCTGCTTCTTTTAAAATCACTTGAATGGAGGCACCAAGGCGGTAAATGCGGCCATGACGCCGCCCGATCAAAGCATGTTGCTTTTCATCATGGATATAAAAATCATCGGGCAGGGAACGCATGGGGATTAGCCCATCCGCACCATTTTCATTCAAGGTGACAAAAAGTCCAAATCGGGTGACGCCGTTGATAACGCCGCTAAACTGCGCGCCTATGCGCTCTGACATCCAGCTCGCGGTGAAGCGGTCAACGGCGGAGCGTTCAGCATCGGCAGAAGTGCGCTCAGTTGTCGAAATATGTTGTGCTTTTTCGTCGAGGGTGACGGTTTCTTCTTCGCTCAAACCGCCTTCGCCCAGACCATAGGCCCGAATAAGGGAGCGGTGCACCAAAAGGTCGGCATAGCGCCGAATGGGCGAGGTGAAATGCGCATATTTGGACAAAGCCAACCCAAAATGGCCGATATTTTTGGTGGCATAAACGGCCTGTGACTGGGTGCGTAAAACAACTTGAGAAATGAGCTGTGAATATTCAAGCTGTGACGCTTTTTGCAGCAGGTGATTAATTTGCGCTGGTTTGGCCACGCCGCCTTTAGGAAGGGACAGGCCAAAAGCTTCAACAAATTCACGCGCTTCATCGAGCTTTTCGGAAGACGGGCGGTCATGGACACGATAGACGCAAGGAGCCTTTTTAGCCTCTAAAGCTTGTGCAGCTGCGACGTTGGCTAAAATCATAAATTCCTCGATGAGCTTATGTGCATCAAGGCGTGTACGGGCTTTAACTCCCGTCATATTGCCGCTTTCATCAATCAAAATTTGACGTTCTGGTAGGTCTAAATCAAGCGCGCCGCGCTTTTGCCGTGCCTGATCAAGCAGATCATAAGCTTCATAGAGTGGCAGTATAACTTCCTCTAAAAGAGGTTCGGTTGGCTCATCTGCCATCCCGTCTTTGGCGGCCTGAACCTGTTCATAGATAAGCCGCGCTTTAGAGCGCATCAGGCCGCGCACAATTTTATGCTTGGTGAGATTGCCTTGCTCATCAATCCAAAGATGGAAGGCCATGCAGGCCCGGTCCTCATGGGGGCGTAAAGAGCACAGATCATTTGATAGAGCCTCAGGCAACATCGGCACAACGCGGTCAGGGAAATAGGTGGAATTACCGCGCATATGGGCCTCATGATCAAGGGCGGAACCGGCGCGCACATAATGAGCGACATCCGCAATGGCAACAATCAGGTGAAAGCCGCCATCATCCGTTTTTTCAGCGAAGACAGCGTCATCAAAATCGCGGGCATCAGCTCCATCAATCGTGACAAGCGGAATATTCCGCAAATCCTCGCGCGTATAGTTTTTTCCTTTTAAAGGCGGAACTTTCAGCTCTTCGGTTTCCTTGAGAACTTTTTCAAGGAAGTTCTCATGCAATCCTGCCTCATGAATGGCGATGAGACTAATGGCATTCACATCTTCGCGGTGGCCCAGAACTTTTTCGATTTTGGCCTTGCGGCGTTTAAACCCACGGGATTTAAGCACTTCGCCAATGACCAAATTTCCTACTTTGGCTCCATTTAAATCTCCGGTCCCCACATCAAAATCATATTTGGCTTTTTTATTGGCAGGTTCCAGAATGTAGCCTTTAGCGGTTTGCTTGATAACGCCCAGAACGCTCAAGCGTTCTTGATCCAGCCGCCTGATGAGCTTTCCTTCATAAAGTTGGTCCGTGATTTTTTTGACACGCACAAGCGCGCGGTCACCCTCTTTAAGCGGGGCATTGGATAAAAGCTCAATTGAGGGCGGAGGTCCTTGCGTATTTTCTTCCCAATCGAGAGGCTCTCCGAAAACGTCGCCGTCAATATCCAGCTTGGTCACTTTCATAAGGGTAACGCTGGGCAGGGAATTGGGCGCGGCGTAAGTCTGCCCCGGTCCTTTGGTGATTTTTCCGGCGTCTTCCAAGCGTTTCAGAAATTCCTTAAGTTTAATACGGCCATCACCCTTAATATTAAAGGCACGGACAATCTCACGCTTGGTCAGTGGCTCACGGCTTTGCGTGATATATTTGAAAACTTCGTCAATATGGGGGAAGGACATGGTGAAACCTGTGTTTTGGAACTCTGAAATTGATTGTAGGGGAAGAGTCTGCTACTCCTCAAGGGGCTTTAAGGCAAAAGGAAGAGCTTATGCAGAAAATACTCATCACAGGTGCAGCAGGATTTATCGGTTTCCACTTGGCTCATGCGTTGTGTACACAAGACACGGAGATTTTGGGTATTGATAACCTCAATGATTATTATGATGTGTCATTGAAGCAAGCGCGCCTGAAAGAGCTGGAGCCTTATGAGAATTTTACTTTTCAAAAACTTGATTTGGCCGATACTCCGGCGATGGAAAAGATATTTAAAGAATTCAAACCTGACATTGTCGTCAATTTGGCGGCGCAGGCAGGGGTGCGTTATTCTCTCGAAAATCCACATGCCTATATCAATAGCAATATTGTTGGGTTTACCAACATCCTTGAAGGCTGCCGTCATGCGCAGGTGAAACATTTGATTTTTGCCTCCTCTTCTTCTGTTTATGGGGCTAATAGCAAAATCCCTTTTCAGGAAACGGATCGTGTTGATCATCCGGTCAGCCTCTATGCCGCAACCAAGAAATCTAATGAGCTGATGGCCCATAGCTACGCACATCTTTATGATCTGCCTTGCACGGGATTGCGGTTTTTTACCGTGTACGGTCCTTGGGGGCGTCCTGATATGGCCTATTTTAAATTTGCCGATGCCATTATGGCGGGGGAGCCGATTCCTGTTTTTAATCACGGGGATATGAGGCGCGACTTCACCTATATTGATGATGTGGTAGAGGGGATTGTGAAGTTGTTCGATAAAGTGCCAAAACAAGAAAATGGTTCCAAACCGTATCGTATCTATAATATAGGAAATAACAAACCCGAACAGCTCATGGATATGATTGGCTTTTTGGAAGAAGCTCTAGGACAAAGGGCAGAAACTAATATGCTTCCCATGCAGCCCGGCGATGTCAAAGAAACATATGCCAATATTGATGCCTTAGAGACCGCGGTTGGATTTAAACCTTCAACGGGCCTAAAAGACGGCCTTCAGAAATTCGCACAGTGGTATAAAGAATACCAGAATTCCTAAGTCACTTTTTTCTTCGCAGCTTTTTTGGCTGACTTCTTTGAAGCCTTTTTCTTTGCAGACTTCTTGGCGGATTTTTTAGCAGATGTTTTTTTGGTGTAGCCTTTGGCGGCTCTTGCTTTTTCTTTTGCTGCGTCGCGTTCCATCTTTTTGGCGATGAGATCAACTGCGCGGTTCATACCAATTGTCATGACATCTTCATCCTTGGGGATGGAGGCGAATTTGCCGTCATGTACAACAAAGGGTCCAAAGCGGCCAATACCGGCACGGATCATCTTACCGGTTTCGGGGTGCTCGCCAATATCACGCGGTAGTGCCAAAAGCGCGAGTGCCTTTTCAAGCGTGACATCATCGACACCGACTTCTTTGGGGAGCCCCTGACGTTTCGGCTTTTTAACCGGACGTTTGGGCGGTTTGTGAGCAGGGATATCTTTACCCTTTTCTTTCGCCTTTTCCACGCGCTTTTTATAGCGCTCCTCATAGGCATCAAGTTTTTCCTGATAAGCGGCGGCTTCTTCCGCGGTTTCGGGTGGCGCGTCAATTTGCACATAAGGACCATAAGGGCCGCGTCTTAATGAAACGCTTCGGCCCGTATCAGGGCATTTCCCCAGCTCTTTAGGTTCATTGGCCAGATCCGCACCTTCATTGCTTTCGCCATCTGTGATGAGTGGGCGGGTAAAGCGACAATCGGGATAGTTGGAACATCCGATAAAGGCACCGAACTTTCCAAGTTTTAGAGAAAGTTCCCCTTCTTTACAGGCCGGACATTCGCGCGCCGGTCTACCATCTTCACGCTCAGGGAAGAAGTGATGCCCCAATTCTTCATTCAAATGGTCAATAACTTCAGTAATGGTGAGCGGTTTGACCCCTTCGACATTTTTGGAAAAATCAATCCAGAATTGCTTGAGAACTTCTAACCATGTGGTGTGACCTGCGGCGATGGCATCTAGCTCTTCTTCCAGATTGGCCGTGAAGTCGTAATCCATATATTTTGTGAAGAACTTCTTGAGGAAGCTGGTGACGAGCCGTCCCCGGTCTTCGGGAATAAAGCGTTTGCGCTCCATCGTGACATAGTTGCGGTCGCGCAAAACCTGTAACACGGAGGCATAAGTGGATGGGCGGCCAATGCCAAGCTCCTCCATTTTCTTGACCAAAGAAGCCTCGGAATAACGCGGCGGCGGTTGGGTGAAATGCTGGTCTTCACGCACTTCCATCAGCTTGGTCGGATCACCTTCTTGCAGAGGCGGTAAAATCCGGTCCTTATTATCTGCATCGGCTTTTTCATCGTCGCGGCCTTCGATATAGAGCTTTAAAAATCCGTCAAAGGCAATGACCGAGCCGTTGGCGCGCAAAACCACATCATCTGTGCCGTCCGAAATATCGGCGGCAATCTGATCCATCAAGGCGTTTTCCATTTGCGAGGCCATGGTGCGTTTCCAGATTAGCTCATAGAGGCGCTTTTGATCAGGTGCTAGAGAAAGGCCGGCAGGTGTTTTGCTTAAATTTGTCGGGCGGATGGCTTCGTGTGCTTCTTGGGCATTTTTGGCCTTGGATTTAAACATACGCGGGGAGGCGGGCAAGTATTTATCACCAAAATCTTTTTGAATTTGTGCACGTGCCTGTGCCACGGCCTCACCGGATAGCGTCGTGCCGTCGGTTCGCATATAGGTAATAAGTCCTGCCTCATAGAGCTGTTGCGCGGTGCGCATGGTCTGGGAGGCTGACATGCCTAGTTTACGGGAGGCTTCCATTTGCATGGATGAGGTAATGAAAGGTGGGTAGGGGTTGCGCTTGACTTGTTTCTTCTCAATCTTTTGGATTTTGAGGTCTTTGGTTTTGATCCGTGCGGCAGCCTTATTTGATTCTTCTTCTGATCCAATATCCAGCTTGCCAAGCTTATTGCCTGAAAGGGTGGTCAGGCGGGCGGTAAAGGGTGCGCCGTCTTTGCTGTGCAGCAAGGCTTCCAAACTCCAATATTCTTGCGGGTTAAAGGCTTCGATCTCAGCTTCGCGCTCACATATTAAACGTAGAGCAACAGACTGCACCCGTCCTGCAGAGCGTGAACCAGGGAGTTTACGCCATAAAACAGGAGAGATATTAAAGCCGACCAGATAATCCAGTGCACGGCGGGCCAGATAGGCATCAATCAAAGCTTGGTCGAGTTCTCGCGCATGACCAAAGGCATCCTTCACAGCATTTTTAGTAATTTCATTGAAGGTTACGCGGAACATTTTTTTACCGCCCAGTAATTTACCTTCTTCTAAAATTTCATTGATATGCCATGAAATGGCTTCTCCCTCGCGGTCGGGGTCGGTGGCCAGATATACATTATCAGCCGCCTTCACCAATTTTTTAATGTCATTGACATTTTTCTTGGCACGCTCGCCAAGCTCCCAGCGCATGGCGAAGTTATTCTCAGGATCGACAGAACCATCCTTGTTAATCAAATCACGCACATGACCGTAGGAGGCAATCACCTCATACTCACTACCAAGATACTTATTGATAGTTTTGGCCTTGGCAGGCGATTCTACGATAACAACATTTGGTGCGCTCATTTTTTATTTTGTTTTTAGCCCGCAACCCCGACCTATTTGGTCGTGTCGGGTTAAAAACCTCCTTTTTCAAACTATCCATCCAACAAAGCCACTCTATTACCGGGTAAGCGCTCTAATCTGCCGGCGAGTTCCATTTCCAGCAAGGCAACTTGCAATTCCGGTATGCAGACATGACATGTTCGTGCCAGCTCGTCAATATTTACCGGCATTTGCGATAATGCACCCTCAAGAAGTTTGCTCAGATTTTGGGTGTCTTCTTTCGTTGGTTCGGCGGCTGGAGCGGCAGTCGCAACAGGCATATCAGGAACCGCCTGTATGTGTCTGTCACGCATGATGTTACCACCCGTATAGTTGGAAAGGGCCTCCAGAACATCACCGGATTTTTGCACCAAAATGGCGCCGTCTTGAATGAGCTTATTGGGACCGCTAGCGCGCGGGTCCATCGGATAACCGGGAACGGCATACACATCGCGCCCTTGTTCGCCCGCCATGCGGGCAGTGATGAGGGAACCGGATTTGAGCGTGGCCTCCATCACAACCACGCCAGCAGACAAGCCGGAGACAATACGGTTACGCTTGGGGAAATGACGGGCGATGGGTTCCATGCCAAGGGGGCTTTCGGCGATCACAAGGCCGCGCTCACAAATCGCCTCATATAATTGCTGGTTTTCGCGTGGGTAAACAATGTCAATTCCGCCAGCCACAACCGCGATCGTGCCTGTGGCCAGTGCGCCTTCGTGCGCGCTCGTATCAATGCCGCGTGCTAAGCCCGATACGATGACTTGTCCGGCTTGCCCCAGTTCACTTGCCAGTTTGGTGGTAAATTTACGTCCATTGAGGGAAGCATTGCGCGCTCCTACCATTGCTAGACATGGGTTATGGACCAGCTCAATATCCCCGATATAGGATAAAACAGGCGGTGCGTCATCGGTGGCGGCCAATGCAAGGGGGTAGCCTTTCTCTCCGGCGCAAATCATCTCACCGCCCAATTTGCGCAAAGCTTCGTATTCTTTTTCGATTTTAGGCATAGGCGGCGCGGTAAGCGGTTTTTTGCGCCCGCCTTTTCGGGAAAGCTCGGGCAAAGCTTCTAATGCTTTTGTCGCTGTGCCATAGCGCTCAAGCAGTTTATAAAAAGTGATAGGGCCAACATTGTCGGTGCGGATCAAGCGCAGCCAGTTTAGCTTTTCAGCTTCGGAAAAAGCGGTGGGAGGAGAAGAAAAATCCAGCATTAACTCTTCTTCCCAATTTTGGGTTCTTGCCCTTTAAAGAGGCGCTTTATATTGTCGCGGTGTTTTAGATAAACAAGAGCGGCAATCGCGGCACAAAGGCCAGAGAGGTTGGGATTATCATACATATAATGTGTGATGAGTGGTGTCAGGCCAACAGCCACAAGCGCGGCCAAAGAGGAAATGCGGAATATGAGCGCCATGAGGAGCCAAATCCCGCAGGCAGTTAACCCCAATGGCAGAGCAAGCGCCAAAAAGGTACCCAGCGTTGTGGCCACACCCTTGCCGCCCTTAAATTTCAGAAAGATGGGATAACAATGGCCAATGAGCGCAGACAATCCGGCCAACATGGCGGCATTAAAATCAAACGAGGCCAGAGCCAGAAAAACCGCAATCGCTCCTTTCCCGCTATCAAGGATGAGGGTTGCGAGTGCAAGCGGTTTATTACCAGTGCGTAAAACATTGGTCGCGCCAATATTGCCCGAGCCGATCTGACGTATATCCCCAAGCCCCGCCAGATGGCACAAAACCAGCCCGAAGGGAATAGAGCCCAAGAGATAGCCGAACAAGCTTGAAAGCAATAATGCGATGATGTCCATAATTTACTTTTGTCACAGAATATTAAAAAACTTTAAACCGCTGGCCAGAGTAGCAAATGCAAGAGCTGTGTAAAGAACTGCTTTTTGCTTGCTTGCTGATAGGTGGCCCATCTTATCAAGAAGGACGCCTCCGATCAGGCCACCTAGAAAAGCACCCGCCGAAAGCGGTAACCAGATGGAAGTTACCAAATTGCCATGAAAAAAATGCGTCCCAACGGCAGTCACAACTAATAAAAGTTCAACAAAGCGGGCCTGAATTTTAACATAGGCGATCTCCGTGTCTTTCGGATGTTTCAACCGCACAAGAGCAATCAGTAATATCCCAATGCCCGCCCCGAAAAATCCAGCATAAGCACCAGTCAAAAAAGCGCTGATTATAAAGGTTTTATTCGAGATATAAGAGGAGAGTTTAGGCGCCAAAAGGGTCAACAAAACTGCAAAGATGATGGCCGGGAAAAGCCATTTTTGATCCAAATGCGCAATAACAGAAGCACCTAGAATGGTTCCAATGAAGGCCAGTCCGGCAATTTTGAAATTGCCGATATAATCAATTTTCTTATGGGTTGTGATGGTGGAACCAATGCTTCTGAAAAAGCCTTTGACCTTTAAATTACCAACAAGGGTTCCAAAAGACAGTCCTGGGAAGAGCCACTGTAAAAAAGGGATGGATAGGAACATACTGCCACCAATGACGGTTGCAAATATGCCGATCAAACATCCCCCGATAATGAGCCATAGGCTTTCTATTGCCAGTATTTCCGGCAAAAAATCAGGCAAAGATCTTGCCCTTATCATATTTGACCTTACCGCCTACTAAGGTTGTAATGGCTTTTCCGGTCAGGGTTTTACCGTTAAAAACGCAGTTTTTTCCTTTGGAAAAGCTTTGGGTGTGGCTATCAACAATCCATTCATGGTTAAGGTCAAAGAGTGCGATATCGGCATCTGCACCAACAGACAAAGTTCCTTTGTCTATTCCTAGAATTTGCGCAGGCTCTATGGTCATCTTGGAAATGCCCTTGATAAAAGGAATGTGTCCTGCCCTGACCAGATAGGTATTCATTATCGCAAAACTGGTTTCTAGCCCTGTCGAGCCATAGGCAGCAAATTCAAAAGGTTCCTGCTTTTCCGGTGTAATATGGGGGGCATGGTCGGTGGTGAAAGCATCAAATGTGTCATCCTTGATCCCTTCAATCACCGCGTCAATATGTTCTTGCGGGCTTAAGGGGGGATACATCTTGGCATTGGTGTTATAGCCCAGACATTCTTCATCGGTGAGTGCAAAATGCTGAACCGAGACTTCGGCGGTGATGTTCTTGTGTCCGGCCTTTTTAGCTTCCCGAATGGCCTGCGTCGCGCCGATTGTGGAATTATGGAGCAGGTGCAGCCGCGCCCCTGTTAACATGGCCAGCATAAGATTTTTTTGTACCGCCAAATCCTGCGAAATAGCCGGAACGCCGGGCAGGCCCAATTGCGTGGATACCCATCCCTCATGCATCACACCACCGTTTGTGAGCGTATCCGTTTCGCAATGGCTCATCAGGAGCATGTTACAGCTCTTGGTATATTCCATTGCGCGGCGCAGAATATTTTCGTCTTGAACATCCACGCCGTCATCGGTCACGGCAATTGCCCCGCTATTTTTCATCTCATTGATTTCGGCTAGAGCTCTGCCCTCCTGCCCTTTGGTAATGGAGCCGGTGGGATAAATATTAACCAAATCAAGTGCGCGTGCGCGCTTAAGCACAAATTCAATCACTGATTGATTATCAGCAACCGGATTGGTATTTGGCATGGCAACAACCGAAGTCACACCTCCGGCCAGCGCGGCGTGAGAAGCTGTTTCAATGGTTTCTTTATCTTCGCGTCCGGGTTCGCGTAAATGCACTTGCAGGTCGATCAAGCCCGGTGTGACATGTAGCCCCTTGGCATCAATGGTTTGGTCAGCTTTGGATTTGATGTTTTTGGAGATTTCAGCAATTTTGCCATCTTCAATCAGGATATCCATAGGCTGATCAATCCCATTTGCCGGGTCGACCACATGTCCGCCTTTAATGAGTAAGCTTTCAGTCATCTCTCCTATCTATAGCCTCTCATATGGTTTTGTTTTGCCGTCCAGGCGTTTGGAAAGTAGCCATAGGAGCGCTTTACGCACCGCCATACCGTTTTCTACCTGTCGCAGGATATGGGACTGACTATCCAGTGAGACAAGGGCCGAATGCACGTCAATATCACGTTGAACGGGTCCCGGATGCATTAAAATTGCGTTATCATTGGCCAGATCAAGGCGTGCGCGGGTAATGCCAAACATCTTTGAATATTCGCGCAAGGAGGGAATAAAACCACCCGATCCGCGCTCCTTTTGTACGCGCAGGGCATAGACAATATCACTTCCCTCCAGCGCTTCTTCGACTCTGTAATGGGTTGTTAAGCCAAATTTTTCAACTTCTGCAGGCAGGAAAGTTTCAGGCGCAGCGATCCGTACAGTGGCCTTGAGTTGTTTTAAGAGACGAATGAGGGAACCAAAAACCCGTGAGTGCAAAATATCTCCTACGATAGTAACTGTCTTTCCTTTCAAATCTTTGTTATCCAGATGATCCAACATGGTCAGGACATCCAATAGTCCTTGAGTAGGGTGTTCATGCCATCCATCGCCAGCATTAATGACGGCTGCCCCCACATGACGGGAGAGCATTTCCGGTACACCGGCTTGTGCGGCGCGTATGGTAATCACACTCAAATTATAAGCATCAAGCGTCTGGGCGGTATCTAAAAAGCTCTCTCCTTTTTTAACGGAGCTTCCGCTGCTCACACTATTTGTATCCATGGAGATATTTTTAGCAGACAGATCAAAACTTGATAAAGTGCGCGTGGATGGTTCAAAAAAAGCGTGAACGAGACTACAGCCTTTGCAAAAGTTCAGCTTTTCAGTTTTTGTATCTCTAAAGCCCCGTGCTAAATCAAGGATTAGCGCAAGATCATCGTCATTGATCTGGGAAACACTGTGAAGATCAAAAAAGCTTAAATCGCGCTTGGCACGAAGTTTTAATAGTTTGTCTTCACTTCCTTGTGACATGCGGCGACGATAAAATTTGTAAGGGGGAGTGTCAATATATTAAGTGTCAATAGAGGATGTTGTAAATGCTGCCCAGAATGGTGTTCTTATACAGCCAGCCGCCGACAAGCAAAATCCCGATGATAAATCCGGGGCCTGCCGGAATGACCAATTTTCCTAGGGATATTTTTTCTTGGCCTTTGAGTTTCAGGTAAAGCGCGTAAATCAGTCCATGCACAAGCCCGGCAAAGGCTCCAACCGTCATCGCCATCATGACATGCTCGGCCCCCAGCCATAATCCGGCAGCCCCCAGCAATTTAACATCACCTAGCCCGAGCGCGTCCTGACCATAATATTTGTTGGCAAGCGTTCTGATAATATAAAGTGTTAAAAACCCCGCTAACCCTCCGGCAAGAATGCCAACGGGCCCAAGGAGGGAAAAACCCGTTGCGAAATGAAAAACAGGTCCCAAAAGTGCAAAAGGGGCGACATATATATTAGGAAGCAGGAAGGTTTTGAAATCAATAATGGCTAAAGTAATCAGCAGGGCGAATGCCCCCAAGACCGATGAAAGAACGAGAATATCAAGAGGTAAAGTTGTCATATTAGTCAAAATAAGGAGTTATGTTTTTTAAAGTGATCATGGGTAATTATATCATGTGAGCGTAAAAAGCTAATTTATAACAGTGGACTGTCTGTTCTTTGTTGTCTCTCAGACATTGCACTATGGATCATTGTACTTTATTTTATAAAAATTGATGCAATTGATTCGGTTGTATCAACTGTTTTTGTGTCCAAACTATTCTTGGTGTTTATTTTTCGTTATGTCTCAAGACACTCTCATTCTAGTTGCCGAAGATAATGACTTTGTCAGAATGCAAATTGCAAAATTTTTGCAAGATGCCGGGCATGAGGTGTGTGAGGCTCGCGAAGGGAATGAAGCGCTATCGGTCGTTAAAGAAAGAGAAGTTGATTTGTGCATTGTCGATGTGCGCATGGAGCCTGTGGATGGGTTTGACTTTATTCGCGCCATTCGCGGGATGGAGATGAAAACGCCGGTTATTCTCATTACCGGGGATAGTGCGCCGGATATTTTAGAGACATCTGCGGATTGGGGTGTGGCGGCTGTTTTGATTAAGCCTGTTGAGAAAAAGCGCTTGGTAATGGCGGTCGAGAGGTCTTTGGCCATGATGAAGAAGAGAAAGGCATAAATTCTTGAAAAATCGGCCTTTCTTTTCAGTGTTGGGAGTGGCGTTAGCAGCCGGATTGCTGTGGGGGTGTGCGCAGGTGAGTGTGCCGGATTCTCGTAATGTCGAAGTGCCTACGCCGGTTAAGGCGGAAAAGCGGCGCGATGCGATTAATGAGCGTCCGGATAGCGTGATGTATCTTCCCTTGGGTGAAGATGTGCTTGTGCCGACCCGTGTTATTGGGGATAGGCTGCCTAAGGAAACTGTCGGACCTTTTGAGTTGCGTGCGGAAACGTTGGCCGGAGCACTTCAGCTTATTTTGGCGGATTATGATATTTCAATTGCCTTTGAAACCGATGAGGGTTTGACGCGCAAGGTGACTGTGGCCAATTTGCGCGGGGATCTGGATAAGGTTATTCACCGTGTATGTTCACTGGCGGACCTTTATTGTTCCTTTGAGGACGGCGCCTTGATTGTCAAGGATACCCAGACATTTACGGTGTCTTTACCGCCTTTGAGCGATTCAGAAGGTGGGGAGCAATATATTGATGATGTGATTCAGGGGCTAACGGCTGTGATTGGAGATAGCGGCACAGCCCCCGTTTCCGACCCGACAACACGGACCCTGATTTATTCGGCGACGCAACGTACCGCGAAGCTGGCCGAGAATTATTTTGAGCGTTTGCGGGCCAATACTGCCATGATTGTGTTTGAGACCTATATTTGGGAGGTGTCACTGGATTCAGGGAATTCAACGGGGATTGACTGGAGCTCCTTTGACAAGATCGGCAAATTTAATACTTCCGTCGGGATTAATGGATCAATTGCGGCAGGCTTCACCAACCCGATTAGTATTGGCTTGCCAACGACGCAAGCTATTGGCGCGACGCCAACACAACTTGTTCAGTTCTTGTCCCAGTTCGGTGCGGTGAAAACGATTTCCCAGCCGCAAATCACGATGCTCTCAGGCGCTTCGGCGGAGCTTCGTGTGGCGGATACGGAGAATTATGTATCGGAAGTGTCGTCTACTGTGAGTGGTGATCAGACAACCACCTCGGTGAGTACCGATTCTGTAGATAGCGGTTTTACCCTGACAATTGATAGTTCGTGGGACCGTTCGACAGTTTACGCGAATGTGAATGTTGATTTGACCAATGTGGATCAGATTGAAGACTTTACCTTCTCCGACTCAGGAGTGAATGGAACAGATACAATCATTCAGCTTCCTCAAACGTCAGAGCGTGAGCTGACGACCCAGATCAGGATGCGTCCGGGAGATTCTGTTCTCATTGGTGGATTGGTGCGCGAAACAGATACATTTAATTCCCGAGGGCCGGGCTTTATGGAGCCGATTATTCCGGATAGCCGTACGGCCCAAACGGAGAATCTAGAGCTTGTGATTTTGTTGCGCCCGCGTGTGATTGTCTATACGGGGCAGGATGACCCACGTTTTGCAAAATATGTGAAAAAGAAAGAGTCCGAACGGATTGTTTCACCGAAGGTTCGAGAAGACTGGATAAAAACAAGTTCTGCTTCTGGGGATGGGAGTAGCTTTGAGGCTCGTCCCGTTCCTCAAGCGGCAACAGCTAAGGCCCCTGCTATGGTGTCACGTTCTACAGTTTCTGCACCATCTGTAAATAGCTATCCTGCGCCAGATTTGCCAAGCTATTCTTCGGAGCCGTATATGGGTTCTTCCTACGCAGACCCGCCTGCTGTTGCGGTTCAAACATATGATACGGCCCCTGTTGTGTCCAATGCACCAACGCCGCTTTCTCCTGATGTGTACAATAATGCAACGCCTCTTAATGTGTATGAAGCGTATGAAAGAAGTAAAAATTCCGTTTATGCGCCCTGATTAAAGGGCGCTTCCTTCCCTTTGGCGTTTTCCGCCAATTATCAAAATATTATCTTTTCTGTGTTAAGATTTTTCTATTCGGGGTATAATTGAAAAAGAATGAAGATATTGAATCTCAAGCATAATTTCCTCTTTCGGTGCCTTTTATGCGCAGTGCTTTTCGTGTCTGTATTTGTAGGCTCGCTATCGGTTGTTTACGCGCAATCTGCCTTTGACGATCCGGGAAGCCGGTCCGGGAAAAATAAAGGCGGGGACCTTACGACCGTAGGGGGAAAGATTGAGGCGGGGGATGTAACACTTGGCTCTTCTTCGCAAGTGGTTATTTTGATCAGAAATGACAGCGGGAAGCCCATTAAACCCGGAACGATTAGCCTTTATCCTTCTTCCAATGTTTCGGCGAATGTGGGTGAAAATGAATGTGAGGCGGGAGCTATTTCACCTGATGCGGTTTGTGCGATTGCTTTATCGGTGAAGGGGTTGCAGCCGGGTAAGTTCCGGATTGAGATGTTAATGCGTCATGATGGACGCAGCAAGCTTATTACCTCCACCATAACGGGCGAGGTTGAGCGTTCCGAAGATACAACCCGCGATGTGATTAGTGATCTGGAGACTATCCCTTCCGAGCTTAAATTTGGCAATTTGAAAAATAGCCGTCCTTTGACGCGTTCTATTATTTTGCGGAATGTGACCTCCAAGGCAATTAAGGTGAGCGATGTTGTCATTGAGTCTAATGAACAGGCGGGCTACAGCTTTAAGTCTGATTGTGACTCTTTGCTTTCAGGGGAGGCATGTATCGTCACCGTGACATGGGCACCGCAACAGCGCGGGCCTTCTACCGGTGTTTTAGTCATCGGTCATGATGGGCCGACAGGTGTGGTCAGTGTTATTCTCGACGGCGAATACGCACCGGAAAAGGCGTCGCAGGTTGATATTTTCCCCGAAGCCGTTCCGGGTAAGGGGCTTTTGACAGCTTCGCAGACCGATATTGATTTCGGCAAAGGGGTGGAGGCGAATGCGGCGATTACTGTTTCCCTTGTCAATGTTGGAGATACACCGCTCAAGCTTGGTGAGATTAGCCTGTCAAACAAGGATAACGGGGTCAAGGTCGCTGGTACGGGTTGTAAACCGGGGCTTGAACTTGATCCGGTGGAGGCATGCCCTTTGACCTTGATCTGGGAGCCCGTGCGTGTTGGGGCGGTTGTTGATGATATTCAGATAAGACATGATGGTGCGCGCGGAATTTTAGTCCTTCCTGTTCGGGGTGAGGCGGATAGGGCTGTCAACAAAGACAGTCAGGCGATTGTTTTTGGCGGAGAAGCCGGCGCTCTTTTACGTGCTATTCCACCGGTATCTTCTAGTGAAGTGAGTGGTGGCGGTGAGGAATCTTCTTCTGCGCCTTCCAGACGTTCTTCATCTGTGCGTGGGAGCGGAAATGCCAGTGGTGCTTTGGAAGGGTATAAAATTACTTCTTTGGCGCGTAATCGGGCGATTGTGTCGGGACCAGGTGGAAGTCGCGTGATTTTCGACGGTGAGGAGACCATGATTGGCGGTGTGGTCTGGAATATCAAAATACGCTCCAGCGCTGTTGAGTTTGCAAGTGGAGGGCAAACGGTTCTTTTATTGTTTGATCGCTCCTTATCCGCATTCGATGGAAATAAAAGCAGTGGCGGTGGAGGTTCATCTTCTTCCGATTCTTCTTCATCGGGGGATGATTCTTAAGGCAATAAAATGGATAAAGACCCAGAAACAGATACAGGTACGCAAAATACAGGATCCGGTTCTTCTTCTGTTGAGGAGAGGCGGGCGGAAGATCGCCGTAAGCAAGAGGAGGGTCCGCCTTTTGGTCTGGAAAGGCGGCAATGGCGCGACAGAAGAAAAATCCGCTCGAAAGAGGGGCGTGAGCGTTATTTGGATATGGTGCAGCGTGAGCGTACCTTGCTATTGGATTTAGGTGTATCAAGGTCTACGGATCAGCTTTTGGATATGGCAGGGGCCATCTCCTTAAACCCGAAGGTTCAACAGCAAGAAGATGAGGCGATACAGCATCGCGCAACAGGAGATCAGTTACGCAGTATTCTTCCTGTTCAGGCTTGGTTGCCTTTGAGTATCCATTTGATCGGATTGGCGGATGGAGTGTTGAAAATTGCTCCACTCAATGATCTGAATGACCGCCAGATTGAAGCTTTGATGTCGACGACAAGACGAAGTGGTTTTCATATCGAAGAGGTTGAAGTTGAAATTTGGGATCGGGCGGAGCTTCTCGAGACGCTTCGTTCTGTTCATGATCTGTCGGCCGATAGATGTGAGAAGACATTATCTTTGTGGCTGGCGGATATTGATAATGGTATTTTGCTGAACCGTTTTGAACGCGACATGTTGGCCGAGGCTTTGCAGATGCGGGCGTCTGATATTCACTTGGTGCAAGATAACAATCCGGAAGCGCCAAACTGGATTAAATACCGTATTGATGGCGATCTGATGCCGGTCCACTTGCTGCCGCCCGAAGCTATGGCGCGTTTAACAACGCTTTTAAAAAGAAATGCGGGTTTGAACTTCGGGGACCGGGTGACACCAAAAGATGGTCGTTTCGGATTTATGTGGCAAGGTCGAAGTATTGATGTGCGTGTGGCCGCAGGGCCACAGGCGCAAGATGGTGAAAAGATGACGCTTCGTCTTTTGGACCGGGCCGCGCTCAAAGGGTTTGATGAGCTATTTAAACGTCATGAAGATGTTGGGGACTATCTGGCAACGCTTTTATCTCCAGAAATTAAAGGGGGAGGCGGTTTGATCTTGCTTTCCGGTCCGACAGGATCTGGTAAGACAACCACGCTTTATGCCTGTGTTCAGCAGATTGATCGCCGCCGCCGCCATGTTTTGACCATTGAAGATCCGATTGAATATGAGCTTCGTTATTCTACGCAGTGGCAGGTCCGCCCCGGTCAGACGGGGGGCGAGTTTGCGGACCTTATTCGGGCGTCAATGCGTCACGATCCGGACTATATCATTATTGGGGAGATGCGCGATGCCGATACGGTGGAGACATCGCTCAGAGCGGCAGAATCCGGACATACAGTGATTTCAACAGTTCATGCGGATACGGCGCTTCAAACTTTTGAACGGATGCGTTCATTGATGCCGGGAGAGCGTGAGCGCTCTTCAACTTATACATTGGCCCAGCAGGTGCGTGCCATTTTGAACCAGCGTCTCGTGAAAACCTTATGTCAGGGATGTTCTCACAAAACGACGGCCGGCGAAGTTTTGAGCGATATGGAACGCGATGCGATGGGTTTTCAGCCTGAAGATAAGGTTAGGACGCATAACACGGCCGGATGTGATCTTTGCAACCGGACAGGAATATCAGGACGGACATTGTTGTTGGATGCCATCCTTTTAACATCGGGACCGGCCTATCGTAATGGTGTGTATGAGGCCCTCATGAAGAACGTGAATGATATCATGGATGAAGACGGGGTGATTAGTCATACACGCCGTGAAGGGCTTGTCGACCTTGTGCTTAGTGGGTTGGTTGATCCAAAGGCCGCCTTCACTTATCTGGAGCAATAAGGCGATGCAGCAATGGATTGCCGAAATTGCATATGACAGTACGCAGGGGCCTAAAAAGGCCGTTGAGACGTTCTTTTTGCCGAGTGAAGATGATGTGCGTCAGGAAGTGAGCAAGAAGGGCGGTTATGTTTTGACCATCAGGCCGCATGAACGCTCCCCGCTTGAACGGATACTTGCCAAATCCACATGGTGGCAGGTGCAGCTCTTAAGAGGGATTATGTTCCGGGCTTCGTCTGTGTCTTCACCGGGGGTGGCGCTTTGGAAAATTATCGAGGCAGAGCAAAACCCGATGCGCCAAAATATTTTAGCACCCGCGCGGGAGGCATTGGCCAGAGGGCTTGGGGTTATTGATGCACTCAAGGCGATGGACATTTTTGATCATGGAACCATTGCCATTTTGGCGGGAAGTGAGAAGGCCAATAAGCTCACTGAGGGGATTCCGCATGCCATTCACTCTATTACGCAGAAGAAAAAGAACTCTAGAGCGATCATGGGGACGATGGGATGGCTTGGGTTTGATGTGATCACAATTGTGCAGTCCCTTTATTGGGGGCAGGATATGGTTTTGGGATGGTTTCGGGGCAATGCGCCGCAAGACCCTGCAAAATTGGAAGAATATAATCATGTTGTGAATAATCTTGAGCTGACATGGAATATCTTGATTTATTTTGCGTTTGCCATTGGCGCTTTTCTGGTCTGGTGTATTTTTTCCTTCTTTATGAACAAGGGAAAGCGCGATTGGCCGACGGCTCGAATTGTCCGCAAAATTCCTCTTATCGGTGCGTATTTGCGGGATCTGGGCTTTTCCGATTCGATGACGGCGGCGGCCAGAATGTTGCGGGGCCGTGTGCCGATTGATGAAGCCCTAACACAGGCAGCACAAGCAACGAATGTGCCGGAAATTTCAATCTATTGGGATAATGCGAACCAAGATCTTGAGCGCGGTGTGAGTTTAGGAACTGCACTTGATAAGCCGCCATTAACGCGTAATGAGCGTTTGGAACTGGCAAGCTTGTCCGATTTGGGACAAGTTGCTACAATACTTGAGTCTATCGCAGAAATGCGGGCAGCTTCGGCGAAAACAAAGCATTCCCTTATTGTTTGGCTGGCGTTTGCACTTACGGGAGTTTTTCTGGTTATTGCGTTTGGAAGTGCTATTTATGCTTTGACTGTGATGAATATGAGCATGGATAGTATGATGGGTGGTCTCATGCAAGGAGCATTGTAGGAAGATATGCTGGGGAAAAAAGGCGATAATTCGGACGGGGAGCCGGCTGCTCAAGACAAGCGTAAGCCGAAAGGTGCCAAGCCAGGCATGGCGGATTATCTGGCGGGTGAAGTCTCTTCTTTCAATGCCAATCTTAAGCCGTTTTTGCCGCAAGAGCTTGTGGGAGGTTCAATTCCTCAGGTGGCCGGAACGGAAGAGGAGTCTGTTTGGAATGCGGCTTCTCAGGCATGTGGGACAGAAAAAGTTCATTTCAGTTATACCGTTGAAGGGGGGCGGTGCTGGTATATTGCGTGTCCGTCTTCATCTTTAGCATCTCATCCCGATAGTTGGTGTCCCTTGGCGGCGGCTTTGCCGGGAAACAGCGAATTTTGGGATAGAGAGACGGTTTACCTCTATGAACAGGAGGGTTTGGCCTCTGCCCTCCGGTGGGATCCGGATACGGGGCGCATGCAGGTGTTTTTAGGGGCAGGGCGAACGTTATTACCACGCATTCAAAGTATGGATGCCAACTTTGTAACGGTGAATGCGGAGATGGCGGATGTCGTGCCGTGGAAAAACCGTATGATGATGACGGAAAAATTGTCACGTGCCACAGCGCGGATGCTTCTGATTATCGGAATTATACTTTCTTTGTTTATTTTTTCGATTTTGGTTTTTCAGTATGTTTTGACCAATACCGTTAAAAGAGATTTGAAGAAGGTTAAGGCCGAAACCAATCGCGTGTCACAGCAACTGATGATTGAGGCTTATAATGCGCTTCAAAGTGATACAATCAAGCATATGGTCCGGATACAAGAGCTTTTGGATGAGCTGAGGACAATTGACGGGACGTTGGTGAAATATGAGGTGAAGGGCAAAAAACTAACTTGGGAGGTTTTGGTACCTCCGGCTTATGGACAAGGGGTTGGAACAATTCGGGGGAAAGTGCTACCAGGGATTGAGCCTGACGGACGTGTACGTGTTAGGGGACATAAATAGAGTGAATTTATTAAGTATTTGAAATAATTTATTAATATTGTCTGTGATACAATAAATTGTGGGGTTCATAATGAAGGAACGAAAATAGTGAAATTTGATAACTTCGATTGGAAATCGTTACAGAAGTATTTCACATCGCAGTCTGCCGATGATCTGAACCGTTTTTTGGAAAAATTGCCCCAAAATACGGGAAATACGGTTCTGATAGCAGCCGGTATCGCGTGGGCTTTAGCGGCGGCATTGGGGCTCTATACGTCTGTGCAAACTCAAGAATTAACGGAGCTACGCGCGGAGTTGAAGGCGACGGAAGCGCTAAAACCTGCGGTTCCCAAAATTAAAAATGTCGCGATTCCCAAGGCTGAAGTTGAAAAATTTGTTAAAAATTCGGAAAAAGCGTACAGAGGTCTAACGATTAAATCAAAGGGGTCTACAATTTTGATTACGTCGCGGCGGACAGGAGATTTTGTCGAATTTCGTGAAGCCTTGGGACACATGCAAAATGGTGGTGATGGCTGGCGGGTTTCTCTTGACAAATTATGTGTGGGGCGGGAATGTGATAGGCAGATAAAGCTTATGGCTTCTTTGAAGGTCAACAAAGTGTCTGTTGAGGCGCCCAAATAGAAGTTAACAGGTAGAAACTGGCAAATCGGATTTTAGATAGACAGCATCAAAGTTTTAAGGTGGAGAAAAGTATGTTTGGTCAAAAAAGATTCAGTGAAATAAAGGCATGTGAACGCGGGAATGTCTTATTTCTCATCTTGATTGCGGTGGCGCTTTTTGCGGCCTTGTCTTACGCGGTGACACAATCAACCCGTTCTGGTGGCGGAACAACGGATAAGGAAAAGGCGATTTTGAGCGGGGCGTCTATGACCCAGTATCCGACAGCGTTAAGAACCTCAATCATCCGGATGATTTTGGCGGGGACGGATGTGGAGAATTTAAAGTTTAATTCGCCAGCGAACTTTGGCGCGGTGTCTGATTTGGCGGAAGCTGTCTTTCATCCTTCAGGGGGAGGGGCGGTGTTTCAAAGGGCGCCGGCGGAGCTGATGTCTGGTGGGTCTCAGGGGACATGGTTTTATAATGCGGAATGGCATATTCCGCAAATTGGTGTCGATACAGCCGGGTCAGGAAATGATATTATTGCCTTCTTGCCAGGTGTGTCGCGTACGGTATGTGAACAGGTCAATGACGAATTTGCCATCACAACGACAAACTGTACGTTGGAGGGGGTTGTTCCCGAATTGGATTCAGGTGCGGATGAATCAAAGATATCGACGCTCATGGATGAGTCCTACACTTTTCCAACGACTTCAGAAACTTTACAGGGGGATGGCGGGTCCTGCGCGGCCTTCACCGGACAGCCCTCAGGATGTTTTTACGAGGAAGCAACCAGCGACCAACATGTTTTCTTCTCCGTTCTTTTAGAGAGATAGATGCCGTTATCCTATAAATTTTTTGATGAGCGCATTTCTGAAAAGGGGAGCGCGCTTGTTTATATTTTGATTGCGATTGCGCTATTAGCGGCTCTTACAGCTTCTTTTATGCGCCCTTCTTCCCAGCAGACAACGGCGCAAAGTAGCTTTAAAGCAATTAGCGAGCTGAAATCTCAAGTCTCTTTTATCCGCTCGTCCATTCAAGAATGTGTTTTAAGTTACCCTAATGGAGATCGTGGTCCGTCGGGTACAGGAGGCCTTATTGGCACAACCAATACGCCTTACCCTATCAACCCGTCGAGCACGTATTTGACGTCTCCTGCTGCAAATGACGAAGTATCTAATATCCGTTGTCCCGGTAATCCGGGTACGAGTACGGATCATGCGGCCATTTTTGCAGGGCGTTCGGGTAAGTTTTTACCGCCACCTCCTAATCTTTTTGAGGCGTGGGAATATTTTAACGGTGAGGACGGCGTGTTCTTTTACACCCGTACGGATAAAACGGATGCTTTTCTTCAAAGTGCTATGACAAAGCTTGATGATGAGTATGCGGAATGTGAAGCCGATGTTGTTGATGCTTCTGGCGGCGTTATTGAGCTGACAAGTACGGCAACGGCTAGTGATCCAAAGTGCCCTAATGGTAGTACTTGCTTTAGGCTATGGGTTATTACGCAGAGCTCAGCTGTATATAATGGTGACACGGATGGGGAGGAAACATCCGCCAGTTGTCCATAGTCATCGGAATAGTGTTATTTAATAACTATTAATTTCTTCTTTTACCCGTTCAAATTCTTTTTGAATATTTTCTATCAACTCCGGCGTGCTTTGCTTTTCTTCTGCGCTGTCTTGAACTTTGCTGGCGGCGTCGCCTAATATATTTGCACAAGCAGAGCGGGCGGCTCCTTTCAAACTATGTGCGGTTTCAGCCAAGTCATGAAAATTTTGTTCGTGATGTGCGGCGACAAGTTTTTCAACCAGAGCTTCTGTCATTTCGACAAACATTTTGAGCATCTCAATTGTTCCTTCATCAAAGGAACCCATCTGGGCAATGATGGCGTCTTGGTCAATGGCGGTGGCGGTGTTTGTTTTATCTGTGGCGGGTTTTTCTTTTGGTGTTGTCGGTTGAAGGAGGGCAGTGGTTTCTTCTTCCGCGCTCAAAAGGCCCCAACGCATAAGAAGGCGTTTAAATTGCCCGAGCGAAACGGGTTTGAGCAAACATTCATCAAAACCGTGAGACATGTAAATTTGGCGTTGGCTCATTTGTACATCGGCGGTAAGAGAGATCACCGGGAAGTGCCGGTCCAGTTTCTCATCATCTTCGCGAATGGCTTGAATAACGCTATATCCATCCATTTCCGGCATATGAAGATCTGTCAGAAGAATGCCGTATTCACCACTACGAACCGCTTCCAAAGCTTCTTTCCCGTTTTCAACAAACTTGGCTTCAACACCCAAAATATCCAATTGGCGCTGTAGAATATCACGGACACTGGCCGTATCTTCGGCGATCAGGAGTTTTGTGGGACCATCTATTCCCATCTTCATGACTTTGCTGGAGGCATCAAGAACGGCTTCGCCCAGCCCTAAACGACTGGCAGGTTTGGTGAGATAAGTAACACCGAGAGATTGAAGTGTATGTTGTAGTCCTGCATCATCGCGCACGGTATACATGATTAGTCCCATAAAGGGGCGTACTTCCATGATTTCGCGGATAAGGTCCAGCCCAAGCCCATCGGGGAGGCCCTGATCAATAATACCCACATCAAAAGGGCGTCTGGAGAATAAATCGCGCGCTTCTTCGCAAGTCGCGCAGCTTTCGACATTGGCACCCATCGAACGTAAGGAGCGCACAATCTCCTTGGCTCCCATCGGATGATCTTCGGCGGATAAAACGGAAATACCGTCCAGTGTTGGCATATCCAGAACTTCAGCTTGTGTGTCTACTTCTTCGGTGGGGATTTCAAACCAAAAGGTGGAGCCTTTCCCTTCTTTGGATAAAACA
Organism: Alphaproteobacteria bacterium; assembly: GCA_022763065.1. Lineage (GTDB taxonomy): Bacteria > Pseudomonadota > Alphaproteobacteria > Micavibrionales > Micavibrionaceae. The sequence continues at coordinate 33,197 of JALEGH010000090.1, forward strand.
CCGATTTGTCCGCCCATCATTTCAACCAGCTTTTTGGAAATAGACAGACCCAGCCCGGTTCCGCCATATTTACGGGAGGTGGAATTGTCAGCTTGGGTAAAGGGAGAAAAAAGCTTATCGGCAATTTCCTGACTCATGCCAATTCCAGTATCAATAATCTCAAACCTTAAACCAACCCGGTTTTCAGGGATTTCAATGTTCTTACAATCGGTCGTGACTTTGATAGTGACGCTACCTTGATGGGTGAATTTGAGCGCATTGCCCATGAGGTTCATAATAACCTGACGCAGGCGCTTGGGGTCGCCTACAACTACAAAGGGAACGTCCTTGGCAATATCATCTTTGAGCTCGACATCTTTACCCTGAACCTTGACGGCGAGCGCCTCATTAATACCGTATGCGAGGGTACGCACAGGCACTTCAAAATAATCCAACTCCATCTGGTCGGCATCCATTTTGGCAAAATCCAGAATATCATCCAGAATTTCTAAGAGCTCACTGGCGGAATTCTTGGCCGTTTTGTTCATGGTTTGCACATCGGGCGAGAGGTCGGATTGTTCCATTAGTTCTAAGAGCCCGTAAATGGATTGCATCGGCGTTCTGATTTCATGGCTCATCGTGGCCAGAAAATTTGATTTTTGCTCGGCGCTTGCATCGGCCTTTTCCAGATCAGCTTCCAACTGCGATTCAACTTCTTTACTGGCGGAAATATCAGTGGCCCACAGGGTAAAACATTCTTGATCCTGATATTGGCTTTCACGTATCGAAACAAGCGCCCAGCGCTTTTTATCTTTATTTTGAGCGCGAAAACTCAAGGTCGTGGTTTGAGGCGGGGTTGGGCTTTTCAGTCTCTTGGCAAGTTCACAAGTTTCGGTTTCGGGCCATATTTCTTCTAAAGATTTCCCGAGGAGTTCTGTTTGTTTCTTATAGCCCAAAGCTTTGATAAAAGTTGCATTCGCGTATAAAACATCCAGATTTTGCCGGTCACGCTTAATGATACAAACGCCAACGGGAACATCATCATAAGAATGGACAAAATCGGGGAGTGACATAGCCTAAAATATGGAATAAAAGATTGCGTTGGATGGCCTTTGTAAGACGGATGATCCGCAAGGCAAACCATCTTATCACAGATTGTAAATTTTGAGCGAGAAGAAAAAGGAAATCGAAATATGACATATAAAGTGGCTGTTGTGGGCGCGACAGGAAATGTCGGGCGGGAGATGCTCGAAATTTTGCATGAGCGGGAATTTCCAGTGAGCGAGGTGGTGGCTCTTGCTTCTCATCGCTCTGCCGGACAGGAAGTTTCTTTTGGGGATCAGACCCTTAAAGTTCAGGATCTTGCCAAATATGATTTTAAAGGAACGGACTTTGTTTTCTCCTCACCGGGGGCGAAAATCTCGGCGAAATTTGCGCCCATTGCGGCCAAGGCGGGTGCCATTGTGATTGATAATACCAGCCATTTCCGGATGGAGTCGGATGTGCCCTTGGTGGTGCCGGAGGTGAATGCCGAAGACCTTAAGGGCTATTCGAAGCGCAATATTATCGCCAATCCGAATTGTTCGACAATCCAAATGGTGGTGGCGCTGAAACCTTTACACGAGGCGGCAAATATAAAACGCATCGTAGTGTCTACATATCAATCCGTTTCTGGTGCGGGCAAATCGGCGATGGATGAGCTGTTTAACCAGTCGCGTCATTTCTTTATGCATGATGTGGTAAACCCGGAGGAATTTCCCAAGCAAATCGTATTTAATGTGATCCCGCAAATTGATAAATTTATGGATGATGGAGCCACTAAGGAAGAGTGGAAAATGGTCGTAGAAACCAAAAAGATATTGGACCCGGATATTGAAGTTTGTGCCAATTGTGTGCGGATGCCGGTCTTTATTGGTCATGCCGAGATGGTGAATGTGGAGCTGGAAAAGGAGTTATCTCCGGTGCAGGCCAAGAAGCTGTGGCAGGAAACGGAAGGTATCACGCTCATTGATCTGGAAAGTGAAATGGAATATATCACGCCCGCAGAGATTGCCGGGGAGGATGACGTATTCATCTCCCGCGTGCGTCAGGATGCATCGGTTAAGCATGGGCTGAATTTCTGGTGTGTGGCGGATAATATGCGCAAAGGGGCTGCGCTCAATTCTATTCAGATTGCCGAGGCTCTTATTCGGGATTATCTGTAAAGTGATCATGATTTGCTCATTTTCGGGCTGTAAAATTCGGACTTGGAAAAACGATGCCCAGTCTTTATGATGAACGTCACTGAGTTTCGTCTTAAGGAATGAGCAAGAATGTCAGAAGTGAAATCAACGCCAGAGCGTCCGTTATCTCCGCATCTTCAAGTATATAGGCTTCCTTATAATGCATTAATGTCTATTTCTGGCCGGGGTGTCGGCATCATCTTGTCAGTTGTGCTGATGGTTCTTTTGGGTGGATTTATCTATGTGGCACAAAATGCAGAAAATTATGATCAGGTCATGGCGCTTTTGAAGCTTCCTTATGTGTCTTGGGGCCTTTGGGGGTTGGTTTTTCTCACTTTTTTCTATTTAGGCAATGGTATCCGCCATGTGTTGTGGGATATCGGCATAGGGCTTAACCAAAAAGCTGGGATTGCGAGTGGCAATATTGTCCTTCTTTTAGCGACTATATTAACTCTTGTCCTTTGGCAGTTTTCCTGTGGTTGCTGGTCAGCTCAGGTGAGAGATCAGGACGCCCCCGTGCAAGAAGAGGTGGAAAATGTCCGCTAAGAAGAATCAAACAATTCAAACACCGTTAGCAAAAGCAAAGGGGTTGGGTTCTGCTCATGAGGGTGTGCATCACTGGCTCATGCATAAGGTGACGACCCTTATGAATATTCCGCTTGTGGCCTGGTTGCTTTATACGGTTTTTCATTTGAAAGAAGCAAATTATACGGAGTTCACAACCTATATGGCTCAACCGTTTCACAGCATCGCGGCTATTTTATTTGTGATGGTTACTTTATATCATATGGCGCTGGAGCTTCAGGTGGTCTATGAAGATTATATTTCCTGCCGGATTTTACGAATGTTTAAAGTATGGGGAATGAAGATTTTTTTCTTTGTACTCGGCGTGGCGACGATTTTCACAATTTTGAGTCTTGGCTTCACAGTGACAGGATAGGGACGGATATAAATCAATGACACAATCTTACGAAATTATTGATCATGAATATGACGTTGTTGTTGTCGGGGCCGGTGGTGCGGGCTTGCGTGCCGGATTTGGCTGCGCGGAAAAAGGGCTTAAAACTGCGCTCATATCTAAGGTTTTCCCCACACGCTCCCACACGGTGGCGGCGCAAGGAGGAATTTCTGCAGCGCTTGGCAATATGGGCGAGGATGACTGGCGCTTTCACATGTATGATACGGTGAAGGGCTCTGACTGGTTGGGTGATCAGGATGCGATTGAATATATGTGCCGCGAGGCGATCCCGGCGGTGATTGAGCTGGAGCATTACGGCGTTCCTTTTTCAAGGACGGCTGCGGGTAAAATTTATCAGCGTGCCTTTGGCGGGATGACAACCCATTACGGTCAAGGTACCGCGCAGCGCACTTGTGCTGCAGCAGACCGGACGGGCCATGCGATGCTCCATACGTTGTATCAGCAGGCGCTCAAACACAGGGCAGAATTTTTTATCGAATATTTTGCGCTTGATCTCATCATGGACGATGAGGGAGCGTGTGTTGGTGTGATGGCGTGGAATTTGGATGATGGAACAATTCACCGCTTCCGGGCGCACCAAACCATATTGGCTACAGGCGGCTATGGTCGCGCTTATTTCTCCTGCACATCTGCCCATACCTGTACAGGTGATGGAGGCGGCATGGCTGCACGCGCGGGAATTGCCTTGCAGGATATGGAGTTTACCCAGTTTCATCCGACAGGTGTTTACGGCGCGGGGTGCTTGATTACCGAAGGCGTGCGCGGGGAGGGCGGCTACCTGACCAATAGTGAAGGGGAGCGCTTTATGGAGCGCTACGCCCCAAGTGCCAAGGATTTGGCCTCGCGTGATGTGGTGAGCCGCTCTATGACGATTGAAATTCGTGAAGGGCGTGGTGTTGGAGATAATAGTGATCATATCCATTTGAATTTGATGCATCTGGACCCGGATATTATTCATTCGCGGCTACCGGGAATTGCAGAAACGGCAAAAATCTTCGCTGGTGTCGATGTCACGAAGGAACCGATCCCCGTGTTGCCGACGGTTCATTATAATATGGGTGGTGTGCCAACTAATTTTAGAACCGAAGTTGTAAATCCGACTAAGAAAGATCCACACGCAGTTGTGCCGGGCCTCATGGCGATTGGCGAGGCGGCTTGTGTTTCCGTGCATGGGGCGAACCGTTTGGGCTCTAACTCTCTTCTTGATCTGGTGGTGTTTGGGCGCGCCGCAGCTATTCGCGCGGCTGAAACAGTGCGCCCCGGTATGCCGCATAAATCCTTAAGCGCGGAGCAAAACGGTCAAAAGGCATTGGACAGGCTGGATAGTGTGCGTCATGCGAAGGGGAACACCTCAACGGCGGAGCTTCGTATGAGTATGCAAAAGACAATGCAGGACCATGCGGCAGTGTTTCGCACGGGTGATGTTCTTGATGAGGGGCTGGAGAAAATTGTGAAGATATTTAATGAGCGTGATGATTTATTCATCAATGACCGCTCGATGATTTTTAATACGGACCTTGTGGAAACGCTGGAGCTGGATAATTTGCTTTATCAATCAGTGGCCAGTATGGCGGGAGCTGCTAATCGTCAGGAATCACGCGGGGCGCATGCGCGGGAAGATTATCCGGAACGCGATGATAAGAAATGGATGAAGCACAGCGTGATTTGGATTGATGAAAAGGGGAAGCAGAAAATTGACTACCGTCCTGTGACGCTCCACACGCTTACCGATGAGGTGGAGGCCGTTCCACCCAAGGCGCGAGTTTATTAAGAGGTTTTTGATGATGGCTAAATTTACACTTCCTAAAAATTCCAAGGTTAAAAAAGGTCAGAAATTTGATGCGGCTGAGGGCGCCTCAAATAAAAAGAAGTTTAAGGTCTATCGTTGGGACCCGGAAAACGAGGATAATCCGCGTCTGGATGAATATGATATTAATCTGGATGAATGTGGTCCGATGGTGCTTGATGCCATCATTCATATTAAAGATAAGGTGGACAGCACCCTGACTTTCCGGCGTTCCTGCCGGGAGGGGATTTGCGGGTCTTGTGCGATGAATATTGACGGGCGTAATACACTTGCTTGCCTCAAACCAATTAACGAAGTGAAGGGTGATGTGAAAATTACGCCCTTGCCGCATATGCCGGTGGTCAAAGATTTGGTGCCGGATTTAACGCATGCTTATGCCCAATATGAATCGGTTGAGCCGTGGATGAAGACAGACAGCCCGGCCCCGACAAAAGAGCGTCTGCAAAGCCCGGAAGATGCTGAGAAGCTAAATGGGGATGATGGGAAAGGGCCTGCGGCTTGTATCCTGTGTTTTTGTTGTTCAACTTCATGCCCTAGCTATTGGTGGAACAGCGATAAATTTTTAGGCCCTGCTATTTTATTAAATGCATGGCGCTGGTTGACCGATACACGTGATGAGGCCAAGGGGGAGCGTTTGGATCAATTAGAAGACCCTTTCAAATTATACCGTTGTCATACGATCATGAATTGTACAAATGCTTGTCCGAAAGATTTGAACCCGGCAAAATCAATTGGAGAAATTAAAAAATTATTGGTCGAACGCCATACGTAATTTTAACTTACAAAGAAAGATTTTTAATGATCAGCATTGATATTAATTTTGGCGCTTTCCTACTTTCCGGCATTTTTGCCTTTATTTTGGGCATGATCTGGTATCACCCGAATGTTATGGGAGATCGTTGGATGGAGGTACGCGGTGTACAGGATAAAGGTGTTAAAAAATCAGCTTTGCCTTATGTGGCTTCCTTATTCTTGTGGATTTTGGCGGCGTGTTTTTACGCTTTTTTAGCCAATTTTTTAAGCATTAATAACGCGGCAGGATATTTTGCTTTGTCTTGTATGATCTGGGTCGCCTTTTCGATGCCGCCAGCTATCATGGGGGCGCTATATACAGGTTACCCTTTCGAAGCAGTTGCGATTGATACGTCATATCAGCTTGGCGGGTATTACATGTTTGCAGCGGTTCATATTTTATTTTTGCAGTTTACGCCGCCTGTATAATTTCTAGATCTGAATATCTAGTCCAAAATCAAGCGCCCGA
>JALEGH010000091.1 GCA_022763065.1 Alphaproteobacteria bacterium
CTAACTTATTGTTATTGTTTAAAAAAAGATGCATCTCCGACACAACCAGAATACCAAACTATGGTTGAAAAATTCTTAACATTTTAAGGGTTTAGGGAAAATATAGGACGGACCAAACAATACAAGAGTATTCGACTGCAACGAAAAGAACACTAGAAGAGATTCCCCCTAAAAGATTTGTCACATTGCACTTCAGGACATTATGATCTTTCCAGACAACGAAACTTTAACAGTTTTTTAACATATAAAATTCAAACTAAATTTGTATAAAATTTTACATATTTCGGGGTTGGTTTAAAAAAGAAAGGGAAGACGATGCAGATAAATTCTATAATGGCCGTTCAATCTATTTCCAGACACTCTTCTCATAAGAAGAATCTGGATTTCACAGATGACGTCATTGTCATTGATGATGATGAGGACGATCGTCATATTATGGGTCATATGATCCAAGATATTGATGCCCGGCAAAATGTACGTTTTTTCAGTGATAGTGATACATTCTTAAATCATATGCAGGCACAAGAATTATTGTGGAATGAAAACAGACAATTGGGACTGCCGAAACTGATTCTTCTTGATATGCAAATGCCACTAAAAGACGGGGTTCAAACAATTGCTGCTATTCGTTCCGATACGCACTGGCGTGATGTACCGGTTGTTATCGTAACCGGTATAAATAATGATCAAAAGATAGCGCAAGCTTATGAATGGGATGCGAATGCTTTCTTGTCAAAACCATTTATCCGGAGCGATTTGGCTGAAATCATGTTTCACGAATTTAACTACACTTCAACATTGATATAGGGGGAGAAGATATGAGCGGAGAAGTTGATATAGCCGACACACAATCGCAGAAATCAGTACAACAAATTTCTGTAACCCCTTGTAGCGTTATTCTTGTGGATGATGATATGGATGATAGAAATTTTGCAATCAAAAAGCTTGAAAAATCAAAATTGGTACAAGAGGTTTTAGCCCTTCCAAGCGGCATGGATTTAATTTCCTATATGAAGCAAGAAGGATTTTATGATCATTCTGTCATCCGTTACAGTCCGGTTTTAATCCTCCTTGATATGCAAATGCCTAAAATGAACGGATTAGATGTCATTCGCGATATCAGATCAGACAGCTTTTTGAAAGACATTCCAATTATTGTCTTGTCAGGCCAAAAACACACGCATGTTATTGGTCAGGCTTTTGCATTAGGCGCAAACGGGTATCTAAAAAAGCCGTTACGCCTAAACAAGGTTGAGGGGTTTTTACCACAGGCATGGCAATGGCCACCTCCGGACCTTTGGTAACGAGCTTTTCTAGTGAATTTAAATAATTAAAATGAAGGAAAATATCATGGAACACGCTTATATCGAAAACAAAGTGAATAATCAGAGTATGGTTCTGAGTGCACAGAACTCAGGTTCTACCCATGAACAGATTGTTTATCTGGTAGATGACGATCTGGATGACAGGATGTATGGAGCACATCATTTACAAAAATCAGATCATATCGGTGAAATACGCCCCGTTGAATCTGCGGATGCTTTATTTAAATATTTTAAAAAGTCAGGCATATACGAAAATACGTCATTTGCCTCTTCCCCAACACCAATCATTATTCTTGATATTCATATGCCAGCCATGAATGGTATTGAAGTATTGGACCGAATTCGAAATCACCCTATTACGTCTGATTTTCCGGTTATCTTACTCACAACGGATGTATCTTGTGAAAAGGTCTATGATGCCTATCGCTTTCACGCCAATGGCTATTTGCAAAAACCACTGGACCTTTGTCAGTTTCATAAGGTTATGGAGCAAATAGCCACAGGAGAGCATAAAGTATATTTTTAAGAGACTTGGCGTTTATCTAATGAAACTTCACGAGGAAAAGAAATAGTGAAGACCGACCCCTTCCCTTCGTCGGATTGAACCGAAATTTTACCGCCATGCTTTTCAGCTATTTTTTGACAAATGGGCAGGCCCAGTCCGCTCCCCTCAATATCATCTGCCGCATGTAAGCGGTAAAAAGGAGTGAAAATCTTAGATAGATGCTCATGGGGAATTCCCATCCCATTATCACGAACAGTTATATGGCATCCCCCATCGTCAATATCCGCACTCACAACAACGACCGGATCACGATCCGGCGAGCGATACTTAACGGCATTCGTAATCAAATTGGTTAAAAGCTGTTGCATTCTTACAGAATAAACAGACCATTCGGGAAGGTTTTCTTTTACGATTTTCGCTTTATGACTCTTAAGCCAAACATCCAGACTGTCGGTAATCTCTTCAACCATTTTATTCAGGGAGGTTGGTTCTTTCACTTCCTTATCATTTTTAATACGGGAATAAGACAATAAGTTATCTATCAAATCTTGCATGCGTGACGAACTGATAGACATTCGTTCAATATAATTATTTATTTGCTCATCAGGAATGGTATTTTTTTGCTCCTCGAGCATCTGGCAAAACATAAAAATTTTACGCATCGGCGCTTTCAAATCATGCGCAACCGTATGCGCGAAATCCGACAACTCGCTGTTAGAGCGCTCTAATTCTATCTGGTAAGATTTCAAATCCCGCTCCAACTGGTGTTTTTCAATAGCATTCGACAGGATATGAACGAAGCGCTCCTTATCTATTTCATTTTTTGAAATATAATCTTTCGAACCGGCCTTCATCGCCTCAATAGCAGTTTCGCGATTTTCATGGCCGGTAACCATCACAACAGCGGAATTTAACTCTCTCCCCAGTTTTTTATATTTATGCAGCAAATCAACGCCGGTTCCATCCGGTAAGGAGTAGCCCAACAAGACACAATCCGGCTCTACCTCTTCCAAAATACGCTCGGCCTCTCTTAACGAGGTCGCTTCCAAAACACCGTATTTGGCGGGTGATAGCATCTTCTTATACAGTATTCGGTCTGCCTTATTATCATCAACGATGAGAATAGTTTTTTCAGGAGAATTTTTATTACTCGGTTCCGGTAATATTTTTTTTATATTATCACTCGTGATACGAGCGTCTGTTCTGCCGATAATGCTGTATTTTTTATCACCATCTTTTTTGGCTTCGTACATTGCTTCATCGGACTTTTTAAGAAGAATATCAAGGGTCTGCCCCGCATCCGGGAAAATAGCAATACCAATACTTAAACTGATATTCACTTCATTTCCATCGTCCAATCTAATCGGTTTTTCAATCTCCTTGACGATTTTTTCTGCAACATGCTGACAAATCTCTTCGGTTAGCGGTTCTTTTCCACTATCCATATATACAACAAACTCATCACCTGCATATCTGGCGATCAGATCACTCGTACGCAATGTCTTTTTCAAACGAATGGCGGCTTCTTCCAAAATGGTGTTACCGGCCTCATGACCATATGTGTCATTGATTTGTTTAAATTCATTCAAATCAATAAACATTAACGCGTCTTTGCGTTTTAACCTTTGGGCCTGATGGAGCATTTTTTGCGCTGCGTGCTCAAAAAAAGCACGGTTTGGCAACCCGGTTAGACTATCACTATAAGCACGTTTGGATAATTCAACTTCTACCCTTTTGCGAAAAATTGAGGACTGGATAACCTGCTTGATAATGTATTTTGTATTATGTTCTTTAACAATATATTCTTGCGCCCCTTTGCTAAGAGCCTGTAGAAATATACTCTCATCCGATGTGCCGCTTACAACAACTACAGGTATATCAGAACTCATCGTTTTTAAGGCGTCAATATTGTCCACGCCTTTACCGTCCGGCAAATTCAAATCCAGTAAAATAACATTATAATGTTCAGGTCCGCTCAATTTGCATAGAGCTTCTCCTAAAGTTTGTACCAAAGTGATATTATAATTGTAAAATGGATCTTGTTGCTCCTTGATCAGCTTTTCAATGATCATAGCATCGGCTACATCATCTTCGACATGAAGAATATTAAGGGCAATATTTTGGTTCATGAATATAGGTTCATATATTTTCAAACAAAAATAGTTTCAGCCCCTCTAATTTATAACCAAACCTTATAAAATTATAGTATTCAGCCTGAAAAAATATCACTGTATGTAGTTTGAAATAAATATTCCCGTCACCAAGTATTTGACTTGCAGGTAATTAAAAAATAAAAAAGTACAATTGACGAAAAAATAATTTATCGAAATATTATTTTTTAGGGGGTTTCTACGGGGCTTTATCTGCAGCATATAATATTCCATAAGATAAAAGAATTTCTTCCTGCAAGACTTCCTTTGGCCCTCCTTTTGATCTATCTTAGGAAAGCAAATATATTGCAATTACATAATAAATTATAAAAATGTGAATGGGAGATAGTTTTAATATATGGCACAGCTCAGCTTAAGCATTGATCCGGCAAGTGATATTTTCAAAGATAACAAAGCCGCTATGGCAGCTTTGGTCACGGATTTAAACACTCAGCTTGCACGAATTTTTCTAGGCGGTAGTGACAAAGCACGGGCGCGCCATACCGGACATGGCAAGTTATTACCGCGCGAGCGTTTGGATAAGCTACTCGATATGGGCTCCCCCTTTTTGGAATTTTCCGCCTTTGCCGCGCATGAAGTCTATAAAGATGATGTTCCTGCAGCGGGTGTAATTACGGGGCTGGGGCGTGTATCGGGCCTGGAATGTGTTATCGTTTGTAATGATGCGACCGTGAAGGGCGGAACTTACTATCCTCTGACGGTGAAAAAGCATCTGCGGGCACAGGAAATTGCACAGAAAAACAACCTTCCTTGTATTTATCTGGTCGATTCCGGCGGCGCTTATTTACCCGCTCAAGATCAGGTTTTCCCCGACCGCGATCACTTTGGGCGCATATTTTATAATCAGGCCAATATGTCGGCACACGGCATTCCGCAAATCTCTGTTGTCATGGGCTCTTGTACCGCAGGCGGGGCTTATGTTCCGGCCATGAGTGATGAGAGTATTATTGTCAAAGATCAAGCCACCATTTTTCTAGCAGGTCCTCCCTTGGTCGAGGCCGCAACGGGAGAAAAAGTATCCGCCGAAGCGCTGGGCGGTGGTGATGTCCATACCCGCGTGTCCGGTGTGGCGGATCATCTGGCCAATGATGATGCGCATGCGTTAAAGCTCGCGCGTACGGCCGTTGCGAATTTAAACCGGCCCAAGCTTGGATCAGTTGCCGAAACTGAACCGCGCGACCCCTTATTTGCACCAGAAGATATTTACGGCGTGATCCCACAAGACCTTAAAACCCCGATGGAGGTGCGTGATATCATCGCCCATCTGGTAGATGGCAGTGAATTTGATGAATTTAAAGCGCGCTACGGCACAACGCTGGTGACAGGTTTTGCCCATATAGAGGGCATGCCGGTGGGGATTGTCGCCAATAACGGCGTGCTGTTTTCTGAAAGTGCGCTCAAAGGAACACATTTTATTGAGCTGTGTAATCAGCGCGGGATTCCGCTTGTGTTCTTACAAAACATTACGGGCTTTATGGTCGGTGAAAAGGCTGAAACTGGTGGCATTGCCAAAGACGGTGCAAAGATGGTGACAGCCGTCTCCTGCTCCCGCGTGCCGAAATTTACGGTCATTATTGGCGGTTCCTTTGGAGCCGGCAATTACGGCATGTGCGGACGTGCCTTTGATCCACGCTTTATCTGGATGTGGCCCAATGCACGTATCTCTGTGATGGGCGGAGAACAGGCCGCAGGTGTTTTGGCAACAGTTACGCGCGGCAAAATGGAACGCGACGGCAAAAAATGGTCGGATAAAGAAGAAACGAAATTTAAAGCACCTATCACGGAAAAATATGAACATGAAGGGCATCCTTATTACGCCTCTGCCCGGCTTTGGGATGACGGGGTGATTGATCCGGCAGATACTCGCCGGGTTTTGGCTTTAGCACTGGCGGCCAGTTTAAATGCCCCGATTGAAGACACCGATTACGGCGTCTTTAGAATGTAAGGATTAAAATAGTGAGCGATAATAACAAGGATATTATTTTACTCGATATTAAAGATGGTGTAGCAACACTCACCCTCAACAGGCCAGAGGTGCATAACGCCTTTAACGAAGATATGATCGCACGCCTGAGTGAGACATTTGACGATATCGCATCACGTTCTGACATCATCGCACTTGTCTTAAAGGGAGCGGGAAAAAGTTTTTCCGCCGGAGCGGACCTAAATTGGATGAAAAAATCAGTGAGCTTCACGGCGCAGCAAAATAAGGAAGATGCGCTCGCGCTTGCCTCTATGCTGAATAAGTTTAATCATCTACCGCAACTGACCATTGCCTGCGTACACGGGGCGGCGATGGGCGGCGGCATGGGATTGGTTTCTTGCTGCGATATTGTGATAGCAGATGAAAGTGCAAAGTTTGCACTTTCTGAAGTCAAGCTGGGGCTTATTCCAGCAACAATCGCTCCTTATGTGATTTCAGCAATTGGGCAAAGACAAGCAAGGCGCTACATGCAAACGGGAGAACGCTTTGGAGCACAAAAGGCTGTACACATTGGTTTGGTGCATGAACATGTGGAAAACGCAGAAGAGATGGATCATCAACTAGGCGATATATTGGATTGCCTACGCGGCAACGGACCACAAGCAATGCGCGAAGCAAAAAAGCTTTGTTTTGATATTTCAGGTAAGAGCGTTGATAAAAGTTTAATGGAAGATACAGCCACGCGAATTGCCGATATTCGTGTGAGTGATGAAGCACAGGAAAGACTGGCCAATTTTTTAGAAAAGAAATAGATGTTTAAAAAAATTCTTATTGCTAATCGTGGAGAGATCGCTTGTCGTGTGATCACTTCCGCGCGGGCAATGGGAGTAAAAACTGTTGCCGTTTACTCAGAGGCTGATCGTCGTGCCATGCATGTACGCATAGCAGATGAAGCAGTATGTATCGGTCCGGCCCCTTCAACAGAGTCATATTTATGCGGTAAAAAAATCATTCAAGCCGCCCTTGATACGGGCGCGCAAGCCATTCACCCGGGCTATGGTTTTTTATCCGAAAATGCAGAATTTTCAAAAAACTGTGAAAAGTCCGGTGTCGTATTTATCGGCCCTAGCGCAGATTCAATTGAGGCGATGGGCCTCAAAGATAGAGCAAAAGAGATCATGGAGGAAGCTGGCGTGCCTGTTGTGCCTGGCTACCGCGGTGAAAATCAAGATACAAAATTTTTAGCCTCTGAAGCTGACAAGATCGGCTATCCGCTCCTGATCAAAGCTGTGGCTGGCGGCGGCGGTAAAGGCATGCGCCTTGTTGAAGAAACCAAAAATTTTGAAGAGGCGCTTGGCACATGCCAGCGTGAAGCAAAAGCCGCCTTTGGAAATGCCCATGTGCTTTTGGAAAAATTTATCGTGCAACCTCGCCATATTGAAGTACAGGTATTTGGTGATTCCCACGGAAATGTCGTGCATTTATTTGAACGGGATTGCTCGCTTCAACGTCGTCATCAAAAAGTGGTCGAAGAAGCGCCTGCACCTTATATATCAGAAAATTTTCGCGCGGATATTTGCAATGCCGCCGTTCGGGCCGCAAGTGCCATTGACTATACAGGTGCAGGAACAATCGAATTTATCGCTTCTAAAGATGAAGAATTCTACTTCATGGAGATGAATACAAGATTACAGGTGGAGCATCCCGTCACCGAAATGATCACCGGCATTGATTTGGTGGAATGGCAATTACGTGTCGCCGCAGGTGAGAAATTACCACGCGCGCAAAAAGATATCCAAATGAACGGACATTCCTTCGAAGCGCGGATTTATGCCGAAGACCCGGCCAATGATTTTCTTCCCCAAACTGGAAAAATTTCGCACTTTATCACGCCTGATTTAGGCGATAATTTACGCGTTGATGCTGGCGTTGAAGCAGGGGATAGCGTTAGCATTTACTATGACCCAATGATCGCTAAAATTATCAC
>JALEGH010000092.1 GCA_022763065.1 Alphaproteobacteria bacterium
ATGATTGAAACGGCTTCTGAAATATTGGGAGATAGCTGAATGAACAACAACAAATACCTCAACATCATCTTCACCAAAAACGATAAGCGCCGTCTTATCTCCATATAAATAAAGTGGTACAGTTCCGAATTGTTCTTTGGGTAAAGCCCGGTAAGACGCATAGCTCGACGCAACAGTATTGTCATCACCTTCTTCTACCAAAATTCTAAAATTCAGGTTTTTAATCTCGCGCATCCTCTTAACATGTGACTCCGCTTGATCCCCAATCCATTTAATAAAATCAGATTCGTCCACGTTATTAACTAAAACTTCACCACCAGTCTTCATGGTTTCATAAACATCATCCATGAATTCTAAAAATCCGGCACGCCCCTGATAAGTTTCAACTCCGCCTGATTTCCACTTCACCCCGTCACTATCCGTAAACTCAACCCCTGAGCGCTCATAAAAGCGCTCAATGTCACGCATGCGGGAGGCAGAAATATCGCTCTGACCACTTTCAATCTTGGAAAGCGTATTGGCCGCAATGCCCAGATGCTCCGCCACATATCCTTGAGAGACATCTAACATCGCCCGTGCAGCACGCATTTGAGTTGGTGTAATCAAGTGTTTTCCCCAAAATTACGATTAAAGTTATGTTAAAAACCAAACTTGTGGAGATTTATACAGCAAGAAAAATATTCTTGCAAGGGAATTTTTTAACTTTTTTCCTTTACTTTTCCGTAATTTTTATGTAGGATGGCAGAAATTTGTAACATTAGTGCACAAGAAAACACGGGAAACCACTGATTTTCCTGCGCATTAAGAAAGCAAGATAAGTAAAAAATAGAAATGACAATTTATAAAGAACATACAGAGCTTTCCGTCTTCGACGTCAAAGAGCTTTATGACCATGCTTACGCACAAAAAGAGCATTCAGAGTTCCACTTTAAACAGCTTTTACAAGAAGCTATTCAAATGGATCTCCTTTATAGGCGTCAATTGGCTAAAAAGTCGGGGAATTACTCCCCCTATCTGCGTCCAGCCGCTACTCCACAAACAAAAAAACAAAACGAGGCTGCTTAAGAGCCCCCACGTAAAAAGATTTAAGTTTTCCCCACATAAACTTGAGACCCCCGGACCTTCACCTGAGAAGGCTCCGGGATTTTTTTGATTAAACATGTTAACACGCTCGAAAACAATCAAAGATAAAATTTGTCATAAACTTTACCAGAAAAAGGGTGAAACCAAGGCATTTTACGGGTATACTGGAAGGTGAAGTAATTGATTTCTTTTACACTCTTGCCTTTTTCTTTTCGGAAATTTTGACTATGATTCATATCCCAAGATTGCTTTTGTTTTTACCCATTCTATGTGCTCTTTTGTTAGGGACAGTACCTGGCGTTACACGAGCCGAAACGACCCCTGTTGATATTCCGGCGACGAGTGCAAATGACGCCAGCATTTCAACCTACCCTATCATGCGCCTGTCTCAGGACCGCTCCGAAATGATCAAGCTAGATCAAGAGGCCGCCAGCATTATTGTCGGCAATCCAGCTCATTTGAGCGTGCTCCTAGATACCGAAAAAACAATCATTGTCGTCCCCAAAGCATCAGGAGCCAGCCATTTCTCAGTTCTTGGAAAAGAAGGAGACGTCATTTTACAGCGTCAAGTCATTGTTGGAGGTCCTAAAAATAACTATGTGCGTATCAGACGGAGCTGCGCGGGGAATAGCTCCACTTGCCGTCCGACTAGCACCTATTTTTGCCCTGACACATGTCACGAGGTTGCCGAAAACCCTTAATCCACAACTGGTTAAACCCCCTTCCTAAAACAAGCTTCTTTATCTCCTAAAAGTTGAGTATATTTTCAGCCATGATATTCAAAAATAAACGCTCTTTATTGGTTTCTTTCGCTGTTATTACTTTTACGTTGTCTGGCTGCGCGACTTCTGACGCACCTGTTACAACAACAAATTCAATGCAACCAAATTTAACCACTAAAACTATTGACCGGGCGATGGAAAAGGCGCTCGCTCAGGCTGAACAAGCCGGCAATAGCCAAGAAGTTTTGTCTATCCTTGCACAAGTGCACGGACGCAATCCTTCCGATCCTATTGTGGCCACACGTTATGCCCGTGCTTTAAGAGAAGATGATCAAATCAATGCCGCCGCACGCATATTGGAGCCTTTCTTACAAGGAGACAAACAAAATAAAGAAGCCATCACCGAAATGGCTATGGTCCAATTAGCACTCGGGGATCATGGCAAGGCCGAGCTTTATGCGCAAAACGCTATCAATCTTGATGAAAAAAATGCCCGTGCCTATTTGGCTTTAGGCACCGCGCAAGATGCGCAAAAGCGCCATCAGGATGCCGAAATTTCATTCCGGGAAGGCTTAAGACACTGGAAAGGAGACCCTTCTCCTATCCTGAATAATCTGGCTTTAAACCTCGCGTCACAGGGCCATTTGGAGGAAGCCTTATCCTTACTTGAAAAAGCAAAAAAATTGTCACCGCACCGTATGGAGCTGGAACGTAATAAACGTATTATTTCAACGCTGCTCGAAACAACGGACAAACGTCCTCCTGCACCAGAAGCAAAGCCTGAAATAAAAATTCCTGAAGCAAAAAAGAAAGTCAAAAAAGAGACAAAACCTCAGCAGAAGAAAATGAAAAAAATTGTAGAAGAGGTGAAAGAGGAAGAACAAAAACAGGTTCAGACAGAAAAGAAACTTCGTTCCCAAGCTAAAACGACAACGAAAACAAATATAAAGCTCAAATCTTCGTCCAAAAATCTGGAAGAAGGTAAATAAGTTGTCTTACCTTACCCGCCGACACCGGAATTGGAGGCTTCGATTCCTGCCGGCCCTAAAATAATGATGAATAGAGCGGGCAAGAAGAATAAAATCATCGGTACTGTAAGTTTTGGAGGTAATGAAGCCGCTTTTTGCTCTGCATTGGCCATACGGATTTCACGCAGTTCCGAGGCCATCACCCGTAAAGCCTGAGACACCGAAGTTCCATACTGCTCCGCTTGAATAAGGGCGGTTGCAAAAGATTTTCCGTACCCACCAACACGACGGCCAAAATCAGTTAAGGCAGCCCGCCTGTCTGCCAGCATCGCCATTTCTGCACTT
Source organism: Alphaproteobacteria bacterium (assembly GCA_022763065.1). Lineage (GTDB taxonomy): Bacteria > Pseudomonadota > Alphaproteobacteria > Micavibrionales > Micavibrionaceae. The sequence continues at coordinate 3,119 of JALEGH010000092.1, forward strand.
AAAATACCAAGCTCCTCCGCCAACACAGGAGAATGCTCCGATGTTTCTTCGGCGATCCGATCAACGGCTTGTTCCAACCCGATCCCCCCTTGCACACAAATCAACATCATGTCGAGCGCATCAGGAAAAGTCATGTTCAAATCCTCGATACGTTTAATCGCTTTGTTCTTTATGATAAGCCTTGGCAGAAAAAAACCGGCGAACACCGCTCCGATCAAAATAAAAAACTGTGTACTGCTGGCCACTTCTTTTTCGCCCGCAGACATCACCAGCATAGAAATCAAAATAAAAAGAATAGGCAATCCCGCCTGCGCGCCTAAGTAAAAAATCGGTGCCATCGGGTCACGAATTCCCGCCTGTAACAGCTGTACCCGAACCTTCTCTCCAAATTCTCCTGCAAATTGTTGTACTTTAAAAAATGTTGCCACAGAGTCTTTGGCAGAAACAGTTTTCTCGGCTTTCTTATTATTTCCTTCACGTGCGCTGATAAAAAGGTCTTTTTTCTTTTTTTCTATCGTGCTGCGGTAATGTTCTTTTTTTTCTGATCTTTGTAAAAAGGGAAACGCGAATGCCGCAAAAGACGCCGCCGCCGCCAAGGCGCTGATCAAAATAATAATAAGCTCACTGGTAATGCCAAACATATTTTGTTTTACCCTTTAAACCTTAAAATTAATCATTTGCCGCATAATCAAAACACCGATTCCCATCCACGTCACCGCGCACCCCAAAAGAAATTGTCCTGTAGGATCAAAAAACAATACTTCAATATATTCACGGTTGATAAAATACATACCCAACCCCACCACAACAGGTAGAGCGCCAATAATCATGGCAGAGGACTTTGCCTCTGATGAAAGTGCCTTGACCTTGCGCTTAAGTTGAAAGCGGGAACGAATAACATTCGCCAGATTTTGAAGCACCTCCGACAGGCTGGAGCCCGTCTGGGTTTGGATCGCAATGGCTGTAGCAAACATTTGCATCTCCGTGAGAGGCATACGTTTTGACGCTTCCAATACCGCTTCGGGTAAAGGAACGCCGATTTTCTGCTGGTCGTAAATGCGCTCCATCTCCTCTCCCACAGGGCCGGAAAATTCCTGTGCTACCATTTTAATAGCTTCGGCAACCGGCATACCAGCTTTTAGCATCCGCATCATAGATTCAAGAACATCGGCAAAATCATCCATAAATAATTTCTGCCTTCTGTTAATTTTCATCTTCAAAAACATGCGCGGCAAACCTAAAAGAGAGGTTACCGCCGTGAGCAAAACAATAAGCAAAGAAAAACCAAATAACTTCGCCAAAGCGGTAAAAACCACGCAACATACAACCGAGTAAACCCAAAACTTCTTAGCCGTAATCTCCAACCCCGCCTGAACAATCTTGTCATTAAGATCGCTGGATTTTTTGTCGGACTTGTCTTCATCCTTCAGCTTCTTAGCCAGATCAAAACGACGCTGGTCTTGCGCGTTTACTTTGCCTTTTTTATCAATTTCAATAGCGGCGGCACCTTGAATCACGCTCATGACACGCTTTTTCTTCTCAGCCGTTTGCATCAGGATAATGGTACTTACTACCCCGCCGATAACCAGAAAAATAGCAATAGAAAGGATAAAGGGAAGCATCTTTTAATTACCCGTAGGCCTCTTCCATCGCGTCCAGAACAAGGTTTTCAACATTAAACTGACGCGCTTTATCCCAGAATTTCGGCCGCATGCCTGATGATTTCAAACGGGTAATAAGTTTGCCATCTGCGTCCTCCCCTTCAAACTCCAGCTTAAAGAGATCCTGCATCGTAATCACGTCACCTTCCATTCCGGTGATCTCCGAAACATGTGTCACCTTACGCGAACCATCACGCAAACGCTGCACCTGAATAATTACATTCACCGCAGAGGCAATTTGCTCGCGCACCGCAGAAGTCGGAAGGTTTAATCCTCCCATCGCAATCATGTTCTCCATCCTTGAGACCGCTTCACGCGGGTTATTGGCGTGCACCGTACCCATAGAGCCATCATGGCCCGTATTCATCGCCTGAAGCAAATCAAACGCTTCAGGTCCACGTACCTCACCAACAATAATACGCTCAGGGCGCATACGCAGACAGTTTTTCACCAAATCACGCATTGTGACCTCCCCGACCCCTTCAAGGTTTGGCGGGCGTGTTTCCAGACGTACAACATGAGGTTGTTGCAATTGCAATTCACACGCATCTTCACAGGTAATGATCCGCTCCCCCTGCTCAATATAACGCGTCAAACAGTTGAGCATGGTTGTCTTACCCGATCCCGTGCCACCGGAGATCAAACAATTCACACGACAACGTCCGATCGCCATAATGAGTTTCGCTGCACTTGGCGTCATCGCACCAAATTCGAGTAATTTCTCAAGCGTTAATTTATCCTTTGTAAATTTACGAATGGTCATACAGGCCCCATCAACGGCCAGTGGTGGAATGATCACATTCACACGTGATCCATCTGGCAGACGCGCATCACAAATCGGACTGGCTTCATCGACACGCCGTCCAATTGCGCCCACAATTCGTTGGCAGATAGTAATTAAATGCTGGTTATCGCGGAATTTAATGTTAGAGCGCTGAATTTTCCCGCCCAGTTCAATATAAATCGTTTCCGGTCCGTTAATCATGATATCGGCGATGCCATCCATCTCGAGCAATTCCTCAAGCGGACCAAAACCAAGCATGTCATCACTACATTCCTTGGCAATTTTTTCAAGCTCTGTTGGGGTCAGATCAAGATTTCTAAAACGCGCAATCTCTTCAACGGCAGAGCGCACCTCATCACGTGCCTCTTCTGCCTTCATACGCGCAAGCGCCTTCAAATCAATACCGTCACGAAGATCCAGCCAAATACGGTTACGCGCACGCTGCAAACGCAAAGACGTCATGGAATTAGGATCATCTTCTTCAGAAGCACCCTCTTCTTCTTCCGCCTCATCAAGAAGAATAGGATCTTCATCCATGCTCTTGATTTTTTTAGGCTCTTTTTTCTCTTCTTGCTCTTGGGAATCTTGAGATTTTGGCGGCGCTTTTTCTTCTTTTTGAGCCTCTTGCGCCGGCGCTTTTTCTTCTATCTTTTCACTTTCAGGCGCGCTTTTTTCCTCCTGCTGTTCTTCTTTCACCTCTTTAGAAGCAGCAGGCTCTTTTTTTTGTGTATCCGATCCTTGTTTTTTTCCAAACATGTTTTACTTCTTCTGCGTCATTTTTCCTAACAGGTCCGCGATAACGCCACCCGGTTCTTTTGTATTATCCACCAAATCCCCTTCTCCCAATAGTTTGGTTAAAATAGGCATCAATGCAGATATCACCTCTTTACCTTCTTTACCCTGCGTGATTTTTTTGCCCTCATTTTCCGCACCTAAAAATAATTTAGGGTCAAAAGGAATAACCGCATCCGGTTCATATTCAAGCGCTGCTGCAATATCTTTTTTAGGAACCTCTTTTGAGGAGGCCATACCCACCATATTAACAAGAAGATCAACCGAAGAAGCTTCTCCACCTTGTAATAGCTTTACTTCCTGTAACAATGTACGCGCCGCACGCAAAGAAGACAAAACCGGAGTGGTGACAAGCAAAAGCTCATGCGCCCGGTTAATGATCGTTTTTTTAAGTGAGGGAATAGCACCCGATAAATCTACAAGCACAACGGGATAACTCGTCATCAGCACATCAATTAAAGCTTCATACTGGTTCGCCTGAACAGACGTCTCCAACATAGGGTCAATACCTGTGGCCAACACTGTAAGCTTGTCATTAGCCTTGTGGTACATACGCGCCAATGTATCTTCGTCTTTATTTTCCGCCGCCTTAACCGCTTCATGCAACGACGCGCTTGGCTCAAAGCCTATCCCCACACCTAGAGAAGACCATCCTCCTGCTGCGTCCAAAAGAATGGTTTTTTGGTCCATTTCTTCGCTTAACGCCCAAGCCAACACCTGCGTAAGGGCTGTTGTTCCAACGCCGCCTTTAGACCCCACTACACCTATCAAACGACTACCCTTCGCTCCCAGCTTTTCAATAAGCGTTGTCGCAATAACTTCACTTAAGGTTTCAAGTGGAACAGGCTTCACCAGATAGTCACTAATCCCAAGGCTCGTTAAATTACGGTATAAATTTACATCATTAACGGGTCCGATGATAATTGCATTCGTCGTTTCAGAACAATATTCGGATAGCGCTCCCAAACGCTCGATAAAGCTGTCATCGGTTGTATCTGTCTCGATAATTACAAGAGATGGTGATCTGATATTCTGATAGCTACCAATAGCCGTCTCAACATCACCCTCTTCCACATTGACCGTTACACGCGCAAAGCGCCAATCATCAACGAGTGATCTGGCTGCTTCCATTGTTTCTTTATCTTTTAAGAATAAATCAACACCCGATGTTGGAAGTAAAATATTAGTTTCTGCGCTCACTTTATGTTCCCCTTAAATGACAATAATCAAGAGCAAATTGAAGAAGAATGAAGTATAACTCAGAAGAAAACCAGAAAAACTCACACTCATTCTATGATGAAATGATTAACGTTCCCCTAATTTTTTTGTAAACAGAAGCGTTAAGAAACATCTAGTTTGTTGACAAATTCTCACGCTCTAACCCTTGAAGCGGCTCACGCGGAACGCCTGCAGAATAACCATCCGTAACCACAGATTCGCGGCGTCCGCCACGTGTGTCCAACTCCGCATTCCCCGTCAAATCCTTCGGACGGGCAATCTGCTTGGCCATCATTGTTTCAACACCGCAGCCAAATTTATATTCTTCAATAAAGCGGGTCGTATCATAATTTGTTAAACCCGGCATTGGCGCGCAATCCGAAGGCGCCTGCACCTGCACAGTATCGTATGTCACAATAAGGGACGGCGTCCCTTCAGATACCGCCATTGTCTGTACGGAACTATGGGGCACGCCTTTTTGTTTCAATGATTCCTGAATGGTTTTTGTGGTTTGAATAGCCTTCATCGCCGTAAAATCTTTGGACTTTGGATCAAACGTCATGGTCAAATCAAGAGGACCTGTTCCATAGCGGCGGTGCTGTTCAGCTATCACAGCGATGGAGGCCTCATCCAAATCCGCCAAAGGAATTTGTTCAATCGTACTTCCTTGTATAGATTCAATGCGTGAGGTGTTCATCATGGAAGGAGTGGTCTGCGTACATCCTGCCAATAAAACCACCAAGACTGGCAGAATTAAAATATATCGAGAATTTTTCATTTGCATTGCTTTTGATCCCTCAATTTTAATCCAGCACATATCCTAAAGAATTCTCACCTAGAAGATCCTCCGGCGCCTTTTCTCCGTAAAGCCTGCGGACATTCTTAGCAAATATAATTCCTATTTGACTTTCCTGTCTTTCAGGTATCGGCGGTAAAAAGGGAGACGCCCCTGAACTGTCTAAATCTTGCGTTAAAGCACCGTAATTCATGCTTTGACCATCTTCACTCACAGGCGGTGGAGACACACTGGCAGGCTTTGTCACATCGTTGGCAAAAGGGCGTACCAGATAAGGCGTGATCATCACAACAACTTCTGATTCATCCCTTTGGAATGTATCAGACTTAATCAGGTCACCCACAACAGGTACATCTTTCACGCCGGGTAATTGAGTCAAGCTTGAAATACTGTCAGACTCAAGCAAACCCGCAATCATCAATGTCCCGCCACTTGGCAGCTCTACAGTCGTCTCCGCGCGGCGTACATTAAAGGTCGGTACGTTAATACCGTTCAATTGCAAGTTCTGATCAAAAGAAGTCGTTGAGACTTCTGTGGTTAACTGGAGACTAATTCTACTTTCGGACATCACAATAGGACGGAAATTCAAAGACACCCCGAACGGTCTGAACTCATAAATCAAATTTCCATTCCGGTCGATCTCTGTTGGAATAGGAAACTCCCCTCCAGCCAGAAAGCCTGCCTGCTCCCCTGATATCGCTGTCAAGTTCGGTTCTGCGAGAGTATTCACAATCCCCTCTTCTTCCAAAGCACGGGTGATAAAATTCAAATTCCCGAAATCACCGGAATTATAGGTGAGCGCCGCCACACCAAGCTGTGTCGGGTTACTTAAACCCAGAGCCGCCGCTGTCGCAAATGTCGCAGCCAAATCACCGATACCGCCCTGCCCCGTACTATTGCCCTCAAGGCCTAAATCTTTCAGCGCGCTGCGGGAAGCTTCGACAATTTTAACACGTAGCATGACCTGTTGCTCTCCCCGAACATTGAGCATATTCACAATTAAAGTATCGACAGGAACTCCCGAGGTTCCTTGCACTTCACTCACATAATGTCCAACAAGGTTGGTAATTTTATTCGCAACAACGGGTGTGGAAACTTCTCCTGTTAAAACAAGCTGATCAATCAAGGCCCGTGTTTGAACATTTTCATTCGGGTACAAGCTCAAAATCATATCATCCAGACGATCCGTATCCATCTTCACATGGACGTTGATTTTCTTCAAAACATTACCTTGCGCATCCAGCGCCATAATGTTGGTATCACCCAAGGAAGACCCCACAAGGTAAAGCCGATTGGATTTCACCGCCATCACGTCCACAATATCAGGGTCCGCCACCAGCACATCAGCTACATCACCACTTACATCCACCATCTCCGCCTTGCCCAGCGTTAAGGTCACACCGGATGAATTTCTTGCCTTCAACACGCCGACATTGCTCTTGCTTGCACTCGCAATGGTAAGAGAGCCCAGCATAAAGGCTGCCGCACAAAAAACGCTTAAACAAAGGAGTGATATTATTTTTTTCTGTGTCATCTTCGTTTACTCCTCTAAAAACTCCAGTAAATCAGCCGGGTCAAGCGTTATAGAAGGAACATCAAATTCTCCACCTGAATAATTATCCTCAACACCAAACTCTACACTTCCTGATGAGCCTTTGGCGCTTCGGGCTTGGGCCTGCACGACCTCATCTCCATTATAAACTCGCACTCCAGCCGAAACACCGTTCATATCCGCCAAGTCTGTAAGAACTTTTGTAGCAGCAACATCGGTTGTCATGCGGTCATCTTTGGG
>JALEGH010000093.1 GCA_022763065.1 Alphaproteobacteria bacterium
ACATCAGGGTCGTTTACAACCCGCACTTCCTGAACATCTTTACTCATTACAACTTCCTCTTTCAATCATTAAAGATCACGCATCCTACCCCCCACCTAAAATTATGTCAATAATTTTCTGCGTGAAATATGCTCGACGTCTGGTTATTGTCATTCAAACAACATCATCACAAGGGAAACCCTAAACATGAACAAACAAGAAATTGCCCAACACGCCGCGCGTATTTTGCTGGACACCAAGTCTGTCCTGATTAATACGGAGGAACCCTTTACCTATACTTCCGGTAAGATCGGCCCGACCTATGTCGATATGCGGCGCATGATTTCATTCCCTAAAGAGCGTAAAATCCTGATGGATTACGCCGCAAATATCATCCGCCCGCTTGGTATGGATTATGTGGCCGGGGGGGAAACTGCCGGAATTCCCTACGCCGCCTTTCTCGCAGAGCGCTTGGAGCTCCCCATGCTCTATGTCCGTAAAAAGCCAAAAGGGCATGGCCGTATGGCGCAGATCGAAGGACATATTGAGGGCGACAATAAAAAAGTGATTTTGATTGAAGACTTACTCACCGTTGGCACATCACAAAAGATTTTTGTAAACGCCTTACGCGAGGCCGGTCTTGAGATCGCCAATTCCTTTGTTGTATTTTCTTATGATATTTACCCGCAAAGTAAAGAGAATTTGGACGAGATGGGACTTACCCTGAACTCCCTCACCAATTGGTGGAGTATTTTGGAATGCGCCAAAAGTGAGGGTTATTTTGATTCAAAGACAATTGAGTCGTTTGAAAGTTTTTTAAATGCCCCCAATGATTGGGAACAAAACTTCAAACAAAAAGCTTCTTAAAAAAAACATGACTGAAAACTTTCCCAAACTCACCTTTATTGCCTCCGACACGCCGGAGGCCCAAAAGGCCCTGACCGAGCTGAACAAGCATTATGATGATGTTGGTCTAGACAAGGCCGATATGATCATTGCGCTGGGCGGTGATGGAACAATTTTAGAAGTACTCCACCAAACCCATAAAACCGGTCTGCCTGTTTACGGGATGAATTGCGGCTCAGTGGGTTTTCTCCTCAACCCCTACCGCCCGGAGAGCTTATTGGAGCGCCTAAACGAGGCGCATCATGTCGATATTTTTCCACTCCATATGAGCGCGACGGATAAAAACGGTGAAACACATGAAGCGCTTGCCTTTAATGAAGTCTCTCTCCTGCGGGAAACCAGACAAGCGGCCAAACTCAAAATCTCCGTTGATAATATTGAAAGAATACCAGAGCTTGTGTGTGATGGGATTTTACTCTCCACCCCTGCGGGCAGTACGGCCTATAACCTCTCAGCTCACGGACCTATTATTCCGCTTTCTGCCAATCTACTCGCCTTAACACCCATTAGTGCCTTCCGTCCACGACGCTGGCGCGGTGCGCTGCTCCCCTATCATTCCCGCGTTAAAATCGAAGCGCTTAATGATGAAAAACGCCCCGTCAGTGCGACCGCCGATTCAACCGAAATACGTGACATTCAAAGCGTAGAAATCCGCCAACTTGAGAGTAGCCCCTGCCGTCTGCTTTTTGACCCGGATCACAATCTGGAAGAACGTATCCTCAAAGAACAATTTATGACTTGAGCCCCGTTTAAGCCTTACGCGGGTTCTTAGGCTTCCCCTTATTCACCGACCTTAAGCGGCGTTCCTTGGCCAGTTCATTTTCAATCTCGCCAAGCTCACACGCGGCTTTTTCATCAATATTACCGCCGTGAATAATACCATCTTTTGGGATCAGCCCCAAACGCTTGGCAATTTCCTGATAGCCTTCGACCAAATCCCCCAAATCATGACGAAAACGATCTTTATCCATCTTCTCGTTTGTCTTCACATCCCACAAACGACAGTTATCCGGTGAAATCTCATCGGCCAAAATAATATAAAGCTCGTCAAAATCGCCCCATAAGCGGCCAAACTCCAGCTTGAAATCAACTAAACGTAATCCGATACCTTCAAACAAACCATTTAAATAATCATTCACACGGAAAGACTGGGCGACCATTTCCTCCAGCTCAAAAGGGTCCGCCCATCCGAAGTTGAAAATATGGTTTTCATTGACCATCGGATCACCCAACTCATCCTTCTTGTAGTAATATTCCACAATCGGATAAGGGAAAACGGTGCCCTCCTTCACGCCTAAGCGCTTACAAATCGATCCTGCCGCCACATTGCGCACAACAAGCTCAATCGGGATAATATCCACCTGACGCACCAATTGTTCACGCATATTGAGCGAGCGCATAAAATGTGTTGGCACACCAATCGCCTCTAATTTTGTCATAATATGGGCGGAGATGCGGTTATTCAAAACTCCCTTACCGGCAATCACATCATGTTTTTCGGCGTTAAAAGCCGTTGCATCATCCTTGAAATACTGGATAAGCGTGCCCGGCTCCGGCCCCTCGAATATTGTTTTGGCCTTTCCTTCATAAAGCGCTTTACGTCTTGCCATGATATCCTCTTAAAAATTTAGACTTACCATCATATAAACATGGATTCTAAAACTTTCAAATGTTACGTTAGGAATCTGAATATTATTATTACAATTGAAGGACGATAACTATGAGTGGTTTTGACGAACGCGAAAGCGCTTTTGAGAACAAATTTGCACTGGATGAGACCCTGATGTTTAAGGCAGAGGCCAGATGTTGCAAACTTTTTGGTCTTTGGCTGGCTGAAAAAATAGGACTATCTGAAGAAGAGGCCGGTGCTTATGCCGCCAGTATCGTGAGCGCCAATCTGGAGGAGCCCGGCTTTGATGACGTGAAACGCGCCGTTATGCCAGACATCAAGGAGAAAAACCTCGACATCTCCGAAGAAGAAATTGATGCCAAACTGGCCAAGTTTTTTGAAATCGCGCAAGGCCAAGTCAAACAGGAAAGCGCCGCGTAAGAACAATGGCTATGGATGCAGACACTATTGAGAAGCTTATCAAGGAAGCCTTACCGGATGCGGAAGTAAAAATTTCCGATCTGCGCGGAGATGGTGATCATTACGCCGCCTATATTGTATCTTCAGCTTTTGAAGGCAAAAATAGGGTTCAGCAACATCAAATGGTATATAAAGCACTTCAAGGCAAAATGGGAAACGAACTCCACGCCCTTGCCATTCAAACCGCTACACCTGAATAAAAAATCTTATCTCAAACTAAAAGAGTAAAAAATGGAAAATGTAATTTTTGACCAAATCCGTAAAACTGTTAACGACAATGACGTGGTTCTCTATATGAAAGGGACTGCCGCTTTTCCTCAATGCGGTTTTTCCGCCGCTGTCGTTCAAATCTTATCCCAGCTCGGCATTTCCTTTGTCGATGTCAATGTGCTGGAAGACAATCTCATACGCCAAGCCATTAAGGATTTTAGTGACTGGCCAACCATCCCCCAACTCTACGTTAAAGGAGAGTTTGTCGGGGGGTGCGATATCGTGCGTGAAATGTACGAAAATAACGAGCTTCAGAAGCTCTTCGAAGACCGCAATATCGCCGTCCAATAACATCTTCTAAAAAGAAGAACGTGTGACATGCATTCTGGGTAGTTTTGCATCTTTGTGAAGGTCGCAACATAGTATCAACCCAAAACCTATCAAGGCCGCCAACATGGATGTTCCGCCATAAGAAATAAGGGGCAATGGCGCACCCACAACGGGAATAAGCCCCATCACCATCGCGATGTTAATGAACACGTAAAGTGAAAAATTAATACTTAAACCCATCGCTAAAATTTGTCCGTAGGCATGACGGCACCGCAGCGCAATTCTAAGACTATAAAGAAAAATAAGTCCAAAGAGAAAAAGCAATAAAAGACCGCCTAAAAGCCCCCACTCTTCAGCCCATAATGTAAAAATAAAATCAGTCTGCTTTTCGGGTAAAAAATCCAGACGGCTTTGCGTTCCTTCCAAAAATCCTTTACCAGATAAACCACCAGACCCCAAAGCAATTTTTGATTGCGTAATGTGATAGCCCGCCCCTAACGGATCAGATTCAGGATTTAAAAAAGTCAAAACACGCCTCTTTTGATAATCATGCATTAAAAACCATGCGATTGGCAATGAAGCCAGAGACAAAACAGCTCCACTTATAAATATCCAAAGCGGCGCGCCTACGAAAAAAAAGACCGCTACCCCTGCTAATACAATCATCAGGGAGGTCCCTAAATCCGGCTGCAACAGCACAAGGGCGACAGGCGCAATAATAAATAAACTTCCCACCGCTAAAAATTTTATATTCGCTATATTTTCAGCCGTTGCGGTATGAAAATATTTGGCCAAAGCCATGATCACTGTAATTTTCATGAGCTCCGAAGGTTGCAGCTGTATAAAACCCAAATTGATCCATCTTTGAGCTCCCATCCCTACTTGCCCCATAATCTCAACGATGATGAGCAATAAAAACCCTAAAATATACAAAGGATAGGACAGTCTAAGCCAAAAGCGGATATCAGTAAGAGCGATAAAAATCAAAAGCCCCATACCGAATAAAAAACGTACCGCCTGTCTGGACGCCCAAGGAGAAAATTCACCACCTGCCGCAGAATAAAGAGCGGCAAAACCAATACAAGCCACACAAGAAATAAGAAGAACAAATCCCCACTTCAAAGAAAGGAATTTGTTAAAAACACTTACCTCTTTATCCAATTTCAAATTATCCAACTTATTTTTCCTGCCACTTGTTTGTCCTATATGTCTCGACTTCATTAAAAATTTATTTTTACCTTTGCCGGGTCACGTTTTTGTACCTCCAGCAATAAATCACGGGCCAAAGGTGCAGCCACAGTAGAGCCTCCCCCCCCATGTTCAACCACAACGCTTACCACATAACGTGGGGATTTTAGCGGTGCATACCCCACAAATAAGGCGTGATCACGATGCCTCCAGATAACATCTTCATTCTTGATCCCCTGCTCCCGCTCATAACTACTAATCTTTTTTACCTGAGACGTTCCCGTTTTTCCTGCCATCATCTTATCCCGTTCTTCAATACGGGATTGGTAAGCCGTCCCATCTTTGTGGTTTACAGTCCTATCCATTCCTAAATGAACAAGCTTTAAATGCTTTTCCGACAGCCCCAGTGACGGCCATTGTTCTTGATACATTTTCTGCTCGCCCACATATCCGACAAGCCAAGGTTTGACGGCTTTACCACCATTCACCAATCTGGATGTCATCACCGCCAACTGTAACGGTGTTGCCAAAATATAACCTTGCCCGATACTGGAAATAATCGTTTCGCCGGGCTTCCATTTTTGACCAAAACGGCCAATCTTCCACTCCTGATCAGGAATAAGACCCGCACGCTCTTCGTTCAAATCAAAATTATATTTCTCCCCAAGGCCCAAGCGGTGCGCCATATCTGAAAGGCGTTCAATTCCTAGATCCGTCGCGATTTTATAAAAATATGTATCACAAGACACCATAAGAGATTTCACAACATTAACAGTGCCATGCCCGGACCTTTTCCAACAATGAAACTTGTCTTTGCCGTACTGATATTGCCCGCTACAAGAAACCGTTGTCCCGGCATGAATAACCCCCGCTTCCAAGGCTGCTAACGCGGTTACCATTTTAAATGTTGAACCCGGCGGATATTGCCCCGATATAGCCTTATTATTTAGTGGAAATTTAGGGTTGGAAACCAGTTCTTGCCACTGTTTTTTATCAAGAGAAGAGGTAAAAATATTGGGATCAAACCCCGGATGTGATGCCAAAGAATAAACCGCGCCCGTATGTGCATCCATAATAACGCAGGACGCACTCTTGTAACGTTCCAAATAACCCTGAACCACCTTCTGTAATTCTGCATCAATAGATAAAAATAAATTATCTCCACGCCCAGGAGAATTTTGTTCCAATGTTCTTATCTTTTGTCCCCGAACATTGACCTCGTTTCTTTGATTACCAACATCTCCTCTCAAACTCTTATCATAAGCTTTTTCAATTCCGGTTTTTCCGACGCGAACGCCAGGTAAGGAAAACATCGGGTCTTTTTTAAGATCTGAAGCGGATATACTACCAACATAGCCTATTAAATGGGCCGACGCTTCTTTTAAAGGGTAATTTCTAACACTGGTATTATCAATATAAATACCGGGAATATTTGCACTATTCACTTCAATTTTACTTACCTCTGACCAGCTCACATCATTTTTGACCTCAAGAGGAACAAAGGAAGAAACGCCTTTGGATTTTTTGATGATGCTTTGTATCTTTTCTTCATTCAAATCAATATAACGCGCCAAACGACGTAAGGATTCTTCTATATCCTCACTCCGGCTGGAATCCAGCAAAATATGAAACCTCTCCTCATTCAAAGCCAAAGGAACGCCGTAGCGATCAAATATTTCACCCCGAGGTGGGGCTACCAACTTGAAACTGACCCTGTTTTTATCAGATAGCGTTTTGTATTTATCTCCCTGAACCAGTTGCAGCCATGCCAAGCGTCCACCTAACACTGCCAGTAAACTCCCCTGCAAAGCACCCAGAACAAATACACGCCGTGAAAAACCAGTTGTATTTAATTTATTTGAGCCCATCTATAAAAACCTATTTACTCTTCATAAGATGTGCTCCGGAAAGGGGAAGAAGCAATTTGGACAGTAAAGACAAAAAAAACGAAACAACCGGGAACAAAACTCCACTAAATATTACTATCCCCAAAAGGGAGGAAAGAGGTAAAAGATGCGACGAATAGAAACTAAAGAAAATCCATTCAACAGAAACAAAGGCAAGGCAAAGAAAGAAAAAACCAATCCATATCATAATGAAAGTCTGCCCCATCAAAAACAGCCTTTGCCTTATAATTAAAAACTGTACGCCTAAAAAAAGAAAAGCGTGCAACCCTATAGGAAAACCAAGAATTAAATCATATAACAAACCAAGGACGAAAACGAATGCAGACAACAAGAAACCAGGTCTAAATATCGCCCAGTAATAAATAACCATAAGAATAAAATAAGGGCGAATTTCTCCTGTAAAGGGAAGAGGAAAAGAAACAAGATTCATCACATATAAGAAAAACAGAAATATATGGACAATTCCCGGTCTCCATAAATTATTCCACCCTGAGAAAAAATGGAGATCACTCATAATCTATAGCATTATTTTCTGATTGAATAACACGAACATAGGAAACGCGATTAATATCCGTATAAGGTTTAACCTGATACATCCCCTTCTTATTTTTAAACAACACCCCAACAGGTAAACCCTTCGGAAAAACAGCACCATGACCAGATGTCACAACCCGCTTGCCTTCTTTAAGGATCGTTTCTGCCGATAAGTATTTTAAATCAAGATAGGCGCCACCATTTCCGGACAAAATTGCTTTTTGTTGACCCCCTTCAATAACCACAGGAACACGGGAATGGACATCATTTATAAGCAATACACGCGCCGCATTCTGACCGACGCTTATAATCCTACCAACCAGACCATCACCTGCCAATACAGCCTGATCAATATTAACCTTATTGATCTCCTTTGATGCAATAATAATACTCTTTGTAAAACCGGTCGCCGCATCCGATAAAACATAAGCGGCCACATATTGTCTTTGCGGATCAATTTCAAGAGAGAGCAACTCTTTTAATGACTGGTTCTCCGCTTCTAACATCAAGGCAACCTGATACCACTCCCTCAACCGCTCATTTTCAAGTTTCAATTCAACATTTTCTGCACGAATTGTCGCAGCGTTTGATATGTTACCAACAGCTTCTGCTAAACTCTTAACAGGAAAGCTCAATACAGCCATAGCAGGAGATACAATGTCTACCACCTGAAGACTAATTTTGTTTGTATGCTCGGGCCGTGCCAAACCAAAAATCAATAAAACAGCAGAACAAACCAGAAAAAAAGCATGGCCATCAAAACTAAAATTAAGGGATTGGATAAAGCCCGTAGATACCCCAGAAATTTTTTTCTTATTATTGCGCATAATCCACCGATTGATTGTTGGTCTCTGCCAATCAAGATTTGCGATTAAAAAATCTATTTAATTCAGTAAGAGCCAATTAAAACATTTTTTAAGGTTTGCATCTCTTCCAGAGCATGCCCAGTTCCCAAAACAACGCAGGAAAGCGGGTCATCCGCAATGGTAACAGGTAATCCAGTCGCATGACGCAAAACAAAATCCAGATTTGAAAGGAGCGCCCCTCCACCTGTGAGCACAATTCCCTTATCGACAATATCCGCAGCCAGCTCAGGCGCCGTGTGCTCCAAGGCCACTTTTACGCCCTCGACGATCTGGCCTACCGGTTCCGCCAGACTTTCGGCCACCTGCCGTTCCGTAATCACAATTTCCTTAGGTACACCGTTCATGAGATCACGGCCCTTAATATTCATCTGCCGCCCTTCCCCATCGGAAGGTGGACAGGCTGAACCCACTTCTTTCTTGATTCGCTCTGCCGTACTTTCCCCGATGAGCAAATTATGCACACGCCGGATATAAGCGATAATTGCCTCATCCATTTTGTCTCCGCCGACACGCACAGATCTGGCATAAACAATCCCACCCAGCGAAATCACGGCAACTTCCGTTGTACCACCACCAATATCGACAACCATGGAGCCTGAAGGCTCCGTCACCGGCAATCCTGCGCCAATCGCCGCAGCCATGGGTTCTTCGATCAACTCCACCTGACTGGCTCCCGCACTTTCTGCCGATTCCTGAATAGCGCGCTGTTCCACCGCCGTCGAGCCGGAAGGCACACAAATCATCATTTTGGGAGAGACAAAAGAACGGCGATTATGCACTTTACGGATAAAATGCTTGATCATCGCTTCCGTCACTTCAAAATCGGCAATCACCCCGTCACGCAAAGGGCGTGTTGCAATAATATTTCCGGGCGTGCGGCCCAACATCTGCTTGGCTTCATTACCGACCGCCAAAACCTGCTTTTTGCCGCCAGCCATTGAAATCGCCACCACAGAAGGCTCATTCAGGACAATGCCGCGATCGCGCACATAAACGAGCGTGTTGGCCGTCCCAAGATCAATTGCCATATCGGCAGACATAAAGCTAAAAAGCCTAGAAAACATAGGAATTTGTATCCCAATTCGTTTATTTGAAGTAGATAGTGATACATATCAGAGTTCTATGCCATTTGCACGACCCGTTTTGACATTTCCTCACAAAAAAACCCGCCTAAAAACGGGTTTCTTCCAATCACCAAAAAGGCCCAGAAGTTAGCCTTGACGGGCCTTAAAACGCTTATTGGTCTTATTAATCACATAAACACGCCCACGACGACGGATCACGCGGCAATTTCTGTCACGTTTTTTCAATGTTTTCAAGGAGTTAACTACTTTCATCTCAATCACCAAGACCGTTTATTAGAATTAAGTCGGCAAGATAACGCTCCAACCCCACTTCTGTCAAGAAAAGATTACGAGAAGACGCATCGTATTTAAGGGGGTCACCCCAACATACCGCTTACACTGGCATAGATCAGCGCTATATAGGCAATATGGGTTACATTATGAAATTCCTGATCGACCCCGAAAGCCCACCAAAATATGGTTTGTGAGGGCTGCCAACCCTTTTGATAAGTCAAAACCCCTTTGGTTCGGTCCACAACACTGTGAATCAAAAAATCAACAAGCCCCAGCCACCAGAAGGATGGCGCGAATATGAGAACAACAACAAATGTCCCTACCGCATGAATAGCCGTATGCGGAAATAAGGCCTTATACCCCTCTCGCCCCGGCTTTCCCTTGTTCAAAGCCATCCAATCAGTTTGGAACACAAAATCACACAAAAAATGTTTTGCGCGAAAAGAGAGATAGAAGAATAAGAGAATAACTGGGTCCATAGAATATGGCGCTATATTTTTGTTGCTAAAGAGTAGTATGCCCTTAAATATCATTTATTCCAAGTCAAACTTGTAATAAAATGGTCCGACTTGTGATACTATTCACCCCTAATCACGATTTCACCTTACGTTTCACGTGACATAAATGGAAAAAGATTTCGATAACATAAAAACTTTCCCCGCCAATACGGCGATTATCAAACAGGGAGAAGAAGGTCAAAGCGCCTATATTATAGAAAAAGGCCATGTCGAGATTTTAATCGAAAAAGAAAACGGCCTTGTACAAAGCCTTGGCACCAGAGGACCAGGCTCGCTCATCGGTGAAATGGCCATCGTAGACGATAATTTACGTACTGCGACCGTGAAGACAATCGAAGAATGTGAAGTTTTGCTAATTGACCGGACTGACTTTAACAAACGGCTCGAAAGCGCCGACCCTGTCATTCAGATGTTTATGAAAGTTATTCTTTCACGTTACCGTGATGTGGTTGCGCGCTCACAAATTTTTAAACACTCGGGCGATGCACCTGCCCTTGAACAACAAGAAAAAAAGCTGGTCAAAGAAACGAACGCTGTTGAAAAAATAAAACTGGCCAATGAACTCAGTAACGCGTTTGAAAACGACCATATCCAGCTTCATTACCAACCTATTATTAATTTAAAAACCGGAAATATCATCGGCTTTGAGTCTTTAATGAGGTGGGAACATCCTGAAAAAGGATTTATTTCTCCGGGCCTCTTCGTTCCCGTTGCAGAAGAAAATGGTCTCATTACAGAGCTCAGCAAGCTTGCCGTTGAAAAGTCATGCGCAACACTCCGCAACGTAGAAACCTCCTTCGACTTAAATCAAAAACTATTTGTTAGTGTGAATTTCGCCAGCACCGATTTCATGGAGCCAGAATTTCAAGACCACCTTCAGGAAAATTTGAAGAAAAACGCACTCTCTCCCGAACAATTGCACATCGAGATCACCGAACGTCTATTGATGGATAACCCCGATAACGCCAGTAAAGTGCTCGAAAAATGTCGTGATGCCGGTATGTGTGTTTCCATTGACGACTTTGGAACAGGGTATAGTTCACTCAGCTATCTCCACTATTTCCCCATTGATATCCTCAAAATTGACCGTGTTTTTATCAATAATATGCTCAAAGACGACTCCGCTCTGGAACTCGTCAAATCCGTCCTCAGCCTTGCCCATAACATGGGAATGAAGGTTATAGCCGAAGGAATTGAGGAAAAGCACCAAGCCGATATGCTGGCTCACCTAGGATGTGACCATGTACAGGGCTATTATCTTGCAAAGCCAATGGATGAAGACAACCTTAAGGAGTTTGTCTCCGAAGCCCTTAAAATACATAAAATTTAGCCCAATATTTAGACCCTTTTAAACATTTCACGATATTCTAGTTAGGTGAGTGAAGGACTCATTTGTGCTTATTTTGCACAAAAATAAAGTAAAAACAACGGGTTAGGGGATTTTAAAATGGCACATTCACCAAAAGATAATATTCTAAAGAATGACGAATTATCTGAAAATAATGCCGAAAAATTTGATGCATTAGCACAAGATACAATTGAAGTATCAGGAAATGAATTTATTGCTGATGCTACAATGACACGTGAAGGCCAAGATCTTCGTCTTGAATCTCCGGAAGGCGAGAGCGTCGTAATAGAAAAT
This sequence comes from Alphaproteobacteria bacterium, assembly GCA_022763065.1. Classification (GTDB taxonomy): domain Bacteria; phylum Pseudomonadota; class Alphaproteobacteria; order Micavibrionales; family Micavibrionaceae. The sequence goes on from JALEGH010000093.1 coordinate 11,528, forward strand.
TATTTCATGGCCGAGCCTGCTCCCGTTATCCAATCTCCTGATGGCTCTATTTTAACCGAAAATCTCGTAGAATCGTTTCTGCAGTCTTCTGCTCAATACGCACAAAGCGCTTCTTTGAGTGATGAAAGTCCTGTTGGTGCGGTAGAAGAAGTAAACGGAGAAGCAACTGTTATACGTGTCGATGGCACCTCGGAGCCTATTACACTCGGTACACCTATTTACCAAGGCGATATCATCGAAACATCTGCCGATGGTGCGGTCAATGTTTCCTTCATTGATGAAACAAGCATGGCGGTCAGTGAGAATGCCCGCATGGCCATTGATGAATATCAATTTGATCCTTCTACAGAAAGTGGCACAACAAACCTTTCTGTCTTGCGCGGTGTCTTTGTCTTTACCAGTGGTCTGATTGGCCGTGACGATCCCGATGATGTGTTAATTGATACACCTGTCGGGTCGATTGGTATTCGCGGTACTATTATTGCCGGTAAAATTAACCCTGGCGGCGAAAGTGAAATTACCGTTGTTGAGGGTGCTATTGTTGTTAAAAACGGCGCTGCAGAAAGAACGCTTTCCCAGCAATTTGAAACCGTGAAGCTCGGCGGGTTTAATGACAATATCCAAGACCTAGGTGTTAAAGCCGCCAATGATGTTGGTAAAACTTATGGCTCTGTAAGCGATGTTGTACCCAAGCTCTTTAGCTCAATTAACGATGCGGCCAAAG
>JALEGH010000094.1 GCA_022763065.1 Alphaproteobacteria bacterium
ACGGTCTTTTTAACAGGCTTCTTCTTTACTGCCTTCTTAACGACCTTTTTCTTCTTCACGGTCTTTTTGACCACCTTCTTTTTTACTGCCTTTTTCTTGACAGATTTTTTCTTCACAGCCCTAGCCATAACAGATCTCCATTTATGTTAGTTGATTGATTTAGATTAAAACGTTTTGTTTGAGTTTTTATCGAACGATAATTGAAACGATGAAATTGAGTTTGAGTAAACTCACACAGAAAAGACAAGTCACTACGCAAATCAAATTGTATCTGAAAAAAACAAAAAAGAAAAACTAATTTTCAATATTTTTTAAAAAGACATTTTGCAAGAAAAAATAAGTGTAACTCGTGCCTTATTCTACTCCCACTCGATTGTACCGGGCGGTTTTGATGTCACATCATAAACAACGCGGTTAATACCCTTCACTTCATTAATAATACGCGTTGAAACACGTCCTAAAAATTCATGGTCAAAAGGGTAGTAATCTGCAGTCATACCATCTGTCGATGTCACAGCACGCAAAGCGCACACATATTCATAAGTGCGGCCATCACCCATCACACCAACTGTTTTTACCGGAAGGAGAACCGTGAATGCCTGCCAGATTTCATCATAAAGTCCTGCCTTTTTTATTTCTTCAATATAAATTTGATCGGCACGACGAAGAATATCCAGTTTTTCTTTTGTAATCTCTCCGGGCAAACGAATCGCTAACCCCGGACCCGGAAAAGGATGACGGCGGATAAAGTCTTCGGGCATGCCAAGTTCTCGGCCCAAGGCACGTACCTCATCTTTAAACAGCTCACGCATCGGCTCCACAAGCTCCATATTCATCCGCTCCGGCAATCCGCCAACATTATGATGTGATTTGATGGTCACACTGGGTCCTCCTGTGAAGGACACCGATTCAATGACATCGGGATAAAGCGTCCCTTGCGCCAAAAATTCAGCACCACCGATTCGGCTCGCGCAATCTTCAAACACATCAATAAATGTCGCCCCGATAATTTTGCGTTTGGTTTCAGGATCACTGATGCCTTCTAATTTTCCTAAAAATAAATCCGAAGCCTCTTCATGAATAAGGGGGATATTATAATGCCCTTTAAATAAATTCACGACCTCATCACTTTCACCGGCACGCATCATCCCTGTATCGACATAAATACAAGTTAGCTGCTCTCCAATCGCTTCATGTAAAAGAATGGCGGTGACCGAGCTGTCAACACCGCCGGATAGCCCGCAAATAACTTTTTTGTTTCCCACTTGTTTGCGAATCTTATCTATGGCCTCCGTCTTAAAAGACGCCATTGTCCAATCACCGGAACAACCACATACATCATGTGTAAAGTTTTTGAGGAGCTGCGTCCCGTGAAGCGTATGCACCACTTCAGGATGAAACTGAACGCCGTAAAAATGGCGTATCTCATCGGCAATAATGGCAAAAGGTGCGCCATCGGAACTCCCTACCACTTTAAAACCATCGGGCAAATTTGACACATGGTCACCGTGACTCATCCAGACCTGTTCGCTCGCCCCTTTATCCCAAAAACCGTGAAGGAGCGCGCTATCTTCAGTCACATTGACGAAAGCCCGGCCAAATTCACGGCTATCACCCGCCTCAACAGACCCGCCCAACTGCTCCACCATCACCTGTTGACCATAGCAAATGCCCAAAACAGGCACGCCCAGATCGAAAACAATATCCGGCGCACGCGGACTGTCTTCATCCCCAACACTACAGGGGCCACCGGATAAAATAATGCCCTTGGGGCTAAATTCTTGAATGCGGTCCTCACTTGCGTGGTTAAAAGGCCAAATTTCGCAATACACACCGCTTTCACGCAAACGCCGCGCGATAAGTTGCGTTACCTGCGATCCAAAATCCAGTATCAGAACATGGTCATGGTTTATTTCGGGAGTGGGGTTGAAGCTATTTTGAGATTGTGTGTTTTGCATGCTTATAAATAATCAAAGACACTCCAAAACGCAAAGATTTATTTGCCTCTCTTTTTATATTGATGCGTCGAATAAATGAGGAGCAAACCGGAAACCAAAATGACGCACCCCCCAAGCACAGTTATCCAGTCCGGAAACTCTTTGAAAACAACCACCCCAATCACGGTTCCGGTAATAAGCTGCGTGTAATGAATGGGCGCTATATAGGCCGTAGGTGCATGATTCCACGCATATGATACCAGCATAACACCTAAAGAACTGCACAAACCGATTGTAAAAATGCCCATATACTCCCAAGGTAGAATATGAATTCCCTGTCCTATATGTTGCCACGCCGGAATAGCGGTAAATAAAAAAACCAGACCATATTGATACAGGCTCAGAGATAAATTCGTTTGTGTTTCCTTTCCGATATATTTTGTCAGGCTGTGACCAACCGAAAAGAAAATTGTCATGGTCAGAGCACTGAGATGCCCCAGCGAAAACACTCCAAAACCGGGTCTTAAAACGATCAAAACGCCGCAAAATCCCAAAATAGTAATAAACCATGAAAATTTGGATATTGTTTCTTTAAACCAGAAAACAGATATAATTTTGATTAAAAAAGGAGCCAGAAAAATAATGCAATAAGCTGTGGCCAAATCCAGATTGGAAAAAGTGTAAAATCCCAAAAAAGAACCTACCGCTACTATGCTCCCGCGTATTATTTCCAAATGCCGGGTCGGACTATGCCATGTGGCCCTGAACCCGCCTAAAAACCGCGAAAAAATAGTCAGATAGATCAAAATTGAAAAAGACGCCCCCCACAGCACCACAATGACAGGCAGGTGGTTTAAGCTCCGGATAATTGAATCCCCAACAGTCCAAAGGAAAAACCCTAAAAATGCGAATAACATTGATTTAACAAGCGGGGTCATGATTTGCCGTACCCGAACAATAAAAAAGCCGGACTATGTTATCCGGCTTTTTTGAATAAATATATCTTTAAAAAACGTCTAAAGAGCTTTGAGCATCTTATCCGCCAAACGCTTACCCTTGGCGCTTAGATAAAGCTCCTTACGGCGACGGTCATCCTTGGCTAACTTGACAATCACCACACCATAGGGCTTTCCCATACGGCGCGAATTTGAAAGCGCCCCAATAGTACGTGACATCACAGACATCGAAATACCGGTAACTTCGGCAATATCTTTGAGCGATGCCCCCTCATTTTGCGCAATCTCGATAAAAACAAGCGCCCATTGTAACGGAAACTCCGTATCAATTTCGCTAAGTTCCGCCAGAGCGTTTTTTAGTTTGTTGAGCTTTTTCATTGACATTTGCTGCACTCCTTAATGGTATCCATTTACTGGATGTGTATGTAATTTGTGCATATGGTATATCAACAATAGTTTCGTAATGAAAAGTATTTTTTCGAAAAAAAGGTCTTGCACCAAAATCTCTTTTAATTTCAATGGATAAACCACGTACTCTTCCAAGTTTCATATATGTAATCATTGTCTTTTCCCCTTTATTGATAAAAATCTGATTATTTTTAAGCTGCTTTTTTGATTTGTGCGGACAACATGCCAGACCTCGGATAACTTTCAGAGCAAGATTGCGTCAGATAATCCTGAAAACCTTGTCTAAAGCTCCGCCGGACAAACCAGTAGGCCGCAATGGCATTTTCAAGATTATGGCGCAGCATTTCGCCTTCCAAACCGTGATATGCCGATTCCCTCCCCTCATGATCTTCAGGTTGAGCGGACTGCCAGACACGGTAATCCCTTATAGCCTGCGTGCAATATTTGCGAAGCTTTGCTTCTTTCTCCGCCAAATATTTCACATCCAGAAACTGTAAGTTGTCATCTCCCTTATCGGTAAATTGATGTATTGTTTTCATTGTTTTTCCCCTTCAATAAAAGCTAGGGTTAAGACCCTAAGTTAAAAATAGATATTTCGGTTACATGCCCCCAAGTAAAGTTTATGTAAATAAAATACCGCATGCGAAGGTTTTCCTCCTTTTTGATTAATGAAATCTTAAAAATAAAGTGAGGGTACCAACTAAAATGGCTATGATTTTTTTCAAAATGCAAAAAACGGGTACTAACCCTTTGCTATAAAAATAGTTTTTGTGCAGAAATTTGCGTCAAAATATTTTGTGCTATCGCCTCCCGAAACTTGATTTTCTTGATTTCTCCGCCCACTAATACGCTGTCATCCATGAAAACGAGCGGTTTTTGCAATCCCTGAATGATAAGCGGTGCGTGCGATAAATCACAATCTATCTCTCCCATATGGCTGTAAACAGCGCCCATCAGGTCACCAACAGTCGTCAGATCAACCGTAAAAATACTGGGACAAGAAAAGCGGCAATTTTGTAAATTACCGTCTGTCACAATCGTGCGGGAAAAATAGGCTCCACTAAAATCCGAGTCTTCCAAATCCGATTCCGCTAAACAAGTTCCCAACAAATTCGCCGTTCTAAAATCCGCCCCGCAAAAATGCCCCTCGCTCATATTGGCGTCTTTTAAATTTGCCCCCCAAAAACAGGCTTTTGGCATATGGGCCTTGTCTAAAAAAGCACCGGACAAGTTGGTTTTTCTCAAATCAACCCCTGTTAAATCACAACCCTTTTCAACGGCTATTTGTACCCCTTCCTTGATTGATGCGAAACGCCCTTCAAATAATATCTTCCCTTCCACAGATCTTAAATACATAAAAATACCCTTTCTTTTACTCTATAATGGTAAATACCAACTAATGAAATTCTTATAGTTGGCAAAAGGAAACTTTTCAATAGTAAATAAGGGTAATTTAATTTCTTTGTTTACACACGCTGTAAAATAGCGGTAAAAAACCCGTCCGTTTGATGCTCTTTAGGGGTCAGGCGTAAATATTTTTCTTGCACTGGGCACTTCTTCTCGCCTTCCGGCCAGATATCAGGAACAGGAACAACATTATATTCCGGGTGGTTTTTCAAAAATAATTCAATCTGTTCTTCATTTTCTTCAGGCAATAGGGAACAGGTGGCATAAACCAAGCGTCCACCAACTTTTACCTTATCGGACACGCGTTCCAAAATATCGCGCTGCATCTCCTTGATTTCTTCCAAGCTCGGTCCATACCAGTTCCAGCGCAAATCCGGATTGCGTCGCCAAGTGCCGGAGCTGGAACACGGCACATCCACCAGCACAATATCCATTGTTCCTTTTTGCCGCCTGAGCCATTTACGGTTTTTTTCATCCTCTAAGGAACGCACTTCAATATTATGCACATTGGCCTTGCGGTAACGTCTACGCCCTTTTTCAAGGCGCTTAGAGTTATTATCCATCGCCACAATCAAGCCCTTGCCCTCCATGCTGGCCGCAATGCCCAGCGTTTTTCCTCCGCTACCCGCACAATAATCCAACACCCGCATACCCGGCTTCGCGCCACACAGATAAGCAATCAATTGTGAGCCTTCATCTTGAATCTCGACCATACCTTTATGAAATGCCTTGGTAGCACTCATGAACGGCTTTCCGGTTGTTCGCAGCCCCCACAGCGAATAAGGTGTTGGAACAGTTTCCACATTGTCTGCCGCCAACCATTCCTGCGCGCGCTCCCGTGTTCCTTTGATCGTGTTGACCCGTAAATCAAGCCGGGCAGGCTCTAACATCTCTGAAAGTTGCGCTTCAAAATCAGTGCTATAAAGTTTCTGAAGAGTTGGCGCGGCCCAGTCAGGACATTCCACTCGTATTTCGACCGGCATTTCATCGTGATTTAAATCATGTATATCCAAATCACTTAGTAACTTTTGTTCGATCTCATCTAATTTTTCAGGGCAATGTTTCTCACCACTAAAAAGACTTGGTAATTGTTGTGATAAATCTTGGACGGGATAATTAGACAGGGCCAAATACGCAATCACCCGCGCACGCGGTGTGTCTTCAATTTTCATACGCTTTAACCACCAGCCCAGCCGAGCCGTTGCACGCACAATGTCATAGACCAGTTCCACGATCTCCCGCCTGTCTTTGGAACCGATATAGCGTTTATACTGCATAAAATCACGGATGGTATTATCCATCGGGATCGTACTCGCCGAGATACGTTCCAGAATGTCTATCGCGCTTTGTATACGGGCGGCCTGTTTCATGTTTCTGTGATTGTTTTTATATCCCGCCAACCATAGCATACTTCGTTCAGGCGCGAGGGACCAAAATCTGTTTTCTTTTTTCCGATACGCTGCCCGCCCAAATGCTCGTAAAAGGCTCTAGCCCGTTTATTGGCCTCTAACCCCCATAAACATAAAGATTGATGTTTTTGCTCTTTCAAAAACTCTACCGTCCCTTTGAACAGCTTCGTCCCTAAACCTTGCCGGTGAAACTCCGGCATGAGATAGATTGCATAAATCTCGGATGAATAGAGCGGGCGTATTTTTGAACTTCCCGGCGGAGGATTTTTTAAAGGACCAAAAGATGTAAACCCTGCCGCCACCCCGTCCTTATACATGATGACATTTTGGGTTTCTTCAAACCGCCCTTGCCAGTCTTTTATTCTTTTAGGGATTGTAAAGCTATCGAGATAATCCTGATCCATCAACCCCGTATAAGAAGCCTGCCATCCCGCAATATGAATGGCCGCAATATCGGGAATATCGTCTGTCGTTGCTTGGTAAATTTTTATTGACATAATATAATTTTATGTTATGTTTACCCCGTATTTTTAATATTTAAGGAGATAAACAAATGAGTAACTTTGAAATTAGCGCAGTTGAAATGCGTTTTCCACCTTTAGCAGTTAGCACTAAACCGGCCATTGTACAACAAGCAGACAAAAAGATTGAAAAAATTCAGTTCGATCGTGCGACGCCTGAAGAGCGGCAAGCGGTAAAACGTGCTAAAAACCCCACTTTTCAAAGACTATTGGGCCGTCTATTTGGAGATGCTGGCCAAAATATAATTCAATTCGACCCACTTGATGATGTATTTTATGGGATTGGTGTTTCTGATTTTGGCGAGGAAGATTACGAAAATTCTACTCTTGCTGAATCTGGTCATACAACTCCCTTGACCTCGAAAGCCTGCGTCGATCAAGGTACGGTTCGTACGTATTTGGACAAGGTCTTAAAAACAGCAAGGTCCAACCTACCGCATGGCGAATTCGTCAAACCACAAATTGATCACGAAGTTGTAGATGGTATCCTTCAAATCACAGTCAAGTTAGACTGGGATATTGAAAAGGCCCAAGAAGTTCTACAAACAAACGACTCCAACGTTGCTTTAAAGAAGCTTGGCCTTTATAACCTCTAAAAAAGGAAAAAATTATGCTCAGATCTCTTATTGCACTCGCAGTCGTTGTTATCCTCGGGCTTGTGATCTATAACTTCAGCCAGAATACATCCAAAAGCCAGATTACATCAGGCATCAATAATACAGTTAACAAGGGCGTGAACGCTATACGAAATTAAAAGAACTAATCCTCCGTGCGGTAGTTTGGTGCCTCACGGGTGATGGTAATATTGTGCGCGTGGCTTTCTTTGAACCCGGCACCCGTCATGCGGACAAATTTGGCTTTTGTTTTCATCTCCGCCACTGTGGCACATCCGGTATAGCCCATAGAGGCACGCAAGCCTCCCACCATCTGGTGAATAACATGCCCCACCGGCCCTTTATAGGGCACACGGCCCTCGATGCCTTCGGGAACTAACTTATTGCTCTCACTCACATTACCTTGGAAATAACGCTCTGCCGAGCCTTTGACCATCGCACCGACCGAACCCATACCCCGGTAAGATTTGTAAGAGCGCCCCTGATACAAGATAATTTCACCGGGCGCTTCATCGGTTCCGGCAAAGGCACTTCCCATCATCGCAAGATCCGCGCCCGCTGCAATCGCCTTGGCAAAATCACCGGAATATTTAATGCCTCCATCGGCAATCACGGGAATTTTCTTCTTTGATGCTACCTTAGCAACATTCATAATAGCACTGAGCTGCGGTACACCGACACCGGCCACCACACGCGTGGTACAAATAGAACCCGGCCCAATACCGACTTTGAGCGCATCCGCACCCGCTTCAATAAGAGCCTTGGCCGCATCCCCTGTGGCAATGTTACCGGCAATGATTTGAACCTTGTCATCTGCCATATCTTTGACCTTGCGCACCATATCCAACACACCATCGGAATGACCATGCGCGGTATCAATGACAATTACATCAATTTCAGCCGTAGCTAAAGCCTCGGCGCGTTCGATATTGCTTTCGCCTGTACCAATGGCTGCACCGACACGCAGGCGGTCCTGCTCATCCTTACAAGCATTGGGGAATGCCCGCGCCTTTTCAATATCCTTCACCGTCACAAGCCCGATGCAGCGCTCAGAATCATCCACGACCAGCAATTTTTCAATCCGGTGCTTATGCAGCAGCTTCTTGGCTTCTTCCTTATCCACCGTGTTATAAACCTTGACCAGACCTTCCGCGGTCATAAGCTCGCGCACCGGTTGGTCCGGGTTTTCAGCAAAGCGTACATCGCGGTTTGTAAGAATACCAACCAGCTTGCCGGAGCTTTCCTCTGTCACCGGAATGCCCGAAATGCTGTAGCGTTCCATCATGTTGAGCGCGTCAGCCAAGCTCGCATCCGGTGCAATTGTAATCGGATTGACCACCATCCCGCTTTCATAGCGTTTCACCCGGCGCACCTCTTCAGCCTGTTGCTCAACGCTCAAATTGCGGTGAATAATACCCATCCCGCCGCTTTGCGCCATGGCAATTGCCATGCCAGATTCCGTTACCGTATCCATCGCCGAAGACAAAAGCGGAATATTCAAACTGATTGTCTGGGTGAGCTGTGTTTTGGTATTAACGGCGTCCGGCAAAACGCTAGAGCTTGCCGGCACCAGCAAGACATCGTCAAAGGTCAGCGCATCTTCAATGATTTTAGGAGAGGGCTTGGTCAGGCTCATAATCGCAAATTCCTTTAGTTGTTTGAATTTGCAGGCCATTTATACGCTTTTTTGACAAAAAGTAAATAAAAAACGCGTATGGAGCACCAACCATATTGCCTGATCCCCCCATAAGTGAGATGATTTCTAATCATGAAGAAATATCTTCCCGCGTCATTTTATAAATTCAGGTCAAATCTGCCCAAGAAGTTGCCTAGGCAACTGCAAAAGGAGCCGATCAGCCGAAGCGAGCCAATTGATCAGCGCTGGAGCGCTTCTTCTGAAAAAATGAGTTCCCTGACGGTCCGGATCCTTTCCGTCAATATTATTGCGATTATGATTTTGGGTGCCGGTATTTTGTATCTGGGCGAATATACCGACAGTTTGATAGAAGCGGAGCTTGAAAGCATGCGCACCGAAGCCCGTTTTGTCTCCGGTGCATTATCGGAAGGGGCGGTGCGCCCGGTCTTTCAAATCTCCCCCTTGTCTTTTGAGGACCCAATTGAAATCGAAGCGTTAAAGCCGAATTTAGCACGGCGGATGGTGCGTAGACTTGGTGAAAGCGGAACCAGCCGCGTGTTGCTCTATAACGTAGAAGGCAGCTTGCTTGCCGATACACAGGAATTGGCAAATCGGCGGGGAAATATCCAAGTGGAAAAGCTTAACCCACAAACACCCCTCCAAAAGAACCCCATGTCCATTGGTGCGCTTTTTGACCAATCCGCCACACGGTTTTTGGACCTTATTCCAACCCAAACCCATCTGGGTAAGTTTCCGGCACGCCATGTCGGAGATATCTCGGTATTTCCTGATTCCAGATCGGCGATGCTGGGCAGTATCAGTGCCAGCGCCTGGCGCAGCAATGATGGCGGTATTATTCTAACCGCTGCTGCGCCTATTCAGAAAATCAAGCAGGTTCTCGGAATCACCCTTTTGGTGCGTGACGGATCAGAGCTCGAGAAAAAAATCGCCGATATCCGTGTGGATGTATTTCGGGTCTTTTTAGGCTCCCTTGGTATTACCGTGATGCTATCCATTTATTTGTCGGGCCTCATTGGTCGTCCGCTTAAAAAACTGGCCCAGTCAGCCGAAGCAGTACGTTTAGGCAAAAGCCGGGAGATTGAAATTCCGGATATGAGTAAGCGCGGCGATGAAATCGGGGAGCTATCCCTTGTGCTCAAAGAAATGACCGAAGCTCTATGGAACCGGATGGATACGATTGAAAATTTTGCCGCCGACGTCGCGCATGAAATTAAGAACCCTCTGACCTCCCTTAGAAGTGCCGTTGAAACGGCAGCACGTGTGAAGGATGATAAAAGCCGTAAAAAGCTCATGGATATTATTCATCATGATGTGCAACGGCTAGACAGGCTGATCAGTGATATTTCCAATGCTTCGAGACTAGATGCGGAGCTTTCGCGTGAAGAAATGGAAAAAGTTGATCTTCATAAGCTTCTTTTGCGCCTGCAGGACGCTTATAAAAAACCTCTGGAACGTACCAAACGCGGCAAAAATGCAAAACAAGATGGGGACGGAAAAATCATTCTTCATGTGCCCGATCAAAAAAACCTTTTTGTTTCTGGACGACCAGAACGCCTGGAGCAGGTTTTTGGCAACCTGATTTCCAATGCGTTGTCTTTTTCCCCTGCTGAGGGGCAAGTTGTTATTTCGGTGCGTGCCCATCCCATGAGTGAGCAAAAATTGCAAGTGTTAGTCGAAGATTCCGGTCCCGGCATTCCTGATAACAAAATTGATACAATTTTCGAACGTTTTTATACCGAGCGCCCCGATCATGAAGATTATGGCGCGCATTCCGGTCTTGGACTTTCCATTTCAAAACAAATTGTTGAGGCTCTGGGCGGGCGTATTTGGGCAGAGAATATATTAGACAAAAATAATGAACCTTCCGGCGCACGCTTTATCGTCGAATTAAAAACAGCATGACAAATACAGATCACAACATTGTTTTTGTCACCGGCCTTTCGGGAGCCGGGCTATCTTCCGCCCTTAAAAATTTTGAAGATCTGGGCTATGAGGTTTTAGATAATTTTCCGCTTACTTTACTTCCACCTTTGCTCGAAAAAAAAGCAACCAAGCCTATTGCTATTGGCATTGACAGCAGAACCCGGAACTTTTCTCCCACAGCTCTTAAAAACGCCATTCAGGAGCATCATGCCAAGCTCGTCTTTATGCATTGTGATGATCCTGTGTTGCAAAAACGCTTTACCGAGACACGGCGCAAGCACCCCTTGGCACAGGACAGGCCCGTGAATGCCGGTATTGAAAAAGAAAAAATGCTCATGCAACAATTACAAAGTGCGGCTGACCTGCTTATTGATACGAGCGCGCTATCCATTCATGATCTTCGCCGGATCATTGAAGGCCATTTTGCGCGAGAAAAAAACCAGCGCCTGAGCGTCTCTCTCATGTCATTCGGGTTTCGCGGCGGCATTCCTGCTTCTGCCGACATTGTGATGGATGTACGGTTCTTGAAAAATCCGCATTGGGATGAAGGGCTACGCCCCCTAAACGGAAAAGATGCTTCTGTCCAAAAATATATCGAAGAAGACACAAATTTCGTGCCTTTCCTTCAAAATTTTCAAAACATGCTGGAGCCGTTATTGGAGCGCTACGCCCATGAGGGGAAGAGCTATCTCACCATTGCTATTGGCTGTACAGGCGGAAAGCACAGATCAGTTTTTGTGATTGAAAAATTAAAAGATTGGTTTGATGAGAAAAAAATCAAGGCTTACTTGAAGCATAGGGATTTGAAAGATCAGAAGTAACTCCTTGTGGTGTATCCCCAACTTCATAGGATTGATCACGCTGAAATTCAGTCGACGTTGCGGCACCACAAACACCCTCACACACATTCGCTAATGTTATGCCTTCTGATACTTCAACACTCATCCTCACGCCTCTTTCTTTTTTAATGTTTCGATGCGCAAGAAAGCATTTTCCTTCGACACACCCTTTTTCCCCAAATGATAGAAAATCACCTTGGCTTGCTCTTTATTCTCGCCGCTATCTACAACATGATAAAGCATCCGGCTCTTGGTCTCTTCACCAAGCTGAAGGAGGTTCTTCCTGCCATTTAGTGCAGATATAAGATTCATCACCTTTTTTTCGGATAGAGAAAGGTCTTCGTCACTGTCCAAAACCGTGTAATCCCCGACAACACCGCCTTGCTGATTTTGCGCATTTTTATACAATAAGAAAGAACGCTCATTCACCGGGCAGCGCTGATATGAATAAACAGGCGCCTTACTTTCAATATTAAATTCTTGTGTTTGCATATGGCCTTTGTCCCTAAAATCCCTTGCCTTTAGCGCTATTAGACCTTAATTCTTAACCGGAACTTATTAAAAAACCATAAAGATTGGAGAAAAAATTATGGGTGCATCACCACAAGCTGTAGAACAAGATTACAAGGTTGCCGATATTTCACTGGCCGAATGGGGCCGCAAGGAAATTGAGCTGGCCGAAGCGGAAATGCCGGGCCTGATGGCCTTGCGCGCCGAATATGGTAACAAGCAACCCTTAAAAGATGCACGCATTGTAGGCTGCCTTCATATGACCATTCAAACGGCTGTGTTGATTGAAACATTGCAAGCTTTGGGCGCCAGTGTGCGGTGGAGCTCTTGTAACATTTTCTCAACGCAAGATCACGCAGCAGCGGCCATTGCCGCGACAGGAACGCCGGTATTCGCCTGGAAAGGTGAAACAGAAGAAGAATATGACTGGTGCATCCACCAGACAATCAAGGGACCTGATGGCTGGACCCCCAATATGATTTTGGACGATGGCGGCGATCTCACCAAGCTCATGCATGATGATTACCCCGAAATGTTTGAAGAGATTCGCGGTATTTCCGAAGAAACAACAACGGGTGTTTTGCGCCTTTATGAAATGGAGAAAAAAGGCGAGCTGAAAGCGCCTGCGATTAACGTCAATGACTCTGTCACCAAGTCAAAGTTTGATAACAAATATGGCTGCCGGGAATCACTGGTGGATGCGATAAGGCGGGCCACAGATATTATGCTGGCCGGAAAAGTCGCAGTTGTCGCCGGCTACGGCGATGTCGGCAAAGGCTCCGCAGAAAGCCTGAAATCTCAGGGCGTACGTGTCATGGTAACAGAAGTGGACCCCATCTGTGCGCTGCAGGCCGCGATGGAAGGATATGAAGTTGTGACAATGGAAAAAGCCGCGCCGCGCGCCGATATTTTTGTCACTGCCACCGGTAACAAGGATGTCATCACGATGGACCATATGCGCCAGATGAAAGATAACGCCATTGTGTGTAATATCGGTCACTTCGATAATGAAATCCAGACGGAACCTTTGCGCAACTTGAAATGGACCAATATTAAACCACAAGTAGATCAGGTTGAGTTCCCCGATGGGAAGAGCATCATTTTATTGGCCGAAGGACGTCTTGTGAATTTGGGCTGCGCCACCGGTCATCCCTCCTTCGTCATGAGTGCCTCTTTCACCAACCAGACCTTGGCCCAGATTGAACTTTGGAATAATCACGGGAAGTACGAGAACAAAGTCTATGTACTGCCCAAGCATCTGGATGAAAAAGTTGCTATGCTCCATCTTGAAAAAGTGGGCGCAACGCTTACCAAACTTTCCAAAGAGCAAGCCGATTATATCGGTGTGGAAGAGAGCGGCCCCTTCAAAAACGATGAGTATAGGTATTAATCTAACACCTATACTGCAGAACTCAAAAAGGCTCCACACAAGGAGCCTTTTTTATCGACTAAATATTATTATGAGAGAGCTTTCCACCCGTTGGTGCCTCACGCGTAACCTTTGCTTCTTTGGCTGGTGGCTTGTCGCAAAAAACATATTGCCCGCCTAAAAGCTTTGCCGCCGTGTTCGCACGATCAAAATGATAAGCCGCTAAAATAGCACCAACCATTACAACTTCACCCACCAAAACAGCTGCAGCTCCTGTTCCCAAAGACATGAACATAAACATATTTTGAGACACTTTCTTCGTAATATCTAGATATTGGGATTCCCGTAAGGTCAATTGACGTTGGCTCAAATCAGTACCTGCCCTATCAATAGGGTCCTTAAATCCCGGGCTAACACGAAAATCAGTCGTTCTTGTTAGATGCGCTATCCCCAACCCAAGCAGCGTGAAAAGTGCATCGCCTACAAATTTGTGTAAAACCACCAAACCCCCAGGCTCCGCACTATTTTGCCCTACCATATGAATGGCTGTATTCAAAGCAAGTGCGGCCAGTCCTATCTTAGCCTCAGGCCTTTCAAAAAAGGACCGAACAGGGCCAGAATGATAGGCACTGCCATCCAGTTTAATATAGCGTCCGTTTCCGGCAAGTTTTTCAAAAATATCTATAATAGACTTCATAGCAGCAATACCCGATTTTACTTACATACAACATATGAGCTTGTTTTTAGCCAGACTCTATCGTTATGTCAATATTTATTTGGGTAATGGATCAGTTTATCTCAAAGCTGTCATCCCCGGGGGTCCGCTTATCAAGCGGATATAAACGGCGGGGATCCATATGTGAGCAGCAAAGCTGCTCGCTTTACTAGATCCCGTTCGTGCAAAAACCCTTCGGGTTTGCCAACGGGATGACGGGACATGATCAGATGGCTCACTCCATCCCGATGGCGGCCATATAGAGATTAAGGAGCTCGTCTTCTTCGCGGCGTTTTTCGATATCCATTTTACGCAGCTTCATGATCCGGCGCATGATTTTGACATCAAAGCCAACCGCTTTGGCCTCACCATAGACTTCTTTGATATCTTCAGCCAGCGCAGCCTTTTCTTCTTCCAAGCGCTCAATCCGGTCAAAAAAGGCCTGTAACCGTTTACCGGACACGCCGCCAACATCTTCCCCGGCTTCTCCGTCATTACTCCCGCGTAAATTCGTTACATTGCTCATCACTTCATTCCTCATAAGTCATTATTTAAAGATGAAAGCCATAAAGCCCGATTCTCCGGCCCAGAGCGAGTCATTTTTGAAGAAAAAGCGTAATTTACTTACGCGGAGCGACAGCCCAGCTTTCGATTTGAATGGCATTAGGATTATCATCAAGCCGGACACGGCGCATTTGTACTGTGACGTTTAATTTCCGGTTTGTAACCTCCGCACCCCTATCATATCCACCGCTTCCCACCGGCAAAAAGCTAATCGTTACCGGCACCTGATATAACCAACGATAAATCCCTTTAATGGAGCTTCCATTTAACAAAAGGGGCGGCTGCTCGACAAAAACGCTAAGTGTAAAGCTGTTATCCTTCACGCTTTTTTCAATGCCGGAGCTTTTAAGGTAGTCCTGATATTGTTTGAGACCGGAAACCGTGAAATAGGGGCGGATATCGCGCTGCGTAATAATATATTTGGCCTTGCTTAAGGTCAATGCCTCAGATATAGCGCGCGACGACCAGACTTTCAGTTCCTTATCTGTTAAATGCGGGCTTTCAAGCGGTAAAGAGCGCTCTTCAGGCAAGAGACTATTGGTTCCCTTTGCCACCAGGGTCTGGGCGAAAGGAGCCATATTCCCCTCCGGTGGTTTGATCGTCACTTCCGTAATATAGGCATATACAAAAACCCCTAAAAACGCGATAAAAGCCACCATGAAGGAAAAACGGAACAAAAATTTTTCATACCAGAATTTAAACATTTTTTATCCTCGCCTGTTTATCCGGGTCTAGCTTATCCGGTTTTCTTCTCTCTAAAGGGCCACAAATGCTGCACCCGCCCAATGACTTTTCCGGCTCTGCCACCGAGTTTTAAAACATTTTCAATCCGGCGTGCCAAAAACGCTTCCGTTGCTTTTAAATCTCCCGTTTCATCGGCAAGCCAAGCCAGCATTGTCGAGATGATAACGCCTGAGAGCAATAAACGCTTCGTATAATGGTTATAATCCGTCGCCGTGTCTCCGGCCCAATTCCAGATTTGATCAGCCGTCGCCCACACAATCTTGCCGCCTGTCATTTTATGCATGGGCTTAAACCAAAAACCCGAACAGGCGCGCACCGCTTCCTTATGCGGCGTTAAGACCTCAATCCGGCGCATAACAGCCATATGCACTCTATCACGAACGCGCATATCTTCTATTTTAACCGGCTCCAGTTTTTGGAGCATCTCCCGGTCCGCCCAAGCGGAAAAATGCGTGAGCACACTTTGAATTTTCTCTGGAAAAACAGCCTCCGCCATATCGGCCTCAAAACCACATTTTTGCGCAGCCGTTTCAATCACGCTCCATTGCCAGCCATCAAAGGGCACATCAGCCAGCGCAGCTCTCAAAATCCGGTCTTTAATATCTTGAATGTCCAAATCCATCTGTTATTTATGCCCTATATTCCGATTTTTGTATAGATATCACGCCCATATCCGCCTATAAAAATGCTCATGAGCAATACGCAAAAAGAAAATTCAATTGGCGGACGTTTGGCACGTTATGGCCGTGTATCCACCACGATGGCCGGGTTAGCCACGAAACTTTTGGGGGAGAAATATCTGGGGCTGGAGATTAAGCGCGATGACCATGCGCTTGAGCTCACGCAAGCCTTAGGCAACTTAAAAGGACCGTTGATGAAGGTTGGGCAAATTCTAGCCACCATCCCCGAAGCCCTGCCGCCTGAATATGCGAAAGGTTTCCAAGAACTGCAATCCAACGCTCCGCCGATGGGCTGGCCCTTTGTACGCAGGCGTATGAAGGCAGAATTAGGGTCCGATTGGCAATCCAGATTTAAATCTTTTGAGCGTAAGGCCGCCGCCGCTGCCAGTTTAGGACAGGTACATAAAGCGCTCACACATGAAGGACAAAATATTGCCTGCAAACTTCAATATCCGGATATGAAAAGCGCTATTCAGGCCGACCTCAATCAGCTCAAGATCATTTTTTCGATTTATGAACGCTATGACAGTTCCATTAAAACACAAAACATCCATGCGGAGCTTTCCGAGCGTTTGCATGAGGAGCTTGATTATGAATTAGAAGCCAAATACGAAAAGCTTTATGGCTACATGCTCAAAGATGAAAAAAGCATTCACGTTCCTGAAATTATTGATGAGCTCTCAACCGACCGGCTTCTCACCAGCACATGGCTGGAAGGGGAGCGCATTTTAAATTATACAGACGCCCCTGCTGAAACCCGAAACGCAATCGCCATGAACATGTTTCGTGCTTGGTATGTACCACTTTATTACTATGGGATTATTCACGGCGATCCGCATTTGGGGAATTATTCTGTTCACCCTGATGATCACTCTATTAACCTGCTTGATTTTGGATGTGTACGTGTCTTTCCGGCACAATTTGTCGGTGGTGTGATTGACCTTTACCACGCCCTGATGGAAGATGATATTCCGCGCGCGGTTCATGCCTATGAAATCTGGGGCTTCAAGAACCTTTCCAAAGAGCAAATTGAAACCCTCAATATCTGGGCACGATTTTTATATGGTCCCATCATGGAGGATAAAATACGCCCGATCGGTGAGGTCACAAACGGCATTTACGGCCGTGAAACGGCACAAAAAGTACACGCGAAACTTAAAGAAATAGGTGGTGTCACTGTCCCGCGTGAATTTGTCTTTATGGACCGTGCGGCGCTGGGTTTGGGTTCCGTCTTCCTTCACCTCAAGGCCGAGATTAACTGGTACCATGTTTTCAATGAACTGATCGAAGGGTTTGATGCCAATAAAATGAACAAGACACAGGCAAGCGTTCTTAAAAAGTTTGGCATTCTAAATATGCCATAGTCTCCTTAATGTGTTAGAATAACACCCATGCTGCCCGATAAAAAAGAATATAAAAGAATCATGTATACACTTCTTATACTTTATGTCGCAGCAGCCGCCACCCTCTTCCTGCTGCAACGCCAGCTCATGTATTTTCCCAATATGGCACCGGAAATAAATGAAACTTTTAAGCCTGATTTTGTTCAGAAAATCGAAATCACAACCGCTTCAAATCACAAAATAAAAAGCTGGTTTATCGCCCCGCAGGATAATAACCAAGATATCATTATATGGTTTCACGGCAATGCGTCGGATTACAAAAATACGCTTCCGCTCACCTATAAATATATTGATAAGAGGTACGGCGTGTTTTTGGCTGAATATCCCGGATATGCCGGCAACCCCGGAAAACCGACGGAAGACACCTTCTATGACAGTGCCAGATCATCAATGAACTGGCTTATAGCCAAGGGATATTCAGCCAAAAATATTATCCTTTACGGCCAATCCATCGGCAGCGGACCGGCCACGCAAATGGCTGTTGAATTTCCGGATGTGAAGGCATTGATATTAGAAGCACCTTTTTCCAGCGCCCTCAATCTGGCGCAAAAACGGTTTTTCTTTTTGCCGGTCAAATATTTGATGCATGACAAATACGAAAACGACAAGAAAATATCTGGCATTAAAACTCCACTAATGATTGTACACGGCGAACAAGACAGAATCATCCCTGCAACTCATTCCGAAACTCTCATAGAGTTATCAAACGCGCAGATCAAACACCGCCTTGTTGTTGAAAACGCTAGTCACAATGACTTATTCAATTTTGATATTGAAAGCGATATTATCGCCTTTTTAAAAGAGCTTGAATAGCCTACCACTCCACCGCCGCACCGGGCAGGGCCACCTTTAACCCTTCCAACTCATCGCCTACAATAATCTGGCAGCACAGGCGGGAGCTATCCCGTACATCAAAAGCCAGATCGAGCATATCCTCTTCTTCTTCGGAAATCTCGCCGTCTTCGGGCATGGTTCGCTCTTTAAAATCGGGATGCACATAAAGGTGACAAGTGGCACAGGCCAACCCACCGCCGCACGCGCCCTCAATGGCTTCTATTCCTTCTTTTACGGCAACTTCCATCAAAGAAAGCCCCGCTTTTGCATCTACTTTCTTCTCCGTGCCATCTTTTAAGATAAATGTGATATCAGGCATAATCTGTTTGACCTATTTTTTGGGCCTATTTTTGACGTTTGATAAATTCAGACCAGACATTTAAAAACCGGTCAATATCAGCCTTTGTCGTAGCCCAGCCCATCGAAATACGCAAGGCGCATTTTGCCGCTTCCTCGTCCACATCCATCGCCAGTAAAACATGGGAAGATTTGAACGACCCGCTGGAGCAAGCTGAACCACTACTCACCGCCACACCGCCCAAATCAAGCGCCATCATCTGTGTTTGTGCAGGCACACCGGGCAGGCCGACATTGGTGGTATTGGGCACACGCGGAGCGTTTTCTCCATAGATCACGGCTTCATTTGATATTTTTCTGATTTCACCTTCAAGATAATCGCGCAGCTCCCCGATTTTTTGATAGGCTGGCATGTTGTCTTTGGCCATCTGCGCGGCCAATCCCATACCGGCAATGCCTGCGGTATTGTGCGTACCTGCACGGCAATTTTTTTCCTGCCCGCCGCCCAACATAAATTTGGAAAGCTCCAACCCTTCCCGCCAAATAATAGCCCCGACGCCTTGCGGCCCGGCCATCTTATGGGCCGATAGGCTCATATAATCCACCCCCAGCGTATCAAATGAAATATCCAACCGTCCCGCTCCTTGTACGGCGTCGGTGTGGAACAGCGCTCCTGCCTCATGCGCCATGTCAGCCATCTCTCGCACAGGCTGGATCACACCGGTTTCACTATTAACCAGCATCACAGAAACAATCGCAGGAGGGTCTCCTTCCCCCAACATTTTCCGGTAGACATCCAGATCAACAACGCCATCAGAAGTTACCGGAATTTTTTCTGCATGAGGTGCAGCAGCTAAAACAGCTGGATGTTCAATTGCCGAAACAAGAACCCGTTTATTTTTCAACCCGCAAAGAACCGTATTATTGGATTCTGTCGCGCCACTTGTGAAAACCACTTGTTCCGGCGCAACGCCGCATAAACCTGCCACTTGCGCGCGCGCAGTTTCGACAATGTCACGCGCCTTTTGCCCGAACGCATGAACGGAAGAGGCATTTCCCACCTGCGCCATCACATTTGTGACCAGCTCTAACACTTCGGGCCGAATAGGTGTTGTTGCGTTATAATCAAGGTAAACCGGATTCATGACGTCAATATTACCCAGATATCAACAATGAAATCAATGACTTATAAGAAATATTTGGACTTTTTCTTTTTGCCTGTTTATAAGAGGTATAAAGATAAAAGTTACGAAAACTAATGAAGCGTAATAACAATGACGACTATGAGAGGGGATTATCAAGCATATGCCTGAGATTATTTTCAATGGACCGGAAGGCCGTCTGGAAGGCCGTTATCATCACTCCAAAACACCGAATGCGCCATTAGCGCTCATTTTACATCCCAATCCCGAGCATGGCGGCACCATGAATAACAAAATATCTTACCTGACCTTTCAGGCGATGAAGGATAGAGGATTTTCCGTCCTGCGGTTTAACTTTCGCGGCGTTGGCAAGTCGCAAGGGATCTTTGATCGCGGCGAAGGGGAACTCAGCGACGCGGCTTCCGCACTTGACTGGATGCAGGATTTAAACCCCAACGCGCCTTATGTCTGGGTGGCCGGTTTTAACTTTGGTGCATGGATCGGCATGCAGCTTTTAATGCGCCGCCCTGAGATTGAGGGCTTTATTTCTATCGCGCCACCTGCTGACATTCATGATTTTAGCTTCTTGGCGCCGTGCCCTTCTTCCGGCTTGATTGTTCAAGGAGAGTGCGATGATCTTGTTTCTGCCGAAGCTGTCGGCCAGTTGGTAGAGAAGCTTCACCTGCAAAAAGGTATCGAAATTGATCACCGCCGCGTGAGCGAGGCCAATCACTTCTTCCATGACAAGACGGATGAACTGATGGCCCATATTCATGATCACATGAACAGCGCCGAAAATGCGGGGCGGAAGGTTGAAGTATCCGTCGCGGCGTAAAGTTCTACGCCGCCTTTGTCTCCATCTCTTGTAGGGCTTCCATCACGGCCTCCACGTGACCAGCGACTTTTACCTTGCACCAGATTTGCGCGATTTTACCCTTTTCATTAATCAGGAAAGTCGTGCGCTCAATCCCCATATATTTGCGGCCATACATATTCTTTTCCACCCATGTACCATAACGCTCGCACACATCCCCCTCTTCGTCCGAGGCCAAAGGAAATTTTAACCCGTATTTTTCCTTAAACTTATCATGCTTTTTGACGCTGCATTTGGAAAGCCCAATCACTTGTGCACCAACCTTCTCAAACGCTTTCAAATCATCATTAAAGGCACAAGACTCCTTTGTACATCCGGGTGTATCATCCTTTGGGTAGAAATATAAAACTACCTTTTTTCCTTTAAAAGCAGACAGGCTGACCTCACCACCTCCATCGCACGGCAACGTAAAACCGGGCGCTTTATCTCCAATATTCAATAGCGTCATATTTTCCTCATAAAATCGGTTTATCTTTTTAATAGTCTTAACATATAGGCTTTAAAGTCAAGATACATCGCCGTACAATCAAGAAGTATGAAATAAATTTGGAAAAACCATTCGTGTCCAAACGCCTTTTAAAAGCTTCACTTCCTCACCTCAACTGGCTCACCAGCGCCATTTTGGTCGTGGCAATATTTGCCATGTTACTCGGCAGTCTTTTTGCCATGCGCATGGCCAAAGGCCCCATGAGCTTGGAAAGGATCAAACCCCGGATTGAAGCGGCCTTAAGTGACCCTGAAAAAAACTATCACGTGACAATTGGTCAACTGTACCTCACATGGCCGGAGATCACAGCTCCCCTTTTGCTTGACCTGGAAGGGGTTAAAATCCATCAGGACCAAAATAAGACACCTCTGCTCAGCATAGAAAATGCGAATCTGGGCCTATCGGCCTTACATTTACTTCAGGGAAAACTGTTACCCTCCCTTATAATTATTGAAGCTCCAGTAATTGATCTGGCAAGGGAACACAAAAACCCCAACCTATCTAAGGCAGAACCGAAGACATCCGAAATGGGGCCACACCTTCCTATTGGTGAACAGATTGCAGAGAAAAAAGAGGAGATCAAAGACGTTAAAAAAATTTTGGCGCGCTACCTTGGCTATATCACAAACCCAAAATACCGTGACATTACCCCGTTAAGCGCACTTAAAAAAATTAATATCAAAGGGGCCATTATAAAGGACAGCTCCCAAATAAATAAAACCCCGCCAAATAAGACAACGGCAAACGAAACACGAACAAGCGAAACTGCCTCCGCCTATTTGGCCGTAATGGACGTCTCCTTATCCAAACATGACGTTGGTGTTGAAGGCGACCTCCTCATTGATTTGCCGGGCACGAAGGGAGAAAAATCATTTATTAAATCCAGCCTTTTATACCGAAATCTGCAAGAAGACATCACCTTCACCGCCGAAATGAAGGATATAAACCCCGCACGGGTTAAAAGTTTTTTGCCACCAGAATCGTTTTTGGCCGCGCAAGATTTTAAAACCAGCGGCACATTCAAATTGGCCCTAGACAAAAAGCTCACACCCCAAATGGCCTCTTTTGATTTATCCATCCCAAAAGGTGATGTACATCTTGAGGACATATATGAATCCCCACTTCAGCTCAATAATATAGCGCTCTTGGCCCATTACCGCGCCGAAGAAAAATTGCTGGATATTACAAAATTGCAGGCCGGTATTGATGGCATCATGTTTGAAGGCAGCGCACCACTTTCTTTTAAAGGGGGTTTTAAAAATATAAGCTCGGACGTTACGCTCAAAATTGATACGGCCCCTCTTGACAAAATTGCCATACTCTTTCCCAAGTCACATCTGGAAAGTGAGGCCGGAAGATGGCTGACCCAAAAAATCTCCAATGGCCGTTTTCATGACGCCAGCCTGACAACAAAGCTCATCATAAATGATGGTGACATCACCATGAACGACACAAAGGCGGAATTTGCCATTGAAGATGTCACCGTAAAATATAGCGATACCCTCATGCCCGTGAAAAATGTCATTGGCAGGGGTATCTTTGAAAATGATACACTCATCATTACGGGAGAACAGGGCAATATAGGGAATGTAAAAGGTCGTGATATCACCGTTAAAATAGCAGATATCAGTGTTGCCGGCGGCGGTATGGCCTATGTTGATTTAAACGCAAGCGGGCCGCTTGCTACCGTTCTTGAATATATCGCCGATGAGCCAATCTCGATTAAAAATGAGCTTCCTTTTGCGCCCAAAGATGTCAAAGGCCATATTGATTTCAAACTGGATCTGGAATTTCCAACACTCAAAGACCTTCCCAAAGATCGGGTGATCGTCAAAATAGATGGGAAAACCCGTGATATTTACCTGCCCAATATTGTCCGCGAGCTGGCTTTAAGCGGTGGACCTTATGATCTGTCTTTTGCGGACGGCCTTATCAACCTTAAAGGAAGCGGAGCAATTGATTCTCGTCCCATTACCTTGAACTGGAAACAATATTTTTATCCGAAGGGCAAAGAATTTGATATGAAGCTCGCCGCGCAACTCACAACCGATAACGACCTTAGAAAGGTCTTTGATATCGGCTTAGAGGACTATATTAGCGGCCCGCTTCCCATTGACCTGAACTATGTTGAAAAGGGAAATAGGACGGTTTTGAATGTCACAGGAGACATCGCCCCCACAATATTACGGGTGGAGAGTTTTGATTATTACAAGCCTTCAAATGTGGCCGGTGACTTATCCTTCAAGGCTTTTTTGAGCGATGACGAAATTAATGAAATTGATAAGTTACAGGTTAAAACAAAGGATTTCCAAATCGCAGGTGGCCGGATTTTATTTAAAAAATTCCCAGATGGGGTCGTGGATATTGCCAAAGGTCAGATTGAAAGTTTTACTATTGGACAAACAAATCTTTCCGCCGGATTTGAAGTTGAAAATAACAAGACACTTAAAATTTCGGCAACCGGCCCTGTTTTTGATTTGAATCCGTTCATGAAAGTGAAGCGTCAGAACCCGGAATGGGAAAATCCAAGAGACAAAAAATCCTCCGCTCAACCCATGAAAATCTCACTCAACGTGAACCAAATTTTAGCGCATGAGGGAGAAACAGTTGGCAAATCGCAACTATATATTGAAACTGATAAATCAAACGACCTCACCCGTTTGGAGGTGGATGCCAAGATCGGCGAGGGTGACATGTATCTGCGCTTTAGGCCGGAAGAAAATTCCGGTCAGCGCACCTTCCACATGGAAAGCTCCGATGCGGGTTATACGCTCAAATCTTTTGGCCTCTATGATAAAATTCGCGGCGGTTCCATGGTGATTTATGGCCGCCCGAGATGGGGAGACAATAATGAAGGGGATTTATTCGGCAAGGCCCGTCTAAGCAATTTTCGGGTCAAAGGAGCGCCCGCCTTGGCCAAGCTCTTAAGCGGTATGAGCTTTCAGGGCGCTGAAAATCTTCTAAGCAATGACGGGGTGGGTTTTTCACGGCTGGAATCCGATTTCGAATGGCAGTTCCGGGAAGGGGGAAATCTCTTACTGCTCAAAGAAGGAAGAACCTCCGGTTCTTCCTTGGGACTGACCTTTGAAGGTGCCTTTGATCAGGGCAAAAATACAACCGATATTTCTGGCACCATTATTCCGGTTTCAGGCATTAACAAGGCTGTCGGGCAAATCCCGGTCATTGGTGATCTTTTGACCGGTGGGGACGCTCTCATCGCCGCGACCTACAAAATTTCCGGACCTGCACAAAATCCTGATGTGACGGTCAACCCCTTATCGGTTTTAGCGCCCGGTTTCTTGCGCAAAATTTTCTTTGAAGGCGAAATTTCTGGTAACTCACCGCCGCCATCACCGCCGAAAAATACAAACTAAGGCACTACTTTCACCAGTGCGTGACGTTTCTTACCGCTTGAAAGCTTGATATATCCGGCCTCTGTCAGATCATCTATTTTAAGCACCAACTCCATATCACTGACGCTATTATCATTACATTTCGCGCCGCCGCCCTTAATCAGGCGTTTGACCTCGCTTTTGGTTGAAGCCAATCCGCTTGCCACAAAAAGATCAATAAAGGCCATCCCTTTTTCCAGCTCACCTTGGGCAACCTCAATAGTAGGCAAATTATCACCGACGCTTCCTTGCTCGAACACTTTTTGCGCTGTGGTTTCGGCTTCTTTGGCGAACCTCTCACCATGACACATCTTTGTCGCCTCAAAAGCCAACACTTTTTTGGCCTCATTGATTTCCGCGCCCTGAAGAGCTTCCAGCTTACCGATCTCATCCATGGATAGCATGGTAAAGCGCTTTAAAAGCGTTCCCACCATCACATCATCGGCGTTGCGCCAGAACTGATAATAATCATAAGGGGAGAGTAAATCTTTATTGAGCCACACCGCCCCGCTCACCGTCTTGCCCATTTTAGCCCCATCCGGCGTGGTCAAAAGCGGTGCGGTGAGTGCAAAAAGCTTCATCTGATGCGCCTTATGGCCCAACTCCACACCATTGATAATGTTACCCCACTGGTCCGACCCTCCCATTTGCAAAATTGTGCTATAACGCTTATTCAATTCCACAAAATCATATCCTTGCATGACCATATAATTAAACTCAAGCAAGCTCAGCGGGCTTTCACGCTCCAGCCTTGTTTTTACCGAATCAAAGGACAGCATCCGGTTCACGGTAAAATGACGGCCATAATCGCGCAAAAAATCCAGATATTTGAGCCCGTCCAGCCAGTCATTATTATTCACCATCAAGGCCTCATTAGGGGCCTCACCATAGGTCAAAAACTGCTCAAAACAACTGCTTTGAATATGGTTGATATTCTCATTAATCGTTGCATCATCGAGGAGCTTGCGCTGCTCGTCTTTAAATGAAGGATCACCAATTTTGGACGTTCCCCCACCCATAAGGGTAATGGGTTTGTGTCCGCATTCTTGAAACCAGCGCAACATCATAATACCCGTCAAATTCCCCACATGCAGGGATTTAGCTGTGGCATCAAAACCGATATAAGCGCTTTGCGACCCTTCCATGAGTTTGTCATCCAGTGCTTCAAAATTACTGCACTGGTGTATAAACCCGCGTTCGTCTAATATATTTAAAAAATCCGATTTATAAGTCATGACAGGATTATTTATACGCATGGAAAAAAACAAAGTCTATACCGCAGTTGGACTGATGTCTGGAACTTCGCTAGACGGGATTGATTGTGCGCTGATTGAAACGGATGGTCAAAATGTGATAAACGCGCTCGCTTTTGAAAACTATCCCTATAGCGGACATATACGCGAAAATGTTCAGCGTGTTTTTGGCCGCTCAAGGCCAGATGCGGGTACTGAAAAAGCAGAGCAACTCATTACTGAAGCCCATATCAAGGCGCTTAAAGACTTTATTTCTCAAAATAACGATGTAAAACCAGATATCATCGGTTTTCACGGTCAGACAATTCATCATGATCCAGCCCATAAATTCACATGGCAGATCGGCGACCCTCAAAAACTCGCCGATGCGTTCAAAGCCAATGTTATTGCCGATATGCGCCAAGCCGATGTCAAAGCAGGCGGACAAGGCGCGCCGCTTTTGCCCCTATGCCATCAGGCCTTCGCCCATAAAATAGAAAAGCCTGTCGCGATTTTAAATCTTGGTGGTGTGGGGAATATCACATGGCTTGGACCAAATCGTAATGATATTTTAGCCTTTGATACTGGTCCGGCCAACGCACTTATAGATGATTTGGTGAAAGCCAAAACTGCACAACCTTATGACGAAGACGGTAAATTAGCGCGC
>JALEGH010000095.1 GCA_022763065.1 Alphaproteobacteria bacterium
GACATGAAGAAAAGAGATTTAATGGCGAGTGTTGCTGGGGCGGCTGTGGCCGGTCTAGCATCCGGATTCGCAGCAGCCGGGTCAGGAGAAGTACATACACATACATTTAAAACTATTGATGAAGCCCCGACAGTTGTCCGTCTTGCTACGACTGTAGCGAAGGATAAGGGTTTGAGTACAAAGGGGCCTTTCACAGCCAGAGTGACAGGGATTGTTGAAATGGGTAAGGATTTAGACACTGGTGAACCCTTCTTGGACAAAGGTGTTGAGGTTGGGGGAGATGGCTGGACAGTTAGCTGTAATGTTGGGCTTAGCACAGCAGAACTAAACACCGGAGAACTTACTTCTAATATAGGAGGGGGTGCTGGTTGTTCTGCTCCTGTTCCTATTGCGCCTAAACGCTAAATAATTTTTCAAGTCTTTGAACAAGGGCGCTGGCGAGTTCGCTGGCATCACCAATTGTCATGGCGCGGGAGTAGTAGCGGGTGACATCATGCCCGATCCCAATGGCGGTGAGCTCGACTTGTTTAAGCTGTTCTACCCAGCCAATAACGTGGTGCAAATCCGCTTCTAACATATTCGCGGCATTGACGGACAGGGTAGAGTCATCGACCGGTGCGCCGTCGGAAATAACCATCAAAATCTTACGCTGTTCCGATCTTTTAGCCAGACGGTTATGCGCCCAGACGAGCGCTTCCCCGTCGATATTTTCCTTTAATATCCCTTCTTTGAGCATCAGCCCCAAATTCTTTCGGGCCCGTCGTAAGGGCGCATCAGCATTTTTATAGATGATATGGCGTAGGTCATTGAGCCGTCCGGGGAAGGCGGGACGCTCATTATCCACCCAAAGCTGGCGCGCCTTGCCGCCTTTCCATGCACGGGTGGTAAAGCCCAGAATTTCAACCTTCACGCCGCAACGCTCTAATGTCCGGGCGAGAATATCGGCACAAAGCGCAGCAATCGCAATAGGGCGTCCACGCATGGAGCCGGAATTATCAATCAGGAGCGTAACAACCGTGTCGCGGAAATCGGTTTCCTTTTCCATCTTGAACGCACGCGGCACGTTAGAGCCGGTAATGATACGGGTCAGCTTGGCGGCATCTAAAACACCTTCTTCCAGATCGAATTGCCAGCTTCGTTGCTGACGGGCCATGAGTTTGCGTTGGAGTTGATTGGCGAGCTTGCTGACAATGCCTTGTTGGCTTTTGAGTTGTTCATCGAGCATACGGCGGAGCCTTGTGAGCTCTTCGGGATCGGCCAGATCTTCGGCAGCAATGATCTCGTCATATTGACGGGTATAGACTCTATATTGCCCTTCGCTGGAGCGGGTAAGGCTTTCGGGCCTGCGCATATCGGGTGCGGCTTCTCCCATTTCGCCTGTGTCACTTTCGCTTGTCTCTCCGGCGTCTGCGCTTTCGGCCCCGTCCGCTTCTTGGGATTCACCGTCACTTTCCTCGGTGTTGTCGATGCCTTGCGCGCTGCCATCATTTTCGGACATGCCTTCTTCTTGGCTGTCTTGTTGTTCGGATGAGCCTTCCTGATTATCATCTTGCGCAGGAATGTTATTTTCGCTCGCGTTATCGGCGCTATCCAGAGGGGCAAGCTCCATTTGTGCCATTAGTTCCCGTGTGATCTGTGCGAAAGCGGCCTGATCGTGCAGGTGAGGGGTGAGCTGTTTTAGCCCATCCGGGCCGAGCTTTTCCTCAATCCAAGGCTGCCATTTATTCATTATCGCTTTGGCATGTGGTGGAACAGCTTCACCGGTCAGGCTGGTGCGCGCGCAAAGATGAAGCGCATCAGCAATGTTGCTATCCTCGCGCTGTTCAATCTTGTCGTATCCCAATCTCTTGCATTTTTCATCAAGGAGCTGATTAAGATTATCTTTCACACCGGTCATCTGATTGGCGCCAATAGCTTCGCACCGCGCTTGTTCGAGCGCATCGAAGACGGCTTTTGCGGTGAGGTCTAGGGGCGTGTTTTGTTGATGCAGCGCGTCTTTGTGATGATGAAGGTGGAGAGCCTTGGCATCGGCGCTTGCGCGCAAAAGAGTTTTATCGGTTTTATCCAATTCCCGTTCGGGCAAGGGAAGGGTGGCACGATCTTTTTGTGCCGGTGTCGGGCGGTCATAGCGTTCACTTGCGTTATAGCTCACATCGATAGCTTTACGCCCTGAGAGCGTGCGCAACGTCGCCGCAACGGCATTTTTGAGAGTTTCTGTGGTTTTGTTTTCCATGATATGATATTAGACTGTAAGTTTCATATTGTTAATAGTTTGCTTTTCCTATAGTTTTTATTGTGCATGAGTAAAGTAAGAGAGCTAGGGGCGTGAATAAAAAAACAACTGATGAGAAGAATCTTTCTCCCTCTTGGAAAATAGGAGTTCTTTATTCTGTGAGAGTTCAAAGGGGATTGGTCCCAGTTCCTGATGTTATTTGTAAAACAGCTTTCAACAAGGCCGGAGAAATTGTTTTTCTTGATATCTATTCAGATAAAGATGCACCAAAAGAAGTAACAGTTGCCAATGAAAACCGTGTGCAGTCTTTAAGCAAAATTCAAAGTGCCATCAGGTACTTGGATCCCAGAAGGAAGATTTATTAGATATCAAAACTAATTCCCCAACAACTCAACCCCAAAGCATCTTTGGTAATATTCGGCGACGATGGGCCATTCCATCTCATCACATTTATTGAGAAAGGCATAGCGGAAGGCCAGATCACGGTCGCCGAAAATTTCGTAATTCTGCGCCCAACTGAGCACTGTTCGTGGACTCATGAGGGTTGAAAGATCACCATTGATAAAGCCCTGACGGGTGAGGGAGGCCATACGCACCATTGCATCCAGTAGCTCACGCCCTTCTTTGGTATCCATGCTTTCAATTTTGGCGGCCATAATGTCGATTTCCTTATCATGCTCTAGATAATTAAGCTGGGCGACAATATTCCATCTATCCATTTGGGCTTGGTTGACTTGTTGTGTCCCGTGGTAAAGCCCTGTGGTATCACCAAGGCCTACGGTGTTAGAGGTCGCAAAGAGCCTGAAGGCCGGATGCGGGCGGATCACGACATTCTGATCAAGGAGTGTGAGCTTTCCTTCTGCTTCTAATACACGCTGGATCACAAACATGACATCAGGCCGTCCGGCGTCATATTCATCAAAGACGAGCGCTACAGGATTTTGAATAGCCCACGGTAATAAGCCTTCCTGATAGCGGGTAATTTGCTTGCCTTCCTGCAGGACGATCATGTCCTTGCCGAGGAGATCAATCCGGCTCACATGGCTGTCCATATTGATCCGCACACAGGGCCAGTTGAGGCGTGCAGCGACTTGTTCAATATGTGTTGATTTACCTGTACCGTGATAGCCCTGTACCATTACGCGGCGGTTATGGGCGAATCCGGCGAGGATGGCCATCGTGGTATTGTGGTCAAATTGATAGGTAGGGTCTAGTTTCGGGACGTTGGAATTTTCTTCTTTAAAGCCCGGCACTTTCCAATCAACATCGAGGCCAAAAGTCTCCCGCACGTCATATTTGGTGTCGGGAATGGTGGTATATTTCCCGTCCTTATTCACCACACGGGTAATATCAAAGGAAGCGGAGCTGACTTCTTTTTCTTCTTCGGCAAGTTGGTCGGTATTTATAGACATGGTTACGCTTCTTCTATTCTCTCAAATTTCTGGAACGCGAGCTTTAATACTGTATAGGCCATATTGATCTTTTTGAGAAGCTCTTCGGCCTCGCTATCCCCTTGATTGTGGTCAGGGTGATATTTCTTGGCGAGCTCCTTATAGCGCGCTTTGATTTTTTCCTGATCAATGGGAGGTTCCAGCCCGAAAATGGCGAGAGCTTCGAATTCCGGCCCTTGACGCTCAAAAATATGCCCGTGTTGCTCATACTCCTGCCATGCGCGTCCGGCGCGCTCATCCGGTCCTGCGCTTTGCCCGTGCATTTCCCAAGCCTGACGGCGTAGATTTTCTTCCGCTATGCCATCGGCGTCATAGCGCCATGTAGGGCGGTCGCCGAACATGGAGCTTAGAATATGTTCTTCAACTTCGCGTGCATTCATACCATCAAAGAAATCCCATGCGCGGTTATATTCGGCAACGTGGCGTTGGCAAAACCAGTAATGCTCGCTTAAAGAGCGATCTTTCGGCGCACGGTACTGCGCGTGATCGGGGCAGCCCGGCATGTCACAGGCACGGGGGCAGGAAGAGGATTTCACAGATTCCTCTTCAAATTCCGGTGACCTATATTTTAAGTTTATTTTTGGCATCGTTCCAACTATTATAATATCACTTTTTGAACGGTTTTTGATACGCAGAAAAGGCTTTTTTATGACTATGGAGCAAAAAATTATCCAGAAATTAGAAGCGGCGTTTCAGCCCGAAAGCCTTAACGTCATCAATGAGAGTCATTTACATGCCGGACATGCCGGAGATGATGGGAGCGGCCAGAGTCATTTCAAGGTCGAAATAAGTGCCGGGGCGTTCGCGGGTATGGCTACGGTTGCCCGGCAGCGCGCGGTTTACAAGGCTTTGGCGGAAGAGATGGCTTTCATCCATGCGCTCAGTATTCAATTTACAGATTCTTAAAAAATACATACTCAGGTATTTGAGTGGAAAAATACACTTTATGGTTGTATAATTCCGGCATACCTATATATTCAAGGTGTGTCTCGTTCTTGTTTTGTTTTTGAACGAATAAAAACTGAAAAGTAAAAGGAGCAATTTCACAATGTCTGAAAACGATCTTTACGAAAGCAAGAGTTCACTGGTTTCACGCAATATCACAGTTTTGGGAAAGCGCACATCTGTCCGGTTGGAGCCGGAGATGTGGCGCGAGTTAAAAGGAATATCCGCGCGCGAAAATTGTACAATTCATGATCTTTGTTCTTTGATCAGTTTGCGTAAAAAGGAAAAGACATCTCTCACGGCGGCCATTCGGGTGTTTTTGATGCTTTATTACCGCGCCGCCGCAACCGACGAAGGGCATATGAAGGCCGGCCACGGTAATTTTGAGAATATGAAGCGTCGCGCCGGCATGACGGCAGATTGGACGGCTTTGAAATTCAAACGCGCCATGGAATGGAGTGAAGCAGAAAACCGTTTAGCACCGCATATCGGTAATGCTACAGAAGCAACGGCTGCCAGAGCGAACGTTAGCTCTTAAACGGCCCTGCCAAAAGCGAGGAACTTATTGCGGCGGTCCTCGCGGATTTGTTCTTGATCCCAAGGGGTGAGCTCTTTTAGCGCAGACTTTATTTGAGCCGAAACGGCGGTAATTGTTTGTTCTTTTGCACGGTGAGCACCACCGACAGGCTCCTTGATAACGCCGTCAATCAATTTCAAATCATAAATATCCTGCGCGGTGAGTTTGAGCGCCTGTGCAGCTTCTGCGGCGTGAGAGGCGCTCCGCCATAAAATAGACGCACAACCTTCCGGTGAAATAACAGAATAGATAGAATGTTCCAGCATATAAATGCGGTTGGCCGAAGCAATGGCAATGGCACCACCTGAACCGCCCTCACCAATGACAACAGAGATCATTGGAACACGTAAATTGAGGCAGGTTTCAATAGATTTAGCAATGGCTTCGGATTGGCCGCGTTCTTCCGCGCCAAGGCCGGGATAGGCTCCGGCAGTATCTACGAGTGAAATAACAGGGATTTGAAACTGATCGGCCATTTTCATCAGGCGTTGCGCTTTGCGGTAGCCTTCCGGGCGGGCCATACCGAAATTATGTTTGAGGCGGCTTTCTGTATCATGGCCGCGCTCTTGCCCGATAACAACACAAGATTGTCCTTCAAAGCGTCCCAAGCCGCCAATAAGGGCGTCATCATCGGCGAAATTACGATCACCGGCCAGAGGTGTAAAATTTTCAATCATACCGGCAATATAATCGCCGAAATGTGGACGCTCCGGATGGCGAGCTACTTGCACTTTTTGGGCTGGTGTTAGCTTGCTGTAAGCCTGAGTGAGAAGGCGGGAAGCTTTCTCTTCCATCCGTTTGATTTCAGCATCGATATTAACATCAGTCTCCCCGTCAAAATGACGGAGCTCCAATATTTTGCTTTCAAGTTCAAGGATTGGTTTTTCGAATTCCAAGCTCATTTCGCGTGTCTTTCTTCAGTTTTAATCAAAGACTTTCATAGCAAATCAGACGCGCCGGTACAACAGGATCGTGTTTGTTAATTTCGGCCAATTTTGCAATTGAGAAGAATGAAATGTTAAAATGTTAACAAATGATTAAGACATCAACAATGTTAGGGGGCGCTTTCATGCTTGCTGTACCTTTGGTAGCTGCTAGCCAAGCTAGCGCGGGTTTTGAGAGCAAGCTTGTTTGTGACAAGAAGATAGAAAGTGGGGGTATTTCAAGATATCACCCCGATGATCCGGATGGCGGTGGGTGGAGCATGGCTGCGTGTAAGGCCGGAAAATGTGAGAAATACTCCCTCACAGAACCGACAGCCGCCCATAAAACGCTTCCCTTTCATACAATGGTCAAGTTGGTCTTTGAAAATGGGAAGTCCGTTATTGTCCGGATAAATGATAGGGGACCTTACTGGAAAGGTAGGATATTGGATTTAAATGAGGTGGCTGCTGAAAAAGTTGGGCTAACCAAGAAAAAGGGAGTAGGGCGAGGGACATTGTACAAATGTAGGCGCGAAGTTGATATTCCTTTGCCGGAGAAAAAGTCGCCATCTGGTCCTTGATAAATATTTTCGCATAAAAAAATCCCCGCATGTAGCGGGGATTTTTTTATGTATCTTAATTTAAAAGACTACTGCTCTTTTGCAATAGGATGATTTTCTTCAACAGTGTCCTTCAGATTTTCACCAACAATGTGAGTGTAAATCTGGGTTGTTGCAATGTCAGCATGGCCAAGCATTTTCTGAACAGAGCGTAAGTCTGCCCCACGCTTGAGCAAGTGCGTTGCAAAAGCGTGACGAAGAATGTGTGGACTTACACGGCCTTCCTCTACTTCTGCGTCACGTGCCAAATCTTTTAAAAGCTGTGCAAAACGCTGACGTGTCAGGTGACCGCTCTCCGATGTTTTAGATGGGAAGACAGATTTTTCTTGCGCTTCCTTATTCTCAACACCGATGAATTGCTGACGTACTGACAAATAATCCTTGATGGCTTTTTGAGCAGGCTCCGATAGTGGAATCATACGCTCTTTTCCGCCTTTACCAGCAACGCTTAGGAATTCGACATTCTCGCTGATAGCTGACATTTGCAGACCCACCAACTCAGAAACACGAAGCCCAGTGGCGTAAAGCATCTCAAGAAGACATACGAGGCGAATGCTGTCTGCACCACCACTCTCACCAGCTGTTTTGATAAGCTGTGCGACTTCTTCTTCGCTCAAAGTCTTTGGTAAGGTACGGCCTTGCTTCGGGCTTTCAATTGTCGATGTCGGATCATCCGAGCGTAAATTCTCTGAGATCATGTAGCGATAGAATTGACGCATCGCAGACAAGCGACGGGCCACAGTGCGTACTGCAATCTGTGCTTTGTTCTCGCCTTTCACGTGGATCTTGTTCGACAAATACTCAATATAAGCTTTCAAGTCTTCTGTTGCGGCTTTATCAATATCCGTATTGCGCTCCTTACGAAGGTACAAACTCACATCGGCAAGATCACGCCAATAGGCTTGTCTTGTATTCATCGCTGCTCCCCGTTCAGTAGTC
>JALEGH010000096.1 GCA_022763065.1 Alphaproteobacteria bacterium
CAAACGGTGGTGGCACCCGTTGTGACAACGCTTTTATTTTACGCGGTTTTTGCGCTGGCCTTTGGCGGTATAACACGCACAATTGGCGATATCTCTTACATGACTTTTTTGGCTCCCGGACTTGTGATGATGACAATGGTGCAAAATGCCTTTGCCAATACCTCTTCTTCGATGATTATCTCGAAGGTGCAGGGTAATATTGTTGATATCCTCATGCCGCCTTTATCGGCTTTTGAAATCTATGCGGGTTATATATTAGGCGGCATTTGTCGCGGGGTTTGTGTTGGTTTGGTTGTCGGGATTGTGATGGCGTTTTTCGCAGATTTGAGCATTCATTCATTTGGTATGATTATTATTTTCACGATTTTGGGGAATATGATGCTGGCCAGTATCGGGATGGCGGCCGGGATTTGGGCGCAAAAATTTGACCATATTGCGGCGGTGACCAATTTTCTGGTAACCCCTTTGACGTTTTTATCAGGAACATTTTACTCCATCCATCAATTGCCCGAAATTTGGCAAAAATTGGCACAATATAACCCGTTTTTCTACATGATTGACGGGTTTCGCTATGGTTTTATAGGCCAGGCAGATGGCAGCGTTGTGGTTGGAATCTCCATGCTGATCGTGATTAATTTATGTCTTTCCGCACTTTGTTTCTGGATGCTGAAAAGCGGTTATAAGATCAAGAGTTAGGGGCTGGGCCTAAGGGCGGTCCCGGCTTTTACTTTTTTGTGGTATAATAAGGGCATGAGTTCTTCTGATATTTCCGGTAATGTTATCCGTCCTTTCCAGCTTGAAGTCTCAAGCCTGCGCGGACGTATTGTGCGCTTTGACAGTGTTTTGGATGAAATTCTCACCCCTCATGAATATCCCAAGGCGGTTAATCAGCTTTTGGCCGAAACAATTACGCTGTGCGCACTTTTATCCTCTATGCTCAAATTTGATGGGGTTTTCACCCTTCAGGCACAAGGAGACGGGCCGATTTCGATGCTGGTGGCAGATGTGACCAGCAAGGGAGGCATTCGCGGTTGTGCCAGTTTCGATGAGGAACGCTTGAAAGCCACCACCAAGCAGTTGGCCGCCTTTTCCAGTGATCTGGATGAGGCTTCGGATAATGATCTGGCGCAGCTTTTGGGAAAAGGGCATATCGCCTTTACGGTTGAGCAGGAGGGGATGACAGAGCGCTATCAGGGGATTGTTGAGCTGAAAGGAAATTCTCTGGTGGAATGTGTCCAGTATTACTTCACCCAGTCGGAGCAGATTGATACAGGTATTATGTTGGCCGTCGGGCAGCGTCAGGGTGTGTGGCGCTCCGCCGGATTGATGCTTCAACATATGCCTGAAGAAGGAGGGGATAATGCTCCTTCGCAGGAGAGTAATTTAAACGAAGATGACTGGCGCAGGGCGATGATTTTAATGCAAAGCTGCACGGAAGAAGAGCTATTGGACCCCGCTTTGAACGCGCATACGATTTTAACCCGCCTTTTCCATGAAGAAGGCGTGCGGGTTTTTGATCCTATTCCGCTGATTCCCTTTTGCAAATGTTCGGATTCCAAGGTTGAAAATGTCTTAATGATGATGGCCAAGGATGATCGCGACGATGTTGCCGATGAGGGCATGATTGATATTAAGTGCGAATTTTGCGGGAAGAGTTATAATATGTCTGTTGCTGATATTGAACAAAAACTGAAGCAGATAAGTCAATCCCATGCAAGACCACCTTCTTAAATTTTGTGTTATTTTACTTTTGGTGTTTGTAGGAGCTTGCACCCAAAACCCGAAACCTCAGGGCAAGCCTTTGCCGCATTTAAGCTATTCGCATTTGGAACCTTATCAGGTCCGGGGTGGAGGCGTAACGGTGAGGCGATCTTTTGCTGATCAGCTTGATCATATGGATCATCAGGTTGGCGCGAAATTGAGCGCTGTTTTATTACACTATGTCGGGGAACGATTTGATACGCAAGGCTACCCGGTCAATATGGTCTTTGATATTGCCAAGGTAGAAGTGCGTAAAACCTCACATCAGGATAAAGGGGCCTTTGGCCTGTGGGACATTCATCAGGATGTCTATAAGGCACATATTCTGGTGTCTTTGAATTTCTTGGATAAAAAATCGATTCCGATTGAAATAAAGAAGACGCTCGCGATTTCAGATCAATTATCTTTGGCGGAGCGGGACGTAGAAATTTTCGAATTCATTGAAGGTATTGTCCTCGATCTTGATCGCGGCATTGCGCAGGTCATGGAGCTGTATCAGGGGTAGATGGAGCCTGTATCTATTTCGCCCAGAAGTGAGGCAGGAAGAGCACGAGAACAGTGAAGAGCTCCAAGCGGCCCAAAATCATACCGCCGCACATCATCCATTTGGCCGAATCAGGGAGAGGTTGAAAGGTGCCGCCGGGGCCGATGATTTCCCCCAGACCCGGCCCGACATTCGAGATGGAGGTAACCGCACCCGACATAGCGGTCAGGAAATCAAGTCCGATGAATGATAAGCCAATGGCGAGCAGAGAGAAGCTCAAGGCATAGACAAAGAAAAACCCCATAACAGAGGCGGCAACGCCTGCCGGTAAGGCTTGTTTATTATAGTGCGGCGTAAAAATCCCGTGCGGATGTAAGAGCTGTTTGAGCTGTGAAATTGTCACGGCATATAACACCTGAAAACGGAAGACCTTAATACCGCAAGTGGTGGAGCCTGCACACCCGCCAACAACCATTAGGAAGAACATCAAAATGACCGCGAAGCCGCCCCAGAGATTGTAATCTCCATTGGTGTAGCCGGTGCCGGTAATAACAGATACAACGTTAAAGCTTGCGCGGCGCAGGGCCTCACCAAAAGTTTCGTTATTTTGTAATACTAAATAGGCAATCATGACAGTGATGGATAGAACAACAATGGCCAAAAAGGCGCGGACTTGCGAGTCTTGAAACAAGGCTTTCCAGTTGCCGCGCAGGGCCTTCATATAAAGAATAAACGGCATCCCTCCCATCAGCATGAAGATAATGGCGACAATCTCGGCCCATGCATCATCATAGTGGCCAAAGGAGCTGTCGAAGGTGGAAAAACCGCCTGTAGCAATCGTTGTCATGGCGTGGGCTAAAGCATCAAAGGAGTTCATCCCCGCACTTCTATAAGCAAACATGCAGGCCAAAGTGAGCCCCAGATAAATAAGGCCGATACTGGCAGATAATTGTGCAGCGCGCGGCATGGCCTTTTCATTTTCGGAGGATTCAGTTTGAAAAAGTTGCATACCACCAACCTTAAGAAATGGTAGAACAGATAAGGCCATCACGATAATACCGATACCTCCCAGCCATTGCAAAATAGCGCGCCAGAGTAAAATGCCCGGCGGCGCGTCATTTAGCCCCGTCATCACTGTAGAGCCTGTGGTGGTAATTCCCGAAACTGCTTCAAAAATAGAATCGGTCACAGACATTTGAAGGCCCGATAGCGCAAAAGGTGCGGCGGCGGCTAAAGCCAGTGTAATCCAGCTTAAAACGGTGAGCAGGAAAGCTTGTCGGACATCAAGATCAAATTCATTTCCCTCATTGGTTAGGATCAATGCCCCGCCAATGAAGGCCGTGAAGATCATGCAGGTGAAAAAAACTTTCCAGTCAGGGTTGCCCACCGCGATATCTGCAAAGATGGGTAGCAACATGCTCAGTGATAATGTCGTGAGCAAAATACCGATAACATATAAGAGAGGTCTGATATCCATAGCTGTATTGTAAGGTGATCAAAAATGAAGACAAGAAAAAAGGCCGGTTGGGTCACCGGCCTTTCAAGTTATTTTTGTAAACTACTTTTTAAATCAAAGCTTATTGAAAAGTAATTTCTGTCCGGCGGTTGGCAGGCTCACGCACACCATCTGCCGTATCAACGAGAAGCTCGTCCTCACCACGGTGGCTTACAACCAGAAGGTCTGGATCAAGACCGCGTTGGATGAGAGCCTGACGTACAACATTAGCCCGTTTCATAGAAAGCTTCTGGTTGTAGCTTCTAGAGCCGGATGTATCCGTATGGCCCACCAGATTAATGGCATTGAGCTGACGGTTTTTGGCTTCTTCAGCTGCGGCATCCAGAATGCTGTTGGCACCGGCAGTAAGAGTGCTTTCATCGTAATCGAAGAAGACGATATATTTCGCATTTTCGACCTTCATCGGCTCAGCCGGATCAACATCGAAAGGCTCGTCCACAATCTCGGGCTCAGGAGCCGGAGGTGGCGGTAGAGGCACAGCAGCTTCAAGTTGAGCTAAAGCCTCCAGAAATTGTGATTTACAGGCTGAAATCCGGTCAGGCTGGAAGTTTTCTTCCTGCTCTTCAATCCAGCAGTCATAACGGCTCTGAGCGAAAGCTGAGAGGTCAGGTTGCATTTCACGCCCACCTCTTGCAAAAACATCAATCAGGCGGGAACGCCCAACGATAAGCTCTTCTGCATGGCCGGGAAGAACGTTCCAGTCGCTTACCTGTTCAGGGGCAACCATGTCACCACGCGCGGCGGCAAGTCCCTTACGGGCGAAGTGCAAGCTATCGGCATGATCTTCAAATTCATCAATCTCACGATTCACGTAATCCCTATATTCTTTGGTGAGGGCTTGAGTAAATGCATTCCCAACCGCGTTTGCGTTGTTGAGGGCTGTGATTTCTTCAAGCTTGTTCTTGTCGATGCTACAGGCGCTAAGGGCGATAACACCAGCCAGAAGAACAAATGCGCGCAAATTCTTCATACCTAAATTGCTCCTTTGATTATAAAAATTAGGTTGTCTCTCATTATACAATGAAAGAAATTACATGATGTTTGTATAACTTTCCAAGGCTTATTGTAAAGATGTCTTTGGTAAAAAAGGCTTTTTTGTTGATAGTTTTACACTCTTTTTTACGAAAAGCTTGACTTATGCAGGTGCTATGGGCAAATTTCGCCCCGATTTCAGGTTTTTCCATCTTATTGGGGGCCTCACTCATTCAGATGTAATCAACGACGTAGATGAAGAAGTAAAAGGATATATGCGTATGACCAAATCCCTGCAAGATATGAATGTTGCCATATTGATGGCCAATGGCTTTGACGAGCCGGAATTTATTGAAATGCAAAAGAAAATGCAGGAAATGGGCGCGAAGGTCAGGATTGTAAGTACAAATCAGGGATTGGTGAATGGCTGGTCTGGTCAAGGGTGGGGGCATAATCATGCGGTGGATGTGTCCCTCAATGGTGCTTTAGGAGTTGATTACGATGTGTTGGTCATTGCGAGCGGTGCCAGAAGCTTTGAAAAATTGTCAGCTACGGCGCATACGCGGCGTTTTATCAGCAGTATGATGGGAGCTGGTAAACCCGTTATTGCGATGGGGGATGCGGTTGCCCTGATGGCACGTATTGAACAGCTAGAGGGCATGACGGTCGCCGCTCCACAAGACAGCCACGAGGCATGTCATGAAGCAGGAGCGCGATTGTCCGAAGGGGCGACCCATGTTGATGG
Organism: Alphaproteobacteria bacterium; assembly: GCA_022763065.1. Classification (GTDB taxonomy): domain Bacteria; phylum Pseudomonadota; class Alphaproteobacteria; order Micavibrionales; family Micavibrionaceae. The sequence continues at coordinate 5,479 of JALEGH010000096.1, forward strand.
TAATTTGATGAGCGGCAGTATGGATCTGGAAGATAAAGCGGGTTATTTTGCGCATATGGAAGAGTTCTTGAATTCAACGTTATCCAACATGGCGCAGCAGGCCAGAGCGGCATAGATGAGAGCAGTGTAGATGAAAGCGGAAGTTGAAACTATTGCATCCGAGATTAAAAGCGGTCTTGTCCTGCTAAGGAGGCATCTTTGACTGGGATGTTGCAGTCAAACGCTTAGAAGAATTGAACGCTCTAGCGGAAGATCCTGATTTATGGTCTGATTCTGAGCGTGCGCAGGGCATCATGCGCGAGCGTACCAGATTAGAAAACCAGATTGGTTCGGTGCGCAAATTTCAAACAGATTTACAGGATAATCTTGAACTTATTGAGCTGGGCGAGGCCGAAGGCGACTCTGAGGTCGTAGATGAGGCTGAGCAAGCTTTGACCAAGATGAAGGCGGCAATTGAGAAATTGCAGCTTGAGAGCTTGCTTTCCGGTGAAGCGGACGGGAATGATGCCTTTTTGGAAGTGAATGCGGGCGCAGGTGGAACGGAAGCGCAGGATTGGGCTCAAATGATCCTGCGGATGTATATGCGCTGGGCGGAGCAACGTGGTTTTAAGGTCACGATGATGAGCCAGAATTCCGGCGAAGAGGCGGGCATTAAATCGGCCACAATCCAAATAAGCGGTGACATGGCCTATGGCTGGATCAAAACCGAAAACGGGGTGCATCGTTTGGTGCGGATATCGCCTTTTGACTCCAATGCGCGGCGTCATACCAGCTTTGCGTCCGTGTCTGTGTCTCCTGTCGTGGATGACAATATAGATATTGAAATTGATGAAAAAGATTTACGCATCGATACGTATCGTTCAAGTGGTGCGGGCGGGCAGCACGTCAATACAACCGATAGCGCGGTGCGTATTACCCATATGCCGACCAACATTGTTGTGGCCTGTCAGAATGAGCGCTCCCAGCACAAAAACAAGGCCACGGCGATGAGCATGCTTAAGGCGAAAATCTATGAGCAAGAAATTCAAAAGCGCGAAGAAGATGCGGCGCAAGAGCATGGGGAAAAAAGTGATATCGGTTGGGGGCATCAAATCCGCTCTTACGTCCTTCATCCCTACCAAATGGTAAAAGATCAGCGCACAAGCGTTGAAACCACAGATACGAGCGGTGTGCTCGATGGCAAGCTTGGTGCGTTTTTAGAAGCCGCCTTGGCGCTGCGTTTGGGGAAGGATGAAGATAAAGGTGAAGATTAAGGGTACTTAATAGCGAAAAGTTCCTTGATTGCGGGGGACAGGACGCTTAATGTCCATTGATATTTCTTAAAAAATGAATGGGTAAGAGAGTAAATGGCGTCTCAGGCGTGGCATAGATTGATTTGGGGTGGGGTTATGATGATGGCTCTGTGGCTGGCTGTGCCATCTTATGTCTTTGCGCAGGGGCAGCATCAACAAGGGGCGACGGCCCAGTTTTTACCAACAGCAGGCTGGGCATTGCAGCCAAACTCTCTTTCCGAAATTCGTGGGCTGACCTCGGTCAAGCTGCCATGCATGATTTCCAATGGCTACGATAATGGCTTTGTGGTCAGGTTTTCCGGAAATGACAAGAAGGTTCTGGCCATGGCCATTGATTTCCGGCAAAAGGTTTTTCAGCGCGGCAGGCAGTATGACGCCGGTATCGAGCTGGGGCAGGGCTATAAGCATAAGCTCACCGCAACGGCCTTTGGTGAAAATGTTCTTATTTTCAATATGCGTAAGCTTCCTGATTTTCGCGGAGCGCTGAATAATGCTTACACCATGACGCTGGATATAGAGGGCAACAGGTTCAATTTCGCGCTCGGCGATGTGGTGCGCGGGATAACGGAGATGAGCGCTTGCTTTCAACATCAGGATGATAAGGCGGTGGGTATGAAAAATGCCTCTATTACGCCAGATCCAACACGCTCTGAAACGCAACCCGATTGGAAAGATGTGCCGTCTGCCGAAAAAATGCCATCGTCGGTTTCTTCTGCACCTATGGTGGCAGGGCAGGTCTGGCAGGCGCGCGCAGGAGATGATTTGAAGCAAACATTGTACCAGTGGGCGGCGCAGGCGGGTGTTGATTTGTCTTGGCAAGCTGGGGAAGCTTCAAAAATTGCGTCGGATATTCAGGTGCGCGGATCATTTGAGGAGGCGGTTCAGGCGCTTATGGCGCAGCAAGCCACCGCGCAAGGTTTTGAGGCTAATTTGGTGGGAACGGTGCCTGCGCAGGTGGCTTCATCCACGCAAGTGCCGCGCAATCCACCTGCCCAATCTCTTTTACCGTCTTACCAAAACCAAACCCCTCATGCGGCGGCTTCTGGTGTTACCGGTGTGGGAAGCGGGAAGTGGGTCGCACCGGCAGGAAGCAGTTTAAGAGCCATTTTGGAGCAATGGTCGGCCAAAGAAGGGGTGGAGTTGATCTGGAATTCCAATCAGGGATTTGCTGTGAAGAGGGCTGTGAATTCAAGCGGTGCTTATGAGAGCGCGCTTCAATCGCTTCTGACCCAGTTTGTACAAGATTCTGACCGCCCTGTGGCGCAGCTCAATAATGATCCTGTGACGGGGAAAAGGACGCTCTTCATCGAATCAACCCGCGCCCTTTAGCTATGCGCGTTTTAAAGCGGATTAGGGCTTCCAATTCGACGTATTGGAGGGTAGAATCAAGAGTTTTTGATGAAATGCTATTTTCGGCATGTAAAAAAGAGTTAAATGTCCGTTTATTCACCATATAAAAAGTTTTTGTTATCGGCCTGTGGTGCCTTGTTGATTGGTGCAACAGTTTTTTCGGTATCGACGCAAGCGGGAGCCAAAGATGCTAAAAATCTATCTCCTATGGGCGGGTGGTCTGTTGCAAAATTTAGCGGCGGGGAAGCATCGGCAGATAGCTATTGTGCGCTGACCCGTTCTTATTCTCAAGACATGGTTTTGACGCTGGGGCAAAATATGGCGGAGGAGTACTCGCTGGCGATTGATTTTCAGGATGCCCATTTGAACACGGATAAGGCCTATAGCATTACCTTGCAACCGGGGCCGAGCCAGATTAGAGCCTATGAGATGATGCCAGCCTCCAAAAAGGCGCTTGTGATCCGTTTGGGGTATGACAACAGCTTTATTAGTGCCTTGAAGGGGTCAAAGATGCTCAAGGCCGAAATTGACAAGGTGCCGTATCATTTTGAAGTCTCGGATTTATCTGGTGGGTTGAAGGATTTGGATAGTTGTTTGGCGGGCATTAAAGGCGGTGCTTCTACGACAAAAGTGGCTTCGGCGGGTTTTAGTGCGGAGAAGGTAGATGAAAAGCTACCGCCAATTGAGGTTAAGAAGGAGCCAATTGCCCAGAAGGTAATCAAGCCTGTCGTCAAAGAAGCGGAAGTTGCCAAAGAGGTTAAGAAGGTTAAAAAGGTAGAAGAAACGAAGGAGAAGGCTCAAGAGGTTGTTGCTCAAGTCCCACCGCCTGCAGTACCCACACCGATTAAGGTTGAAACTGCGAAAGTTGCGCAGAAAGTTGAAAAAGCCGAAGCGCAGAAGGCGGCTTCGCCTGTCAAATCTGCCAAGGCGGCGGTAAAAACTTCTCCGGTTACAAAAGAAAAATCTGAATCACGCGCATTTTCGCGCAGCAATTTTAACTCTCCGCGTGTGTCACGTGCGATTGAGATTTCAAAAGCCGATAGTCGTGAAGTGCGTGTGGCCAAGACAGCCGCCAAAGAGGCAAAGCCTTTGAAGGAGATGCCTGCCAATCCGCCACCTGTTGTAAAGCCGGAAAAGGTTCAGGATATGAGCCGGAAGATTGCAGTGGCTGAGCAAACCAGATTGCAAAAAAAGCAACGTGCGGAGATTGAGCAATTACGTCAGGATAACGAGCGTCTTAATGAGGCATTGCGGACACAGGTATCTCGAGCGGAAAGCAAAAAAACAAAGACAACGCCGGAAGATATCCAAAAAAAGGCCGAGCAGCTTCGTTTGGAAAAAGAAAGATATAAAGAGATAGAGCGTTTGCGCAAAAATCTTGAAGATATTCGTAGTGAAAACGAGCAATTAAAACTGGCGGCCAAGGCAGGTTCGATCAAAATGGATATGCCCGAAGAGCCACCGGTTCAAAAGATCAATGAAGATACTGATCAAAAAGAGACCCTTATGGCGCAGATTGTAAATCTTCGCACGGAAAATCAGCGTTTGTCTGCAGCGCTTCAGTCGCAAAAAACGCTTGAGAGTGCGGCACCATCAAAAGAGGTTGAAACCAAATTGGCGGCTATGCAGGCACGTATGCAAGAGCTGGAGGCGGAAAATCAAAAACTGGCGTCCGAAACAAAACAGGTGAGAAGTAAAACGGATACGGCAGTTGTTGATATGGGATCGCAGGCGTTCAAACGTATCAGAGAATATGAGAAGCGCCTTGAGGCGGCGCAACAGGATAATTTGATGCTCTCGCGTGAGCTGGAAGAATTGCGGCGGATGAAAGAAGATGTGAGCCTGAAATCTGTTGCAGGTGATTGGGATCTTGAAAAAGCAACGATGCGGTATAACGAAGCAGAGCGTGAGATCAAGCGCCTTGGCATGTTGTTGGAACAACAACGCAGTATTCACCGTCAGGAAAAAGGTGAATTGGAGCAAATGCTGTTTGATCCGGCAGTCACAGAAGAAAGACAACGTCAGCGCTTGGCGGAATTGGAGACACGTCTGGCGATGGCGGAGGGGCGTTTGGGGCGCGGCGTACAATCGGCAGGGCGCGCCTTATCAGGTTATGCCGGTGCCGGTTATAGGGGTGCGGGCTATACGAGACCTCCAATGCAAGAGCGTGTTGCTGTGGGCATGACGCCAATGACGGGAAATGCTGCGGCAACGGCAGCGATGCCTTCCGTACCAGCAGCACCTGTGCGTCAGGCGACAATGACACCGCCAGTACAAGCTCCCCCGATCAGGAATAATGTACCGCGTCCGCCTGTGCCTGCTATGATGCCCGAACCAACTCCCCAGCAGAACTTTCAGCAACCTCCACGTTCGCAGGCTGCCTTGTCATTTAATTCCGGCAAGTTACAAACGCTTTTAAGTCGCGCCGGTGTGACGGTAAGCGGTGGGGTATCTCAACAATCTCCCGGTATTTATCGTTGGGGGGCAGGGCAATTGGTTGGACAAGCCGAAGTTGTTCCGGCGTCAGGTGCGGGAACTCTTGAAGGATTTACACAAAGCTATATCGCACGTGCGCAGCAATCATGCGGCGGTGATTTTGCGTCTGTTCCGGGGGCGGTAAAGTCGCATTTAAGAGCCTATGAAATAGCTTGCATCGGACCATCAAAAAGCACATCGTCATCTGTTGTGATTGTGCAGCAGGGAACGGAATATGTCGCGATTTCGCACAATGCGTCGGCTGATAACATGGATATGGCGATGGATGCGCGTGACCGGATTTTAACGAGCTTGTAGCAACAACAAATTATGTCGAACAACAAAACCATATATGACCGCGTTTCAATTGCTGCGGGAGAAATGTTTATTAGCGAAGGGCAGGAACAATCACAGGCCTATCTTATTCAATCGGGTAGTGTCGGCGTTTTTACCTATCGTGCAGACAAAAAAATCAAGCTGGCAACGCTTGAAGCTGGTGAAATTATTGGCGAAATGGCACTTATTACCGGTGGTGTCAGAAGCGCAAATGTTGAGGCGTTAGAGGACTGTATTCTCATTCGTATCAGTCGTCAGGAATTTGAAGATCGCCTGTCTAAAAGTGATCAGGCTATTCAAACGGTAGTCAAGATGTTGTGTAAGCGCGTGATCATGATTAATGAGTCCTTGATTTCCAAGCTTTCTTCTCTTGATGATTTGCAAGATGCCGCCGAAGAGGTTTATGAAGAGACAAAGGCCGAAGTTCCCAATATTGATGATGAGCGTTTATTGCCAAAATTAAAACAGCTTTTAAAAGCTGTAGAAGATTTTAAAGAAAAATATGTTCAGGAGTCGATGGAACAAGGATACTCCGTGAAACGTGATGACCTTTAAGTGAAATAAATTTTTTTAAATTTAAAAGACTATATATAACTAAATTTTTTGGAGAATTTGATGCGCCTGATCTTATTTGTTGTGTCTCTTATTGCCTTGTTATTTGCGGTGGCCATTATCGGACCGTCTTTTATTGATTGGGATAAGTATAAACCGCAAATCATCACGCAGGTGAAAAATGCGACAGGTCTGGATGTTACCATTGATGGTGATTTGTCTTTGGCTGTATTACCTTCTCCGCGTTTGAAGGTGGAAGGTTTAAGTGTTGCGGCTCCCCGTAAGATTAGATTTGAAAATCTATTAACAATGAAAAGCGCGCAAATCAGTGTTGCGATTATGCCGCTTTTACAAAAGAAAGTGGAGGTGCAAACCATCACCCTTATTCAACCTGATATCCAAGTTGAAATGATGAGTGATGGAACCCCCTCATGGATGAGCGATAAGCTACAAAAAATGCAAAATGGCGCAAAGAGTGTAGGCACACTAGCTCCTAGGGAAGCAAAGCAGG
>JALEGH010000097.1 GCA_022763065.1 Alphaproteobacteria bacterium
GTAGACGCTCCTTTAACATTGTTAATGACGCGCACAGAGTTTCTGAGTTTCGAACCCTGACGCTGATAGGCCTCGTGGACCTCTCTTTCAAATTGCTTAATAAAAGCCTGGTCAATAGTTGTAGCCATGACATTACCCTTTTTATTATTGTTAAAGAAATGAACAAAAATGTCGTTTTCACAATTTCAAACGGGTTGTCGTTCCCGATTAAAAAATTTAATCAGGTGTCACGGCCCAGACATATTTTAAAAATTGCAATAAAGGAAAAACAGGCAAGTCTTAAAAACTTGTTTTCTGTTTTGCTTTTTCAGATTCTCAACGAGTGAAAATTGGAAAACTTCAAAACCACTTCATAGTTATTCCAATTAAAAATTATTTGGAATGACTGTAAAATCGTGCTCCTCTTAAAAAAAAGACGCATTTGTGGTGTTGATAAAAACCAAATTAGGATATTGTTCCTATATTGTCAAGCGATTTTTTCAATTTTCTTTATATTTTTGCTTATGTATATACAAACGACCCTAAAACTGTTATATAAGAAGGGTGGATTCATAAAATGAAACGGGGAACCTTAAAAATATGCTAAACGATATTCTAGACACATTGCGTATCAATGCGAGTAACGATGATTACACATCGCGCCGTACGCATGAGCGCCGCGAAATGGATAGCTGTGTCGGCATTATTGATGGCAAAGCCTATCCGGTTCAAAACTGGTCTCAAGGCGGTGTCCTCCTGACCGGAGATGATAAAAGCTTTACCGTTGATGATGAAAAAGAAATCACACTAAAATTTAAACTGGCTGACCGCATCATGGATGTGGCCCATACCGGCAAAGTCATCAGAAAATCAAGCAACCGTTTTGTGCTTCAATTTCTGCCTTTGTCCCAACAAGTGGGACAAAGATTCCAGCAAGTCATTGACGATTACGTAGCTCAGGAATTTGCAGGATCGCAGCAATTTTAAATTTGTGAAGCTGCTGAAATAGCTCTTATAAGAAACAAAAAAGCCCCCGAAAAAATCGAGGGCTTTCTTTTTTGCGTCTTAAAGAATTTTTACTTTTCGCTGTAAAGATTTTTAAATCCTTCTGTGACTTCAGCGATAAAAGACGGATCACGATCGCGCCAATATTTAGGATCGCGCATCATCGATTCCAAACTCATCTTTTCTGATTTGTTATTAGAGGCAGACTGACGGCTTCCAATAACAGGCTCTTCCCCTTGCATCATCCGGTAGAGCGCCAATACCCCTTCATAAGAGCTCGAAAGTGTATCCAGCACATCCGCCGGCAAGTTTTTTTGACCAAAGGCCAAAAGCTGACGCGAGACTTCCCGCCACTTTTCAGCGCCGCCAAAATGTTCGATCAGCTTTTCAACCTCACGATCTGCTTCAAAGTCTCTGGCAATTTCTACAACCATTGGTACCATTTTTTCGGCGGCCAAATCATAGACAAATTGAACCTGTTCATTTGTGAATCCTTTTTGAAACAGACGCTCATTCATTTCCCTGTCCAAATCAAACATGCCATGATTGCAGTCAATATTATATTCATCCGCACTTTTAGGAAGCGAGGGGAGTTGTGACATTTTCTTTTCCAACTCCTGATAGGATTTGAGCAGAGAATCTGTACGGATTTCTCCTGTCTCCTTATCCTTAAATTTTTCTGGTATATCATTATCAAGTAATGTGTCATTCATTTTTTCTTCTCCTTATAGTTTAAAAAAATTATTGTTTTCTGCCTCTTTCAATAAGACGTGAGATGTTAGCCACCAGCGCCCTTTGCCCTTCAGCAAAACGAATTTGGGAATCCGAAGAATCGGCCCCTAATGCCCGTTGAAACGTTGTGACTTGCAAGTAAGCCAGAAGTTTCTTTCCCTCTTCACTGGAAAATACTCTTGTAAAGAGGCGCTCTATCTCTTGGGCCTCCATACGAGAGGCAAGATTTGTGTAAAAAACGCTCCGTTCCATATCCTGCAAAGAAAGGCAAAGCGTTTTATTTCTCTTCCAAAACATCTTCACCTCCTTGCAAGATAGTTTCAGACAAATCTGGAACTTGGATGAGATCCGCCGGAACACCCAACGCCTCACCCAAATATTGCGCGGTTTTTTGGGTTTCAACCGAAGCGCTCGCTCCCGCCCCCATAGAGGAAAGGGAATCAAGCCACATCAAAATATTTTGAATATTCTTCTGCCCCTGCGCCCTTGCAAGTGGTGAACGGTAATCCAAAGAGACATAGCGCCCATCAAGCGCGATGTCAGGAATTTCCCCGCGCCTGCGCAGAATTGAAAAAGCGCGTTTAATAAGCGGAGTGAGAAGCTCCGATTGTAAGCGCCCATAAGTTGCACCTAACAACATCGCCATCTCAGAAGATCGTTCCAATACTTCCGTCGCGCTCATCCGCTTGTTTTGAACAGGGCCTAATTTATCAACAAGCAACGCATGACGAATACGCGCCCTTAAATCATTCAAGACAAGCTCCGACACATCAAAGCGCCCCGGCATGTCCAAAGCTTTTAATCCTTGAGAACCAACGGCCTTGGGAATAATGCTCCCCGGTGTCAATTCAATATTGGCCGGATTTAAAACGCCGTCATCATCGGCCTGCCAAATTCCGGTCACCGCAATGGAGGCATTCTTCAAAATCAGCTCGACCACTTTATTGGCTGTTTTAATATCCGGCAGCGCCTTCATCACTGGAGAGCGACCATAAGATTCACCGGGAGACTTCATCCAGCGAAAAGAAATCGCCGGTGATTGATGAAATTGTCCCTCTTGTAATAAGACGGGAAAAGATTGATCCATTAAAATCGCTTTAAATTGATAAATTCCGTTTTCCGGTAAAATAGTTTCCAACACATCAAAGCGCGCCTGCGGATCTTTTTCGCCTTCACGGGTTATGTGATCGGGCATATCCGCCAAGGAATATCTCCCTTGCATTTGCGCAAGCGTCATCGAAAGCTGACGGTATGATCCATCTAAGAACCCGTTATCGCCCTCCTCCAGCACGATTTCATTTAAGGGAACAGCCGAAAATTTAAAGGCCGAAAAAGCGCCCGGTTCGTTCTCTTCAAAGTAAAGCGTAGAGGTTCCACCAACGGCCAAATCCAAAAAGCATTGATGCATTTCGACGCTAAAATTTGAATGTTCAAAATGTATTTGAATTTTGCGCGAAATGTCCTCAAGCACTGGCGCGAGATCAGCGGCCTCACTCTGAGACAACTGAGGCCCCGGTTTTAACCCGAACCATTGTGACCAAGGCGGTGTTAAATTCCCCAGCAAACTGGCCGCGAGTTGGTCCACCGCATCCATCGCCGTGCCATCAAATAAATTTTTCACACGGCTTGTGCCAATACTATTAAAACGCGTGAAACCGCCACGTTGCGGCAAAGCATAATCGTAGCATTCCTGCCAATGGCTCTCCCAGTTTTGACGACGATCGCGCGCCGTTTTGTAACGCTCAATAAGCTGAGTTAGCTGCTGCGTTTGTTCTTCTTCAATATAATTTTTCTGATGTTGCATTTTACTGTCCTACTCCCCCAATAATGTTTTACGGGTTCTGTTTCCCAGTTCTCCGGAAGCTTCCAAAAAGCCGCGAAATCCGGTTAGAATTGTTCCCTGACGCCCCCGCGAACGACGCAATAAGCTCTGCGTTCTTTGCTCTGCGGCAATTTGCGCATCGGTTTTTTCCGGCTCGCTCGGTGTTTCGGCAACCGGTTCAGGTGCCGGTGCCGGACTAACCCGTGCAATTTTTGGACGCGGCGGTGCCTTTGGACGTTTTGTTATGCTACCCATGAGAGTTCTCCTTTCAATTTTTTCTGGTTACTTTCTTGTTTTTGTTTTTGTGTTTGTTCTTGTTGTTTTAAAAAGCGGTAAAGTTGGTACGGCGTAAATATAAAGCGCTTATGAATGCCTAAAATACGTTTGACAGATTCAACGCATGTCATGAAAGCAAGCGGGGCGGGCTTTTTGTGATCGCGCTTAATGGGCATGGACAAAACACGATGTCCTCTCCCTTCAAGCCATGCGGGTAAATCAAAATCAGGCGTCACATGGTAATGAATTTGAATATCTGTATAGCTTGAAAGCGGGTCAATACTGCTCCAACATGTTCCATCATGGAGCAACACAAAACAGTGCCGAAAACCGGAGCGTAAAATTTTAAGCCACGCAATATCGCTCTGCCCACTAAAGACAACCCACGCTTTCATATCGGCATTTACATTCTGCCCAATATCTTCCAGAGTTTTTGTCATGCGCGTTTCCCCTGCGGCGTTAACTGCGCATTTTCATTTGTATGAACAACCGCCTCACGCGCCCATAATTTATGAGGACGAGGCGTTAAAGACTTTTTTCCGCGCACAATTCCTTTGCGTACCAAGACCGGTTCCAGCCTATCCAATGCCTCATGCCATAATTTATGTGCCAGAACTTCTTTACGGCGGCGCAAATCCGGTGCCATCTGCCGGCGGCCATAATGACGCAATACCAATAAGTGATCGCGAAGCAAGCGGCGCTGTCGATACAACCCGTCCAGAATTTTCAGGAAGTCACTCGGCTCACATGGGCGCTGCGTCAGTGACATGCCGGCGCGAAATCTCGCCCCTTCGTTACGGGCCTGCTGTGCCTGAATAAACCAGAACCAAGCCTCAGCGACATCGTCAAAGGGAACGGCACCCGGAATATCATTTTCATTTTCTTGATCCATTTTTGTGCCTTTCTCCTTTTCTTTGATATTTAATATATAATAGGATTATATTCCTGCAATTTACATTGTCAAGACAAAAATAGGAATTTTTTCTTATTTACTTGAAAGACAAAGAATGGGAGTTTGTTCCTAAGGTTTGTGTACATATCTCCGGCAGCCTAGAAAAAGGACCAAAAACATGCTCACACATGAACAAATCTGGCATACGATTGACCGCCTTGCGACAAGCTTTGGCTACAGCCCTTCCGGTTTGGCCAAGCAGGCAGGCCTAGACCCCACCACCTTTAACAAAAGCAAAAGATTCGGGCCCGAGGGCAAGCCGCGCTGGCCTTCCACGGAAAGCATCTCGCGCATATTGGGGGCCACAGGTGCCACCATGTCGGACTTTCTGGCTTTGGTGGATGAAACACATAGCGCGCCTTCTGGCGACGTCACCATTCCCGTGATCGGCTTTGCACAGGCGGGAGCCCAAGGCTATTTCGATGAAGAAGGCTACCCCAAGGGGGATAGCTGGGACGAGATCAGCTTCCCACAAATTAGCTCCGGCGATCAGGACGGGCTCTATGCCCTGAAGGTCAGCGGCGATTCCATGTTACCGCTCTACCGGGAGGGGGATGTGCTGATTATCTCGCCCAAATCCAATTTACGTGCAGGCGACCGGATTATCCTCAAAACCACAGGCGGCGAAGTCATGGCCAAAGAGTTAGTCAAACAAAATAACGCGCGGGTCGAACTGCGCTCCCTCAACCCCGCCCATGAAAACCGGAAAATACCGCTTGGAGATATCGCATGGATGGCCCGCGTGATCTGGGTTAGTCAGTAAACTTATTATTTAGGCACATAAGCCAAACCACAAGAACCGTTGTCATTTTTGACAACCACGACTGTTTGCCCTTCCTTAGCAGCTCCAGCCACTTTCTCTTTAAATTCTTCTGTCACCGTACAAGGGTTGGAACCGCCGGAGATGACTTCTACTGGAACAGCCTCTTTATCCCATGCACCTGACAACAACAACCAAGCTCCAATCGCAAAAAACGGCCCTAAAAACTGCCCGCTAACTGATACTTCGTTCGTCACCCGTACATCAGGGTCGTTTA
>JALEGH010000010.1 GCA_022763065.1 Alphaproteobacteria bacterium
AACAAGCTGAAGAGGAAGCCAAGGCCGAAGCCGAAGCACAAGAAGAAGTAATCGAAGAGCAAGAAGCTGAAGAGGCGCTAGAGGTAAAAGAAGAAGTTCAGGAGGAAATTCAAGAGCCTATACAGGATTTGCAGCCTAATGATTTTGACAAGCCTCTTCACAACCCTAGTGACGAATTAAAAGAGTTTATGAAAGACAAAGATCCTAATGACTTTAATAAAGGTAGGGTTCGTGAATTCATAAGAGATTTCAAAGATAATCAAGATGATAATGATAATAATGTAGATGATGATCTTCCTCCACCAAATACAGGTGGAGACGGAACCGATCCTTTTACTTTAACTCCTGCAGCTCCCATTAGACTGTTTGAAAGCGCAAAAGACGGAACAGTTGTTGGAAAGTTTACCGCTCATAACACAAATGGCGGTACCGTTGCTTATAGTTTTGTAGGATCAGGAACAACGACGAGTTCAGATGGTAATTTTGAGCTTATAAATGTTGGAAATGGTGTTGAAGTCAGATTAACGACAGCAGGTCAAAGTGCTGTTGGCGCAAATGCCATAGGACATGCATTTCCATCCCTTGTCATTAATGCAACGAGCACAGATGGGCAGGTTGCAGTTCAAACTTTAGTTCCGCAGATTTTAGATGCTGCTGTTCATTTGGGTGCGAATGGCGGGCTGGACTATCATAAACAATTTGTTGGCAACGCCTCTCTTCCACCACATAAAATCGGTGATTTTGACGGCGATGGAGATCGGGACTTCGCCCATATTGATGGTTCCGGACGAGTTTTCATTGAAAATACACCGGGAGGTGCACCAATCGCTGCGAGTGCTGGAACGGGCTATAAAGAAGTGACCTATTTAGGTGACATTAATAATGACGGCTACGCCGATGTGATTGCGGGTGATCCAACAACTCTAAAAGGTACAATCAATATTATCGAAGGGAATATTTCATCACCGCTAGAAACTCAATCTACTGGTACAAATGCAGGTGACGCGTACGGTAAATCTGTCACAGGGTTAGGTGACTTTGATGGTGATGGTACATCTGACTACGCCGTTGGTGCTCCCGGTTTCGATGCCGGAGGTGCAGATAAAGGTCGGGTATATATTGAAAAATCAGGCGGAGGAAATGTTACCGTTACTGGTCATGCCAACGGTCAGTTACTCGGTGAGCATGTAGAAGGATTAGGTGATATTAATGGTGATGGAAAATCCGATCTTCTGATTGGAGCCGACGGCCTCGTTGGCGGAAATCACGAAGCCTATGTTATTTATGGCGGCTTGAATACTAATCTTAACACAGGTGGACTTGGCGCCTCAGGATTTAAAATATCCACACCTCAAGAAATTTTGGGTGGTGGTGCTGTCGGTGACATTAACGGTGATGGCATCAATGATCTGGCGATCTCGCTAAAAGATGGGAACGATGTCAACACCTATATCATTTATGGTATGGACGGCGTCATGAGTGATTTATCTCTAGCCGACCTAGAAGATCCTGACAAAGCGCTTAAAATTCATCACAAAAACGGATATGTATCCGGCAAAGATTATGATGTCTTTGGTTTGGGTGATCTCAATGGTGATGGCTTTGATGATATGCGTCTTGGCACGCAAGATACAGGAAATCACTATATCGTCCATGGAGAGAAAGGCGGAGTAGCACCTTACGTTACAGACGGTGCAACGAATGATGGAGACCCTGATACTGATGAGGTCAGAGCGACAGCAACCGGTCAATCTTTACTGGAAGGTTTAGTATTTGACGATGGTGGGCATACAGGTGTTCGCATCAATGGCGATGGCAGAAATAATGAGATCAATATCTCAAATAATAGCTTCAAAGCCATAGATGGTAATGGTGGTCATGACAAAATCAACATAAATGCAGATATAGATTTTAGCGCCATAAATTTTGAACAAATCCAACAAGTTGAACACTTACAACTGACACAAAGCTCCGGCCAAAATGTGACCTTAACAGCGGAAAATTTGTTTAACCTTCTAAAGTCCAGTGACAATGGAAAGCTATTTATCGGAAAAGACGTTGGCGTAACGGGCGAGACACTATACATCAACGCAACTAGCGCCTCAGGAGGAAGTACGACTAATGTCGTCGATGCATTAAATGAACACGTAACAGGCGCTGCCCATGTTGGCTCAGCTAATATCAGTGGTGAAACCTACGATCATTACCAAATTGGTGGTTACAGCCTCTATATTGATACAGATGTAAATACACAAGTCGTCTAGCTTATTATTACTTCGACGTAACTACTTAGACTTGGCAACATAAACCCCGCCCCAATCATTTGGCGGCGGGTTTTTTGTGAACTCGGCAATGCGCGCCTGATAGATATCATAGAAGGCCTGTAATTGCTCTCCCGCTTTTTCCTTTGCTTCTTTACAGTCTTGCGCGGCGCAAGACAGGTCTAATATTCTATAAGCCGCTAACATTCCATTATGCGCCGCCTGCCACGCCTTAAACTCTTGCATCCTCGCAAATTCTGCATCTCCGACCAAAGTGTAAACCCGTACAGGCTCCTCCCGCCCTACGACCTGAATAAGATCAACTTCCAATAAAGCCAGATCATCAACTTGTTTGGCTGTTTCCTCACCAATCAAAATATTCAAACCATAAGCTTTCGTTTGCCCTTCCAAACGTGAGGCCAGATTCACGCTATCCCCAAGGGCCGAATAGGCAAATCGCTGTTTTGAACCCATATTACCAACCGAGCATTGCCCCGTATTCACTCCAATTCCCGCGTTTAAGTAGAGCGGCTCCGTACCTTCTTCATCGCCACGTTTTTGCAACGCTTCATTCACAGGCTTAAGCGCCTCATTCATCTTGAGCGCAGTCAAACAGGCGTGACGTGCATGATTTGGATCATCAAGGGGCGCATTCCAAAACGCCATCATCGCATCCCCCATATATTTATCAATCGTTCCTCGGCTTTCCATGACCAGATCAGACATGGGCGTTAAAAAGTCATTCATAAGCTGGATCAGTTCTTCCGGCGTTAATTTTTCCGAAATTTTTGTAAAGCTTCTAATATCGGTAAACATCACCGTCAGCTCACGAGTGTCCCCTCCTAACTTCAAAAGTTCGGGACTCTTGGTGAGTTCCTCCATAAATTCCGGAGAAATATAATGGCCAAATGCATCGCGCACCTGACGCCTATCCACTTCTGAACGTGCATAACTAAGAAGAGAAGACACCAAAAAGAGAATAGAGAGAACCGCGCTCGGATATACCGGATCAATAAGCAAGCCTTCCAAAATATAAGCCTGATAGGAGCCGTAAAACATTCCCCCCATCAAAATAATGGTAAAAACACCAAGCCAAATCACATTTATAAAAGGTGCCAGTAAGATAATCAAAAGCCCAACAACGCCGATAATGGTGGCCTCCACCCCAATAATAATATCAGGTCGCTTGAGATATTTACCTTGTAAAATTTGTTCCACTACATTCACATGCACCTCAACACCCGGTACAAAAATATCAAGCGGCGTTGAACGAATATCACGAAGACCTTCCGCACTTGTGCCGATAAAGATAATTTTATCTTTAATTTTTTCCTGAATATCAGGTGAGGCCGTCTTGTTTATAATTTCATGTGCGGAAATATATTCCTCATCTTTGATGTCTCGGTAATAAACCCAAAGCTTTGAATCACTTTCAATGGGAATTTCAAAATTCGCAATTCGGGTAACATAATTAGTATCCAGATTCCCCTTATCCTTACGGGATTTAATCAAAAACCGCGCTTTCGCATTAATATAAACACGCAGCGCCTCTAACCCCAGCATAGGAAAGAGATTGGATTTTACACCTTTTTCGTTGGGCGGAGGATAAACATTAAAAAGAGAGACCTGACGGATAATGCCGTCCACATCAGGCGTGGCCATAAAACTCCCGTTACCCGCAGCCACACTGGAAAACTCTGGTAAATTTGTTGCCACACCAGGCGCAGTAAAAGTGTGCTTAAAAAAATCATCTTTATTGCGCATTAAAAATGTCGGCTTGGAGTTTTGATAAGGCATTCGCAAGCTCTCTTCCGGTCTTGCACGCGTAAACCCTGTCACGACATTTCCGGCATCACGAATAGAGTCAGAAAAAACCTTATCGTTATTCGGAAGTTTTTTAAGCTCCTCTTTAATAGACTCAATATTTTCAACGTCTGGTAAGTTATTGGCGATATGCTCAGGTGAGGTTCTATCGCTTTCCGCAAAAACAACATCAAAGGCAATAACTTTTGCCCCCATCTCTTTTAAATTTGTAACAAGGTCGGCCATTACATTGCGCGGCCACGGAAATTGCCCCAATTTCACAAGAGATTCTTCATCAATATCAATGATAGATACTTTATCAAGTGTCGGACGCGGATGAAGACGGTTATAGGTATCAAATGTTGCAAATTGCAGTCGCTTGCGAATTTCATGATTTGAGCCACTATAAAAAACAGCCAAACCAAGAAGCAGAACCAAAACCCCGATATGCACCCATTTATTTGTTAAAAAACGCAGCATATGAAAGCTCTTACCTCTCCGTTAAGGCTTTATCTTTGGCCCGCAACACAGGCTTCATCAGATAACTTAAAATTGTGCGCTTACCTGTAATCACTTCTGTTTCGGCCACCATACCCGGGGTAATCGGAAGCGGCTTATCTTCAGTCCCTAGATAGTTTTTTTCTGCTTTCACTTCAATTTCAAAAAAAACATTCCCTTCAGAATCTGTAACACTATTGGCTCCAATACGTTCCAGATTTCCTTTAAGCGAACCATAGCGCTGGGAGTCATAAGCAGAAATTTTAATATTCACATCCTGTCCGGGACGGATGAAGGCAATCTCCTGAGGCAACACTTTCGCCATAATTTTCAAATTATCATCAAGGGGGACAACCTCCACAAGCTGCATCGCCGGTTCCACCACCCCGCCAATTGTCTTAAGCGTAATCTTATTGACAATACCGGCAACGGGAGAGCGCAGCTCCGTACGTGACACACGGTCCTCAATAGCTGTCAAACTTTCGCTGAGCTGTGATATCTGTGCTTCAACCTCATTCAACTCGCCCAAGACCTGACTTTTAAATTTATCTTCGCGGTCCTGCCGTTCTCGTTGAGCCCGACGAAGCTCTGCTTCCAAACCACTTCTTTTTTCCGCAGATTCGCGGATTTGCCCTTGAATATTAGAGAGTTCCCGGTTGAGGCGAATTTCTTCTAACTGCGGCACCGCCCTTTTCCTGACCATTTCCTTGGTAATATCCAACTCTTGATTGAGCAATCTTTTACTTTCAGACAAACGGTTAATTTTAGCGCGTACTTCGGCAAGCTCCGCGCGCGCAGAACTGATTTTATTATCAAGAATAGACTTGGCATTATTTAATTCTTGCTGGCGCGATCTATAAAGCGCCTCTTCATTACGCGCAATATCAGGATATTTTTCAGCGACCTCTTTAGAAACCTTAAAAGCCGTTCCATTAGCTTCGGCCTCAAGACGGTCTTTTTTGGATTGAAGCGCCAAGGCTCTGGCTTCTGTTCCACGCCCTTCGGAGGCAAACATAATGTCACTGATTTTGACAATGACTTGGCCTTTTTCAACTTTCTCTCCTTCACGCACGAGAATTTCTTCTAAAATTCCACCTTCCAAGCTCTGCACCACTTGTATCTCTTGCGTCGGGACAACCTGACCGGAACCTCTGGTAATTTCTTCAATCTCAGACGTGCTCGACCAAATCACAAACGCCGCAACAAGAGAAGCCACGGTAAGCAACATAAAGTGAGAGGCCGCAGAAGGCTTTAACCGGCTAGCAGCTTCCAATTCATCCATAAAATCCTTATCTTCAACCATTCGCACCCCCGTCTTCCGAGGAAGGAGAATTTGGCACCTGCACTTTACCCGCCGCGATGGCCTGCAAGACCTGATCACGCTTCCCGTCCATAATTACACGCCCGTGATCAACCAAAATAAGCCGTTCCACGAGGCTTAGAAGATGCTGACGATGCGTAATCAAAATAAGTGTCTTGTCTTTGGTTTGTTCCTCAATATGTTTCACAAACGTCGTTTCAGACTGAATATCCATGGCATTTGTCGGCTCATCACAAATATAAATATTGGGCTGCAATAACATGGCGCGCGCCAAAGCAACACATTGACGCTGCCCTCCACTTAACCCTTCCCCGCGCTCTCCTACAGGCGCATCATAGCCCATTGGATGTTCTGAGATAAAGCCATGAACACCTGCTTCCGTCGCCGCCCTTAAAATTTCCTCTTCGCTTGCATGTGGGACACTCATCGCAATATTTTCACGTACTGTGCCGTTAAACAAAACAACATCCTGTGCGATATAGGCCACATTGCGACGTAAATCCGCCGGATCAATCTGGCGGTAATCCGTATCATCTAATAAAATCGTGCCTTCCGTAGGATCATAAAGCCCCATCGACAAGCGCGCCATTGTGCTCTTGCCTGAACCTATACGCCCAATAATGCCAACATTCTCCCCGGCCTGCACAATAAAGCTCGCCCCGTCTAAAACTTTGCGGTCCGTGTTCGGATAAACAAAAGAAACCTTGCGAAAGGTAATCTTCCCTTTCAAATCAGGGCGATGTAAAAACTGCGTCACCGAAGGCCGCTCCACAGGCTTGTTCATAATATCATTAAGTGTTTTGAGCGCGGTTTTCGCCCCGTGATAACGGCTCATCAAATTAGCCATCTGCCCGATCGGCGTAATCGCACGCCCGCCCAACAAAACACACGCAATTAAGGCCCCCACACTCATTTGAGATTCCGCAACCAGATACATGCCGAGCAAAACCGCAAAAATAGAAGCCGTTTGTTGCACCAGCATGGAGATATTTACACCCAAGCCGGATACAAATCTGGACTTTTGACTGTAGCCTGCATTTTCTGCAATAAAGCGGCTGTAACGCTCCCGCATCCGCCCATCTGCACCAACGGCCTTAATTGTCTCCAACCCGTGAATGGTTTCAATGAGAAGACCATGCTTGGCTTCGGCTGATTTGGTTGATTTACGCACCAGCGCCTTCAACGGAATTTGCAAAAGCATCCCGGCAAAGAAAACAATGAAAATGAGAACTGCCAGAATAAACGCGATTGGCCCGCCAAGCATCCAGATCACGAAGAGATATAAAAAAGTAAAAGGTAAATCAATCACGGTCGTAAGCGTCGCCGAGGTCACAAAATCTCTGACAGAATCAAAATCCCGTAACATATTGGCAAATGATCCGCTTGATGTTGGGCGTTCAGCCAGCTTCATATTTAAAAGCTGATCATAAATCCGCCGTCCGGCCATCACATCAATGCGCCGACCGGCCAGATCAATGAAATAGCCACGTAAATTACGCATGATAAAATCAAACAGGAAAACGGTAAGCGCACCAATCCCGAGCACCCAACCTGTTTCAATCGCATTATTGGGAATAACGCGGTTATAGACGTTCATGATAAAAATAGGGCCTGTTAGACCAAATAAATTAATCAAAATCGCGGCCAGTGCCACGCGCCCGTAAATTAATTTATTCTCGAATACTGCTCCCCAAAACCAGTGACGATCCGTATCTTTGGCATGCGGCGCATCCGCATCAACAAATTCGGCCTTGGGATGCACATAAATGGCATAGCCCTGATAGGATTGTTTTAAATCAGTCAATTGGACCGAGCGTTCAGAGCCCGTTTCCGGTGACCAGATTGTCGCGCTATGTTCCTTTTCATTGATGTTAAGAAGAACGCAAGCTTGTTCATCTTCTAGTATCAAAACAGCAGGCAACACGGGAGCTGGAATTTTCTTGAGTCTATCGCGCCTTACAATTTGCGCTTTCAAATTGATACGCTGCGCCGCCTCACAAAAAAGGGCGGGGCCCATATTCCCCTCACCATATGCCAGACCAGCCGTCAAAGCCTGTGCCGATTTTGTCCGGCCATAATGGGAGGTTAAAAAAACCAGACATTCCAATAAAGGATCAATAATTTTGGCCTGCGATGTTGTGCTATCTGTCATAAGCGTTAAAAAAGATCCTGCCTCTTCGTTTTAACCAAATGAACTATATCATTTGATTTGATTGCTGTGAATCTCTTCAACAAGATCATCAGATGTCTCTAACACATCTTCATGGGTGACATAATCGACATTCTCCTGCTCAACAACTTCAGAAACCTGTACCTCTTCATTTTGTGCAAAATTTTCTGCAAAAGCAAAATCACCCTGCATGGTGTCATACAGCTTCCCCATACTAGCAAGCACACGGTACTGGGCCAAAAGATAACGGTATTCAGCCGTAATAGATTCCAGCTGCGCCCCAAAAAGCTGATTTTCCGCCTGCATAAGCTGTAACAACCGAACCCGCGCCCCTTCAAACTGAACCTCATAAGCATCAAATAATTCCTTGGTGACTTTTTCACGCTGCTTGACCAAATCCAATTGATTTCGCGCCGTTTCGTATTCCGCGTAAGCCCGCCTTAACTCGCCTTCTATAGCCCTTACAGTCTCGCGGTTTTGCGCCAAAATTTCAGAATATTGCGCCTGCGTCTTGCGCACTCTGGCCTGTTGCGCACCGCCTGTTTCAAAATCCCATGTCATTTTGAGGAGCGCGCGCGCATCTTCCAGCTCCCCGCCAATCTCTTCCTTTTGATCTTTCTGCAAATACGACAGCTCTCCATCAATTTCCGGATAAAAAGCGCTTCTCTCGCTTTTTACATCATAACCGGACGCCTCCAGCTCTTTAAGGCCCGACACGATAAGGGGATGTGTGCTTTTCGCCTCGCTGAGCATCCCCTCCAAATCCTGTCCAAACAAATGATCGACAATGCGCGGCTTCACAAGGTCACTTTTAGGCATTTGCCCTACAATTTCTCGGTACCCGGCGTAGGCCGCCTCCAACTGGCCCTCATAATCGGTGAGCGTACTTTTGAGGCTCAGGCTAATATTACGCGCCTGCGCAGCTTCGGATTCATCGGCCACCCCCTCATCAACCATAAGCTGAATACGCTCCAAGTAATCTTCAATCACATTGTAATAAGACTGCGTCTTATCAAGCGTATCTTGCGCCTGCATCACGGCAATATGGCTCTGCGTTGCCTGAAGGCTTAAATTTTCTTTTTGGTCAATCACCGTATAATCGGCAGATAAGCTCCGCGCTTTGGCTGCATCCATACGGTGCCATGTACCAAACCCATCAAATAAAGGCTGGGTCAGCGTCGCGCTCCCCTCCCCCAGCCACGAATAAGCTGCCCCTCTATCAACAGTCAGCCCCCGGCTTGTACTATTGTCAGAATATATACGCCCCCCCGATAGATTAGCAGACAATTCAGGAA
Source organism: Alphaproteobacteria bacterium (assembly GCA_022763065.1). Lineage (GTDB taxonomy): Bacteria > Pseudomonadota > Alphaproteobacteria > Micavibrionales > Micavibrionaceae. The sequence continues at coordinate 9,349 of JALEGH010000010.1, forward strand.
ACAGGCCGGATCGTGTCTCCGCATATTCTTCCTTGGCAATAACCTTTCCTGCCAAGGCCGTATCAACGCTCGGATGTGAAGCAATCGCCATATCAATAGACTCACCCAGCGTTTCGGCACGCGCAGGCACAGGCGCCGCCACGGTGATAACCGTAGAGGCCATTAAAACCATAAACAGGCTGGAATTTTTCATGTGAAAAACCTTATGAAATCGGCGAATGCCATGGAGCTGCGAATGCAGTCAACGCTAACACTACAAATTTAAATCTTTCTGAAGGTTTTAGCAAGTTTTTACGCAAATTTTCGGGGTAAACATTACTCTGTATGCTTCACAAATGCTCTGAAATCATGCAAACTCCTGCTACAACCATCTTAATTTGCAAAAAAGTGAGGGAATGCGTCTCGTGTCAAAAATTGCCATAATAAAAGAGCCTTGCCCCCAGGAAACCCGCGTTGCCGCAACTCCTGAAACAGTGAAAAAATTCGCGCAAATGGGGTTTGACGTCATTGTTGAAAGTAATGCGGGCGAAAAGGCAAATTATCTGGACGGAGATTACAAAGACGCAGGCGCAACAATCGCTAAAACCCCACAAGAGGCCATCAAGAACGCCAATATCGTTCTGCGCGTTCAAATAAACTCGGCCTCAGAAATTGAAAATTTAAAAAAAGACGCTCTGCTCATCGGGTTATTTAACCCTTTTCAAAATAAAGAGCTTGTTGAGATTTGCGCGAAACAAAACATCACCGCCCTGTCAATGGAACTGGTGCCGCGTATTTCACGCGCACAAAGCATGGATGTCCTTTCCTCCCAAGCAAATTTGGCCGGATATAAGGCTGTTTTGGATGCAACGCAGCACTACGCACGCGCTTTTCCAATGATGATGACCGCCGCAGGTACAATTGCGCCTGCCAAAGTCTTTGTCATGGGCGCAGGTGTCGCCGGTCTTCAGGCCATTGCAACCGCAAAACGCTTGGGCGCGGTTGTATCAGCCACGGATGTACGCCCTGCCGCCAAAGAACAGGTCCAGTCTCTCGGTGCCAAATTTGTCGCCGTTGAAGATGAGGAATTTAAAAAGGCCGAAACCTCTGGCGGCTATGCCAAAGAAATGTCCAAAGCCTATCAAAAGAAACAAGCTGCTCTCGTTGAAGAAACAATCGCCAAACAAGATGTTGTGATTACAACGGCGCTTATTCCCGGGCGCGCAGCCCCTAAGCTTATAAGCGAAAAAATGGTAAAATCCATGAAACCCGGATCTGTCATTGTTGATATGGCCACCAGCGCAGGCGGTAATGTTGAATTATCCGAAGGTGACAAAGTTATCCAAAAGCATGATGTGACCATTATCGGGCATCAAAATATCCCTGCCCGCTTGGCCACTGATGCTTCTGCTTTATACGCCAAGAATTTGTTAAACTTTGTTTCTCTCATTACAGAAGAAAAAAACAAAAAAGCACAAATCAACATGGATTGGGAAGATGAAATCATAAAAGGTGTCGCACTGACCCATAAGGGGAAGATTATACACCCGCATTTCGTAGCACCTGCGAAATCACCCTCTAAGAAAACAAGTGCAAAAAAGCCAGCCAAAAAGACAACAAGTAAAACAGCGAAAAAATCTACTAAGAAATCAACAAAAACCAAAAAAGTGGCAAAAGGATAAGACCTCATGAGCGATCCACAAAATCCGAATATAGACCCCAGCGAAAACGCCGCCCTTTTGGCGCAGCAAGCCAAAGATTTAGCTGACCAAGCCGCAGATATGGCCCTACAAGCCAGTGAGGCCTTCGCCCAAATTGCCGGAGGGCATGGTGATTTTTTCTTAAGCGGTTTGACCGTTTTTATTTTAGCCTGCTTTGTCGGCTATTACGTTGTATGGCACGTTACTCCCGCCTTGCACTCTCCTTTGATGGGGATTACCAATGCGATTTCCAGCGTCATTATCGTCGGCGCCCTCATCGCGGCAGGCCCGGTAGAAATGAGCTTTTCAAAACTTATGGGGTTTTTGGCTGTGATACTCGCCGCCATTAATATCTTCGGCGGCTTCATCGTGACCAAACGCATGCTTGCCATGTTTAAAAAGAAGGCATAAAACAGGACAAATAATCATGGAAACATTACTCACGCTTTCTTATCTGGCCTCTGCCATTTGTTTCATTATGGCCCTGCGCGGCCTATCCGGTCCTGAGACCGCGCAAAAAGGTGTCGTCTACGGCATATCCGGCATGACAATTGCCATCGCAACGACGTTGTTTTTCTCCACACAATCATGGGGAATGATTATTTTGGGGCTTCTTATCGGCGGTAGCATCGGCGCTTACATTGCCAAGAAAATTGAAATGACCGCCTTGCCGCAATTGGTTGCCGCGTTTCACTCCCTTGTGGGTTTAGCCGCCGTTTTTGTTGCTATTGCTGCCTTTTACGGACCTGAGAGCTACGGCATTGGTCAAGCCGGTAATATCCACCCCGGTAGCTTGATTGAGCTATCCTTAGGACTTGCGATCGGAGCCATCACCTTCACCGGTTCCATCATCGCATGGGGAAAGTTGCAAGGTACGATTTCAGGAAAGCCTTTCACTTTTGCCAATCAACATCTTCTCAACGCCATTTTGGGCGGTGTGCTCATCATATTGATTTTTATTCTATGTATCAGTGAAAGTCCTTTCATTTTCTGGACCTTGCTAGCCCTTTCTCTCTTAATCGGTATTTTGCTCATCATTCCGATTGGCGGCGCGGATATGCCGGTGATTGTCTCTATGCTCAATTCCTATTCCGGT
>JALEGH010000011.1 GCA_022763065.1 Alphaproteobacteria bacterium
ATGATAATCAGGGTTTTTAATTTCTTTGGCGGTAATAGGGTGTGCCACAAGTCCAAAATCGGCAAAGCGCTGGGTAAGCAGTTGCGTAGTAAGCTCACTTACCCCCGGTCCTCGATAAATCCTGATCCGTTTTTGTTGTGCTTTATGAAGCATGCCCTTTTTTAGCTTGCTTTTCGATGTAAGGAAACATAATTTGATATTAAGACAGAAAACAAAAGAAGAACATTTAAATGGTCGCGACGATTAAAACTATAGCGTTTCAGGGGGTGGATGTGCGCCCTGTGGATGTGCAGGTACAAATTTCAAGCGGCCTGCCGGCCTTTACCATTGTGGGGTTGCCGGATAAGGCCGTAGCGGAAAGTAAAGAGCGTGTCCGTGCCGCCCTGCACGCACTGGGCCTGTCTTTGCCGCCCAAACGTTTAACGGTCAATTTGGCACCGGCTGATGTGAATAAGGAAGGCAGTCATTATGACCTTCCCATCGCGCTGGGCTTGCTGGCGGCAATGGAGGTCGTGTCCAAGGAAGAGGTGAGAGATTATGTGGTATTGGGGGAATTATCCCTGGATGCGGCCATTCGCCCTGTCACAGGAGTTTTACCCGCAGCTATTCACGCGGCCAGCAATGATAACAGCCTGATCTGTCCCGCAGCCTGCGGCGGGGAGGCCAGCTGGGCTGGCACGGATTTCCCGGTTTTAGCCCCGGCGCATCTTTTGCAACTTATAAACCATATCAAGGGCACACAAGTCTTGGCCCGTCCCGAAGGGCGGGTTGAGGGCGATTTGACGCCGGCCAATATGGCCGCGCGGGATTTGGTCCATGTGAAAGGACAAGAAAGCGCGAAGCGTGCCTTGGAGGTGACGGCGGCGGGCGGGCATAATATGCTCATGAGCGGTCCGCCAGGATCAGGTAAATCCATGTTGGCCAGCTGTTTGCCCTCTATCTTACCACCGCTCACCCCACGTGAAGCGCTGGAAGTATCCATGATCCATTCCTTATCCGGCACATTACCGGAAGGAGGATTGATGCAAACCAGACCTTACCGCGATCCGCACCACTCCGCCTCTTTGCCTGCCTTGATTGGCGGTGGGCATAAGGTCAAACCGGGGGAGGCCTCACTGGCCCATCGGGGGGTGTTGTTTTTGGATGAATTGCCGGAATTTAACAGATCGACGTTAGAGGCGCTGCGCCAGCCCTTGGAAACCGGACAAGCACTGGTGGCAAGGGCCAATCGCCATGTGACCTATCCAGCGCGCTTTCAACTAGTAGCCGCGATGAATCCGTGCCGGTGCGGCTATTTGGGAACGGCGGAACGCGAATGCACCAAAGCACCCAAATGCGGATTGGATTATCAGGCCAAGCTCTCCGGCCCCTTACTCGACAGGATTGATATTCAAGTCGATGTACCGGCAGTACAGGTTACGGACTTGAATAAGGAAAGCGGGGAAAGCTCCGCCCAAGTAGCGGCGCGTGTTGCAAAAGCGCGGGAGCTTCAAACCGCCAGATATAACGCATTAGGTGCAGGAAAGGACATGACCCTTAACGCCCATGCAGATGGGGAAGTGCTGGAACAGGCAATGCCCTTGAGCGCGTCTGCCAAAGCGCTGTTGGATAAGGCGGCTACACACATGAATTTATCTGCACGGGGCTATTTCCGCCTGATCCGGGTGGCCCGCACCATTGCCGATTTGGCCGGAATGGAGGGCGAAATCGGCGAAAATCATGTGGCCGAAGCACTTTCCTACCGCCGCATAGGTTTTTAATAAAAAATACAATAAAATCAATGTTTTAAACATTTCCATCCGCTTAAAATCCTTCAAATTTGCATCCGGAAAGCCTAATTCGTTACCCTGAAGATACAATAAAGCCTTGAAAATTAGCACTTTATTAGGGAAAAACCGCTAAAATGGGGCAGGAAATTAAGAGGATTTTAGGGGTTTAATTTGTCACACCATATTGCAGATGTTACCGGAGAAGATTCTGCTGCTTTAATTCAGCAAACGAAAGAGCAGGCTGGCGCGTCTGTGCAAATAGCCGAGACGCAGCAACGGCAAGTCATTGCGCAGCAGCAAGAAGTACAAGCCGCCGAAGCGTCCCAAAAACCGCAAGCACATGATGCATCGAAACAAGCTTCTGCACATTCTGCTGGTGAAAAAAGTTCTACGACACCCATAAAACAGGCCGGAGAAAACCGCTTTTCTGTCGGGTGCGATGTGGCAATGGAGGCGGTAGGTGTCGGCGCGCTGACCCAAGGGGTTAGCATGGTATCCAAATTATGCACCGAAGGTTGGAATCCGGCAAAAGCCGGCGCAGGCCAACGAACCATGGAAGATTTAACCGGTGGCGAAATTGGCGGTGATTTATTTGGTGGCACAAAATCAAAAACCTCTCGTTGCATCGGTGGTGGAACCCCTGCTGGACTGTCCGAGCGAAGCGAATGTTTCAATCTATTTGCACAAAATCCCGGGAAAATGGGAAAGGCCAATGGTATGGGAAAAACCACCGCAGAACTTCACAAGGAAGTGCAGCATAAAGTGAGCGCAAAACTAGCGTCTGAGAAAAAATTAGGACAGGCGATGAAAGCAGAGCAGGAAGTCGGCGCAAAAGTGGCCAAGATGGCACCTGCGATTGGGCAGGGTAACGCGATGCAACTTGTAAAGAATATGGAGAAAGGACCCAAAGCACCAGATTTTGAAAAAGAGGCCGTTGTTGAAGAAACAACGTCAAGTTGGGTGTAAGGTATGCTAGGTGAATTAGGTAATCAATTTGGAAAAGTCTGCGCCGAGTTCTCGGAACAACTTATGGCCCAGCAAGGACCAGAATTAAAAACCGGTTCACCAGAGGTGATAGGCAGTTGCGCAATTGCAGGTACGTCACTTGACGGAATGGAGAATATTCCTAACGTACCGCAATGCAATATTGTCGCTCACAATCCGGTTGTTGCAAACATGCTGCAAGGCCCTAACACAAGCTGGACCAATCAGGCGCAAGCGAACTTGCAAAGAGACCTTACAAAAACCGGCCCCAGTAATATGATGGGCTGATCAACCTTTAAGCCTCTTTTTTCTTTTTACGGGACTTTGTCGGTGTTTTTTGGGCTGTCTTTTTGGCCGTCGTTTCAGTTTCTTCAGCCACAACGTCTTCGCCTTTTCCCTCTTTTGAAAACTTTGCAATATTGCTGCCCATTTCCTGAACCTTGTGCGTTACATTGGAAAGAACCTCGTTGACCTCATTGGCCGGCACCATATCACGCAAGGCCGGATTGGCCGTGGTGAAGGCATCCCAGATACGGCTAGTCGTTGTGACCCAGCACATGATACCAAAAATAAGCGCCCATATCCCGAAGGCCGCCGGAAATACACAAGATAAAACCATCATGATGATAATCTCCGTACCTTCCATCCAGCGTGTCGGATGATAGAAGCCTTTGGTATTTTCTTCTATTGTTGTTTTGGGTTTGATATTGGCAAGCATATGCGCGCCCAAATCGGTAATGAATACACCCATGAGCGAGAATAGAAGAAAAGAAGCCGCGTCCGCGTGGATAGAGGCAAAACCAAAGCTAAAAACAAAAGCACCAAACAAAATCATATCAAGAATCGTATCAAGATAAGCACCTAAAGCAGTAGTTTCCTTTTTCATCTTGTGGCTTTTGGAAAAGCGGGCAACCGCGCCGTCCAGACCATCCGTGATCCTGTTCAGCAAGATGAGCACAAGACCAAACATATAACTGCCAAAAGCAATGGCAACACATCCCAACATCCCAACAACAAAGCCGTAAAGTGTGATCTGGTTTGGGCCGACACCAATGGTCTGGAGTTTTTCGGCCATTTTTTCAAGATAAGGATCAATTTTGGGTTTGAGCATGGTATCGAGCATGGGTCAGGTCCTTTTATTTTGCGATAAGGTTGATCTTGCGCTTGTGAAGCACAGAGCATACAGGTTATATATAAATGTAAGGTCTTATTTTTTCAATAGAATACAGGTTTTTGAGTATGTACCGCATTATTTTAATATTGGTCGTTTTCATATGTATGGGTGGAGCTGTGCAGGCGCAAGTTTCTGGCGGCGTGAAAGGACATGGCGGCTATTGTGATCAAGCGGAAAGTACGGCCAGTATTCAAAGATGTCTCAAGCGTCATCTGGATAGCGCGCAGCGCCGATTAAATGTCGTTTATAAAAAATTGGGTGCGACATTAGAAGGCGAAAAATTAGAAGAATTAAAGGAGCTACAGCAAACATGGCTACGCTATCGCGACGCCGAATGTATGTGGGAAAGCGCGCAAACCGAAACTCCTTCGCTCAAACGTGTGCATGAGCTTTCCTGTATGGCCCGGGTGACAGAAGATCGGGCTGATTTATTGGGTATCGTATTTGGCGATGTTGAAAATCCTGAAGCACCACGGGAATATGGAACTTTTCCGCGCTGGATGAATGCATTGGTTAAGGACCGCCCCGGCATTTATTGGGACTATGGCGGACGTAAAAGCTATGATTTGAATTGTGACGGAGAAGATGAATTTATTATGGAGGGCGTTCAGCTCAAGCGGGAAAAACTGCCCGCCCAAGAACAAGAAGACCAAGAAGAAGGCGCGGAGGAAACTCTGTCTGCCGCTTTTTCCGGTGAGAAGATTGTGGCCATTGTTCAAAATCCTCCCTTGGGGCGGCCCAAAGCCGAGATTTTTACCTTTCCGGTGATGGAAGAAGAGACCACCGAAGGTGTTTGTCAGGAGAAGTTAAATCTGGTTTTGGAAGGGACGCAGGAAGAGGCGAATGAGGAAAGTGGAGAAGAGCAAGCACAATGCCATGCCACTCTTACCCTCAAAGATAAAAATTGTATGCCTAAGACGATATTGTGGACTGGTAAGAAATTCGCGCTTCAGATAAAAGAAGAGACGGAAACAAAATAATTAAAAGTAATTGAAAGAAATGACAGATATTCAAAATGTATGCGTGTATTGCGGATCTTCTTCGAAAGTAGACCAAATCTATAAAGATGCAGCCGTAGAATTGGGCGCCCTCATTGCCAAAGAAGGCTGGGGCGTCGTTTATGGTGGCGGACGTGTTGGCCTGATGGGGCTAGTAGCTGATTCTGCGCTTGAAAATAAAGCACCGGTCATTGGTATTATTCCGGAACATATTCAAGAGCGTGAAATAGAACATACAAACCTGACAGAGCTTCACGTGGTTGATACCATGCATGTCAGAAAGGCCATGATGGTTGATAAATCACAAGCCTTTGTCATTTTGGCCGGTGGGTTGGGAACGCTGGATGAATTATTCGAGCTTTTGACATGGAAACAGCTAGGCCTTCATGACAAGCCGATTGTGGTTGTCAATTTAAACGGCTATTGGACGAAACTGTTAGAGACAGTAGAAAATATTGCCAAAGAAGGCTTTATGCGCAAAGAAGACCTGAAGCTCTTTATCACAGTGGATAGTGTAGACGCGGTGCCCGAGGCACTGAAATCGGCACCAACAGAAAAGTTTGATCCCACAACCAAATGGATATAGAGTGGGGAGCTGAATAGTATGGCGGGGGAGCGACAATAAAAATGGCAACAGCTACAGAATTCTACGCACATGACATGGATGTTGCCGACAATTTTGCGCGCCAAGCGCTCGACCGGATGCGTGCCGACAGCTTACCGCCTGTGCCGCAGAATTTTGAAATTTGGTATGTCTATTATGCCAATGTGAACCCCACCCTTCGTAATGAAATCAATGAAATCCTCC